>CAINDP010000034.1 GCA_903847405.1 uncultured Myxococcales bacterium | reverse complement strand
TGACGACGCACGACCGTTTCCCGCGCACGGTCGAAGTCTGGGACACAGCGAACCGCGACCGACCTGCTGTTCAGACCATTGCCAAACTGGCACTGGCGGACCGGGTGCCGATTCACGGCGTTGCCCTGGGGCCGCGCGATTTTTTCTGGCGCCCCACTGAACCTGCCCATCCTGCTGCCGACCGTGCTGGGGGCCCGGGTGGCCGATGCGGCGGGAAACGTCATCGCCGACCGGTGGTTCCGGGATGCGACCCGGGTCGTGTACAGCCGGTCCCTGGCCCCGGGCGTGCCACAGACCGACATCGTCGACGTGTCGTTTCCCGTGGATTCCGCCCCGACCCGCGTGTTCGCCCGCTGGTACTTCCTGCGGCCCGAGTTCTACCGCAACCGGGAACGGGGCATCGCGACGCCGGTGCCCGCGGTGCTGGTGGGCGAAGCCGGTCGCGCGCTGCGTCCGGCGCCCTGATCAGGGGGGCGCGGGCCGCAGCCGGTACACGCCGCAGCCCGACAGGATGATGGTGCCCAGGTCCTCGAACACGTAGATCTTCCGCGAATTGCGCCCGATGAAGCGGCGGTCCAGGATTTCGCCGGTCGTTTCGTTGAACGTCAGCATGTATCCGCTGAAGCATTCGGCCGTGTAGCCCACGTCCAGCTTCGAATCCCAGGCGACCGGCCGCAGGCAGGGGCCCAGTTCCAGCGTCCGGGCCGGCGCATCACCTGCCATCGGGATGACCCAGATCTTGTCCCGCCAGAAGGAGGTCGCCAGGACCTCGTTCTTTTCCGGGACGAAGACCGAATCCCAGGCGCCGCCCAGGGGGACCTTCCAGGTTTCGACCTCGCGGGTCTTGAGGTTGCACGAGCACAGGCCGTTCCCGCCGGACAACTGGGTGATGAGGGGATTGCCGCCGCCCGACAGGAAGAACTTGTCCGGGCCCATTTCGATGAACCCGGTTTCGCACATCAACCGGCATTCCTTCCGCAGGGGGGCGTTCAGGCAGCCGCCCGAATCCTTCGCCACTTCCAGGGTTTCCGGGTCCAGCCAGTACAGCCCGTCGGCCTGGATCGCGATCAGGCCCTCGTGCTCCATCATATAGGCAGCGTAGTCGTCCCCGCTGCCGGGAAAGTCCCGTCGCGTCACCAGGTTGAAGTCCTGGTCCAGCACGGTGATCGTCTTCGGGTGCTCCCGGTCGTCGTGGTCCACGCCGATCAGGATCAACTGCCGGCGCGGCGGGTCGTAGTAGGCGCCGATGGCTTCCGTCACCACGCCGGGGATCGCCGTGATCTTCCCGGTCTTCAGGTCCACGTGGTCCGCGAAGGACCGGATGCCGTGGATGTTGTAGTTGCCGCGGTACGTGACGACCAGGTCGCCCATGTTTTCCCGGCGCACCAGGTAGCGCGGCAGGCCCCGTTTTTCCGGCAGGGAGTTCAAATCGACCAGCGTTTCCAGGCGCGGATCCCCGGACACGACGGCGCACTCCTCCGCGTCGGAGGGCGCGTTCGCGATGCCCAGCGTGATCCCCATCGCCAGCAGCGCCGGCAGGAAGCTGTAGGTGACCCGCCGCACCGAGTAGGGCATCTTCCACAGCAGCGTCCAGTGCGACACGGGCACCAGGACGATGGATACGACGGTCATCCATTTCGACACGCACCACAGGGGCCACATGCCCAGGATGACGGTGTCGACGAACATGAAGCAGAACCCGATGTACAGCACCCGGGCCGGCCAGAACAGGCGCCGCTTTTCCCAGATCAGCAGCACGGCGACCGTCGCGGCGAACGGGAAGCCCAGGGGCATCCCGGTCAGCCACAGCAGGGTGCCGAAGATGATGGCGAAATCGGTCAGGGCGCGCAGGACCAGCCAGGTGATCTGCTTCTTCCCCATCTTCTGCGGCGGCGTCATCGCGCTTTCCCGCCCCGGAACACGAGGCTTTTGACGAGGTTGACGAACAGCAGGAAGGCCATGGAAAACCCGATCTTCCGCCAGATGTACCACATCCGCTTCGGGGTGAAGTGGATCCAGACCAGGCCGAACTTCTGCAGGCGCAGGAGGTCCGCGGGCTGCAGTTCGTTCACGGACATCGTGGGCAGCTTTTCATAGCGCGCGAACTGCGACAGGTCCTCGCTGAGCAGCCGCAACCCGTGCCGGCCCTCCCGCGCCCACTCCAGCAGGACCGTTCCCGGGTAGGGGTTGGCGATCGAGAAGTTGGTATAGAGCAGTTCCGGGATGCCCCGGACGAACCGGATCGTCCGCAGGATCGACGCGCGGCTTTCGCCGGGCAGGCCCAGCATGACGGAACACATGGGCTCGATGCCGATTTCCCCGCACCACCGGAAGGCGGTCAGCATCTCGTCCAGGGACACCCGCTTCTGGATCAGGTCCAGGACCTCCGGATCGCCGCTTTCGATGCCGAAGGACAGGCGGATCAGGCCGGCCTTCCGCATCGTCACCAGCAGGTCCCGCGTCACCAGGTTCGCGCGCGTCCATCCCTCGAAGGTCAGCGGCAGCCCGCTGTCGATGATCAGGTCGCACAGTTCCAGGACCTGCCGCCGGTTCAACGTCAGGTTGGAATCCACGAACGCGAAGTGGTGGACGCCCAGTTCCGTGGACCACTTCTTCATTTCGTCGAAGATGTTCCGGGGCGACCGGAAGCGCAGCTTGGGGCTGGTCAGGGGCTCGCTGCAGAACACGCACTGGAACGGGCAGCCCATGGAGGCCAGCATGGGAAGGAACCGGCGCTTCGGGTACCGGGCGAAGAACATCTGGTAGTTGTCGAGGTTCAGGATGTCCATGGCCGGGAAGGGCAGGTGGTCCAGGTCGTTCGGCGCTTCCAGGGCCGGGTTCAGCACGGGGATCCCGTTGTTCCAGTAGCACAGCCCACGGATCCCGGACACGTCCCGGTCCCCCTGGAGGGCGGTCAGGAACTCGATGAAATTGTGGGCGACCTCGCCATGGAACACGTAGTCCAGTTCCGGGGTCAGCGCCTTGTCCTTGAAGATGTTGCAGTGCTCGCCCCCCAGGACGATCGGGGTGGCGGGCGACAGGGCCTTGAACACCCGGGCGAAGTGCAGGGCCTTGTGGACCACGGGCGACGTCGCCGACAGGGCCACCAGGTCGTATCCCTCGCCGACCATCCGCGGGGCCAGTTCCTCGGGCAGGAACCCTTCCGCGTCGCCGTCATGGAAGCGGACCTCGTGGCCGGCCTCCCGGGCCAGCCCCGCCAGGTACAACGGCCCCAGGGGCGGCTGGGAATACTTCAGGTGGGCCAGCCTCGAGAGGATCCCGAAGTCGTCGGTCCACGAGGGGACGAGGAACAGGATCTTCATGGCCTACCGGTCACCGCTGGAGTTCACGGGGCGCGACGGTCGCGGCATTGTCCGTCATCGATGCCAGAAGTTCAACGAAGCGCGGGCAGGCGGGTGGGACGCCTAGATGATCCCCTCGGTCTTCATGCCCAGCGTGGCGGCCAGTCCCTTCAGGTTGCGCAGGACGTCCTCGGGGCTCCGCATCGTCAGGGCGCGGCGCAGGATGTACGACGGGCGCAGGTAGAAGCGCCGGTACGCCAGCACCCGCAGTTCCTTCAGGTCGTCCAGGGTCATCGAGTGCGGGACGAAGGAAATCGCCTGGGTGGACCAGACGCCCTGGAAGGTCCCGTGGTCCTCGATGTGGTCGTAGAAGCCGGTCCCGGGGAACGGCGTGAAGTTCAGGAACAGCGCGTAGTCCAGCGGCAGGCTGGTTGCGAACCGGATCGTTTCCTCGGCCTCGGCCCGCGTTTCCCCGGGGATGCCGAACATGAAGGTCGCGAAGGACTCGATGCCCGCGGCGCGGACCAGCGCCAACTGGCTGCGGACCATCGCCGGGTCCAGGTTCTTGTTGCACGTCGCCAGGTTCTTCGGAACGCCCGACTCCAGGCCGAACAGGATCTTCCAGCAGCCGGCCCGCTTCATCGCCTTCAGGACGTCCGGCCGCACCTCGTCGATGGTCATGCTGGCGCACCAGGTGACCTTGTGTTTCGCCCGGGCCAGGCCTTCGCACAGTTCCAGCAAGCGGTCCCGCCGGATCGCGATGTCCTCGTCCCAGAACACGATGTGCCGCACGCCGTACCGGACCGCGCACTCCTCGATTTCCGCCAGCACGCTGGGGACGCTGCGGTAGGCGATGCGCGAGTCGGACACGCAGAAACTGCAGTTGCGCGGGCACCCCCGGGTCGTGATGACCGAGGCGCTGGGCAGGCGGTTGTAGAAGCCCACCGAGGGGCGGTACTTCGACATGTCCACCAGGTCGCGGGCCGGGAAGGGCAGGTCGTCCAGCACGGGGACGGGGCCCTTGGGGGTGCAGCCGATCCCGCCTTCGTGGCGCCAGCACAGGCCGGGGATGCCCGACACGTCGGTGCCGGCCGCCAGCCGCTGGCACAGGGCCAGCATCGCGGTCTCGCCGGGTCCCTGCACGACGAAATCGGCCTGGGGCATCGATTCCAGCGCCTTCGGGCCCACCGCGGTCGGGTAGGGGCCGCCCAGGACGATCGTCAGGTCGGGCAGGGCCTCCCGGATCCGGGGGATCAACGGCTGCACCTTGCCCCACGAGAACGCCGACAGGGTCAGGGCCAGCACGTCGGGGTGCGCGTCGATGATCCCGTTCAGCCAGTCCGCGGGCTGCATGTTGAACCCGTCCTGGACCGCGGGCCGGAAGCCGCCGCGGCGCAGCACCGCCGCCATGTACAGCATGCCCAGGGGTTCGGTGGCGCCCGTGATGGTCCCGAAGCGATCGCCCAGGGGGCCGCCGGCGCGGCTCATGGACGCGGGGTAGATTTCCGGGAAGCTCCAGGGGGGGATGGCGAACAGCACGTTCATTTCAAATTCGCCCGGATTTGCCGCACCCGCGCCCGCTGGGCCGGGTGGATCAAGGATACGAATCCGACCACGATGCCGCAAAAGTAGACCATGTGCTGGATCAGCAGCGCCGGCGGGAACAGCAGCGTAAGCCGGTAGTCTTCCTTCAGATAGTTCAGTGCGAAGCCCAGCGAGATGAACTGGTGCAGCACGATCATCAACGGCAGCAGGATGGGCCGGATCAGCGCCCCTGCCACCAGGGTGCCGCCCACGGCCAGCCCCGCGGAAAAGCGCTTGTTGCCCAGGTAGATGCCGGGACGGGCCCACAGCATCATCCCGTTGTTCACCCGGTACCGGAAGCGGGTCGCCAGGTAGCGGAATCCGAACGCCTTGCGCGAGTGGTATACGATCACCGACATGCTGTACAGGACCCGGCATCCCAGCAGGTGCGCGGCCCGGTAGATGAACAGCGTGTCTTCACCGCCGTAGCCGATCTGGCTTTCGAAATGGTTGTCCACGGACAGGCGGGCCCGGTTGACCAGCATGTTGCAGGACGTGATGTACCCGACCACCTTCTTCAGGACGTCGGAATCCGCCTTCAGGTTTTCGTGCCCGTTCCCGAAGAAGCCCGCGTGGCCGATCTTGTAGGTCAGGTGCTCGCCCAGGCCCGCCCCCGGGGGCAGGAAGGTCGGGCCGCCGATCACGCCCAGGGACGGATCCTCGTCGAACAGCCGCATGGCGTTTTTCAGCCAGTCGTCATCAGCCGTCGCGTCGTCGTCGATGAAGGCGATGATTTCGGCCTTCGACGCCTGGATCCCGATGTTGCGCCGCCGGGACGGGTTCATGTCGTCGCAGCGGAAGTAGCGCACCGCGAAGTCGTAGGCGTCGGGGGTGACGTGCTCGGGGGCCCCGCCGATCACGAACACCTCGAACGCACGGTGGTCGAAGGTCTGGCGGGCCAGGGAATCGAGGGTGTGCCGGACGACGTCCCGGGAGTGGGCGATGATCACCGAGATCCGCGGGGACTCCACTGCTTCCATCTCCCGGCGACAGAAAGGCGAGCAATGCTACACGACTGTCCCCGAATTTCCCTACTGCTTTTCATCGAAGTCGGGGCGGGGGGTCAGCGTGCAGTCCCCGGGCGCTTCCCGGCTGCAGGATTCGATGGTGAAGGTTTCCGTCGAAATCGTGCGGATCGGGAACGACCAGGCCTTTTCGGGGGTCGAAAACGACTTCGCGAAGTCGTCGTTGTACCGGTGGTACTGCAGTTTGTAGGTCAGCGTCAGGGGGAACTTCACTTCCGGGCCCAGGGGGACCGACCAGGCGTCTTCGTACTCCTTGTCGGGCTCCAGGAACTTCTTGTTGATGATCGTTTCGTACTTCAGGGAGTCCCGCGGCTGGATCGCCTGCCCGTTCCCGTCGATCTCGATGCGGCCCAGCCGGTGCGTCAGATCGTCCTGCTCGAACCCCGATCGGAACACCTCGGCGCCCGCGGCGTCGGTCACGGCCAGTTCGAACCAGACGTTGTTGATGTTCGCGAACAGGCTGGACGGGAAGTCGTGCCCGGCGTTGATGTTCAGGGTCGTCAGGACCAGGTCCAGGCTGTCGCCCTTCCGCTGGGCCCGGCCGATCGACATGTAGAAATGGCTGCCGTAGGTGGCGACCTTGATGGACTCCAGGACCGACAGCAGGCGGTACTTGTAGTCCGTGAAGCGGTAGGACTTGAACGTTTCGTCCATCGTCGCTTCCATCAGGTTCAGCACCGGCAGTTCGCCCGCCAGGAACCGCCCCGTGTCCTCCTCGAACAGCCGGATTTCGTCCAGCATCTCGGGGGTCTGCCCGATGACGATCTGGGACAGTTCCTGCTGGATCCCGAAGAACGAGTGATCCATCCACGAATAACTGTGCTTGTCCTTCACGATGTGGGGCATGTGGCAGCGCTGGCACCGCACCTTCGGGCCGAAGGACGACTTTTCGAAGGAGGTGACGTTGTCCAGGGGGATCATCTCGTGCCCCTTCCGGGTGGCCCGCAGGGAGTGGCACGCGGAGCACTGCTTGCCGTCCCGGGTGATCGGCTTGGTGACGTCGTTGATGTGCTCCTGGACGCCCACCAGGATCCGCAGGCGCCGCTCCTCCAGGGTGCCCGGGAAGAAATCGCTGCGGGGGATCTGCAGGCCGTACTGCGCGTTTTTTTCGCCCGTCAGGTTCATGTAGTGGCAGGTGCGGCAACTGACGCCCTGGCTGCGGGCCAGGTGGTCGGGGTCCGTCAGCAGTTCCGGCCGCTTCAGCAGCGCCACCTCGGGGTCGTGGCAGGCGGCGCAATCCAGCGCGATCTGGGGGCCGTGCTGCTGAACCAGCGACGTCAAGACGGCCTGGAACGTGACGGTGCGCGCCGCATTGGCGTGCATGCTGCGGGCCCACTGGCGCATCGGGATGGGATGGCACGTCCCGCAGAAGGTGTCGTCGGACAGGACGCCCGGCTGCAGCGTGCCCGGATCGTCCCCGGTTTCGCTGACCAGCGGGGCGGACCGGATCTGGGATTTCTGGCGCAGATCCTCCAGGCGGAATTCCTTGACCCAGTGCATCGACGCGCCGGCGACGGAGCCGGCGAAGATCAGCAGGCCGCACGCGTACAGCAGCCGCGTCGTCGCGATGGTCGGGAGGTCCCGTCCCTTCCGGGAAATCCAGTAGAAATACAGCGGCAGCAGGACCGCGATCGGCGACAGATAGGCGTGCAGGTTGCGATGCCGGAACGAAAACCGGAGGTTGATGGGATCGACCACCGGGAACGATCCGGTCATGGTGACCAGCACGAACCCGAACAGCGCGATGCCGGCCACGATCAGCGCGGGGCGTCGCTGGCCGGGCGTTTCGTTCCGGGCCAGCAGGAAGATGCCCAGCGGCAGGATCACGATGTTCATCGCGATGAAGGTGGCCAGCAACGGACCCGGGCTCTGCAGGATGATCACGAAGATCAGCGGGTACAGGGTGATCAGCAGTTGCAGTTTCAGGCCGTAGTGGCGGCGCGACAGGACGAACAGGTAGGGCATCAGCAGCAGGAAGGTCAGCAGCCCGAACGCCGTGTGGAGGTACGTGAGCTGGACGTAGAGGTCCTCGATTGTCACCGTCGAGTACTGGCCGTATCCCGTGATGCACAGCACCACCGACAGGCCGATCAGCGCCTTCAGCAGGAAGCGCTCGACCCGGCCGGGTTCGCCGACGACCTTGTAGATCCGGGCGGGCTTGTCCGGGGCGTCGGGGGCCTGGGTGCCGCCGCCGAACTGGTGGATGATGGCCAGCCGCAGCCGGTTCAGCAGGATCAGGAACACGAAGCTGAGGGTGAAGGCCGCGGCGCCGATGAACATGAACACCAGGGCGGGCCCCTCGCCGTTCAGGGCGTCCACGGTGTTTTCGATCATCGTGGCGGGCGCGATGATTCCGAACATCAGGAAGACGACCACCGACACCAGCCCGAAGAGCGCGGAGATCAGCCTCTGCGTGCTCCTGGCCATCTTGCGGTTGCCCATGGCGTTCCCTGCTGCCGATCTGGAGGGAGGTTCCCGGCTTCCCAGGCGGGCGAAAGTATCGAACTTGAGGTGGGCGGGGTCAAGTCACGGGCTGCGCGGGCCGATCGAGGCTGGTCGAACGCGCCGGGAGCAGCAGGCGCAGCAACGGTGTCGTCGCGAAGGTGGTCACCAGGGCCATCACGACCATCATCGTGAACAGCACGGGCGACAGGATGCCCATTTCCAGGCCGATATCCAGGACGATCAGTTCCACCAGGCCGCGGCTGTTCATCAGGACCCCCAGGGCCGCCGACTGGCGGTCGTCCAGGCCCGTCCATCGCGCCGCGACGAAGCTGCCGCCGAACTTCCCGGCGAAGGCCACCAGGACGATGGCGCCGCACATCAGCCACTCGGCCCCCCCGGACAACAGCCCCAGGTCGGTCCGCATGCCGGAATGGACGAAGAACACCGGCAGGAACAGCGTCGTGACCAGCGTCTCGAACCGTGCCTTGAGCAGGCGCGCCAGGTTGCCCTCGCTGGGGAACAGGATCCCGAACAGGAACGCCCCGATGATCGGGTGGATCCCGATCTGGTCGGTGGCCAGCGCGGACAGCAGGAGCAGCAGGATCACGCCCCCAAGGACCGTGGGACTGGGGCCGTCGTCCCCGACCCGCCGGGACCAGCGGTGAACCAGCGGTCGTGCGATCGCCAGCATGCCGACCGTGTAGGCGACGGCCAGCCCGAAGGTGACCAGGGTATCCCGGGGTGCGTCGTTGGCCAGGCCCAGGACCAGGGCCAGCAGGCACCAGGCGGCCATGTCCGCCACCGCGGCGCAGGCCAGGGCCATCGTGCCCAGCGAGGTGCGGGTCAATCCCTGTTCCGCCAGGATGCGGGCCAGGACCGGGAAGGCCGTGACCGACATCGCGACGCCCAGGAACATCGCGAAGATGGGCAGGGGGACGTCTTTCGGGGCGACGCTGGCGTACAGCCCGACGGCCAGCAATGCGCCCAGGGCGAAGGGCGCCACGATGCCCGCCGTCGAAACGGCGATGATCGTCCGTGCGCGGCTGCGCAGCGCTTCCGAGTTGAATTCCAGCCCGACGAGGAACATGAAGAGGATCACGCCGAGGTGGGTGACGGCCCCCAGGTCCGGGCCGACCGCCGCGGGCAACAGGAAGTCGCCGACATCGGGCCACAGCGCCATCAGGACCGAAGGACCCAGCACGATCCCGGCCACGATGTCCCCGATGACGGGAGGTTGGCCGATCTTCCGGAAGAGCATGCCGAAGACCAGCGACATCACGAGAATCGTGGCAAGGGCCAGCAGCAGGTGCGTCGTCAGCATCGACGGTGAACTCCTATCGCGAAGGGGCCTCCTGGCGCGGAACGTCGGTTTCGTCATACCCGATGCGGATGGGCGGGACCGGATCGCCCACGCCGCGCTCGCGGTTGCGGAAGAACTCGGGCCTCAGATACATCCACTCGGCCGTGACCCGGGCCGGGACGGCGCCTTGCGGCAGCGCCAGGCGGATCGCGTCGCTGGATTCCGCGCCGGGCACCAGCAGGCGCTGGTACACGATCCGGTCCACGTTCCAGAAGCGGCGGTTCCGGATCGGCTGGCCGTCCTTGTCCGTGGTTCGGGTGCCCAGCAGCGTGGTTGCTTCCACCGGCAGGCCGTCGGGACCCGCGCCGCCGTGCCGGGCCAGGACCGCGCCCCGGGCGTCCAGGACCTCCACCGTCAGGTAGCCCTTGATCCCGCCGCCGGACGGGAACGTGTGCCCGATGCAGTTGTTCACCGTCCGGACGGTCAGGTCGATCGCGCCGGCCGCGGTCGCATCGACCCGCACCGTCGTCGTCAGCAGGTCCACGTGCGCCAGGCCCCCGTTGGTGCTCCAGTCGGTGCCGGGGGCCCGCTCGTCCAGCACCACGTACCGGCCGGCCTTCGCGGCCAGCGTGTCCAGGCAGACCGGCAGTTCGTCGGGGGTCGCCGCCTGCAGCGACACGTCGCCGATGCCGTTCAGGAAGCCGTCGGTCAACTTGCGGAAGGCCCGGGCCTTCACCTGGGGATCCGGGTCCTGGGGGACCGTGCCGTCCGCGGCGTGGCTTTCGCCCAGGAAGGCCAGGATGCCGACGGACTCCCGCGTGGGGAACACGTCGCCCGGGACGTACGGCAGCGAGGCGCCCGTGCCCAGGTAGTGGTGATCGACCGTGTTGTAGGCGTTCAGGCGGGTCTTGAACCGCTGCTGGTGGCAGTCCGCGCAGGTCACCCCCGCGGCCGCGAAGGGCGAATCCATGAAGGACTGGAAGTGGTCGGCGGCGATCCGCGGGACCCCGTCGTGGGCCAGGGTGGACGGCAGCTTGACCAGGTGGCAGGCCCCGCAGATGGCGTTCCAGTCCGGCCTGGGAACGCGGTACGTTCGTCGGTGCACGCCGTTGGCGGCGATGATCAGGGTGTTGTGCAGGCGGTTCCCGTCGGGGCTTTCCTCGCCCAGGTAGCGGTCGGGCTCCAGCCAGAGGGGGCGGATCGTCAGGGACGCGTTGCCGATCCGGGACGGGTCCCGTTCGGGTTCGGCCCGATGGCAGGCGACGCACGACACGCCCATGATGAACGCGGGCTCGGTCGTGGTCAGGGGATCGATCACGGGCCCCCGGGAGCCGTCGCCGGGGAAATGGATGACGCCGAGGGGGGCATGGCAGGCCAGGCAGTAGTCCGCCGCCTCCCGGCCCTCCAGGTGGATGAACTCGGCCAGTTGGGCCTTGAACGTTTCGTTGGTCATCGCCCGGCCGTGGGCCGAAATGTCGTGCTGGGCGACCAGTTCCCCGTGGCAGAGGCTCCCGTCGCCGCAACTGCGGGCCCGGGGTTCGTACCAGCGATCCCGGGACGGCAGGTACATCCCGGTCAGGGCGCTGTGGACGCTGGGCCGGGCGATTTCCATGCGTGCGGGCAGGGTCTGCAGGTCCTCGATCGGCGTCACGAAGGCGTCCTGATCGGCCACGTTCCGCACCTCGAACCCGGCGATGCAGGCGGTCGTGACCAGGACGCCCAGGAGCGGCGGAAGCAGGCGGCGGGCGGTCCACGGTCCCCGGGGCAGGCGGTCCCGGATCGTCACCAGGTGCGCCGCCAGGGCCACGACGAACAGGACGGCCGAGGCGTGGTGGAGGTAGTCCATTGGCGGCAGGTAGTGGGAAAACTTCAGCGCGTTGATGCCGCCGGCCATCATGGTCGCGAAGATCGCCATCAGCAGGAACGAGGTGGCCGTGATCCCGGCCAGGTGCTTCGGATCCCTGGCCGGGGACAGGATTTCGCGCCCCAGCACCCAGGCCAGCCGCGCCAGGCCCAGCGCCCCGAGGACGTAGGTCGCGACCTTGACCCCCTCGCCGTTCCGGCTGGAGTTTTCCGTGATGAACGCCAGCATCACGACCAGGTAGGGCGCCATCCAGAGTTTCCAACGGGGTTTGACGGCGAAGTCCAGTTCCAGGACCAGCAGGGCCAGGGCCGCCAGGAACTCGGCGCTGTTGCGGGTGTGCTGGTACAGCACCGCGTACAGGGGCAGGACGATCGCGACGTCGATCAGCCGCCGCCAGGCCGGCCGGGACCGGCGGCGGGCCTGGAACACGACGAACGCCGTCCCGACGACCAGGGGCCAGGCGATTTCGGGCCACGTGCACAGCAGGGACGCGGCCACGTAAGCGGCCAGGGGCCACCCGATGGCGGCCAGCGTCCGGGTGGTCCCCCAGGCTGCCTGGAGGGTGAACCCCCGGGCCGCCCAGATCCGCAGGGGCACGAAGGCCGCGATCAGGGGCATCATGACGACGCCGAAGGTGCCGTGGCCCAGCATCAGGGCCTGGATCCCGGGGGTCAGGCGGGGACTGACGGCGGTGATCAACGGGTTGACGGCCAGCCAGGCCAGGCAGGTCAGGGCGACGGCGTCCACGGCGGAAATCGCCAGCGCCCGCGCCGGCATGTGTTCGTCACGGATCATCGTGGGACTTCCGCTGCCGGAATCGAATCGGCGTCGGCCCCGGCGCCCAGGGACCGTTCGAAGGTCGCCGGATCGAACAGGAAGACGCCCCGTGCGGACGAAACGTAGACCCGATCCAGCCCCCGGTGGAAGAAGACGTTGGACGCCTTGTTGCCGACGAACGTGCTGTACAGGGTCTTCCTGCGGGCCACGTCGATCACGTGGAACTCCCCCGTGACCATCGAGGTCGCATACAGGAAGCCCCGGCCCGCGTCGAACGCCATCGATCGCGAGCACAGGGGGCCCGGGATGTAGCCCAGGAAGCGCAGTTTCGGGAACAGTTCGACCTCGAGAATCTGCCCGCGGCTGAAGTCGCCCGCGAACGCCCGGTTGATCGACGGGGCCAGGATGAAACTGTCCCCCTGCAGATCGACGAGGATCTGGTCCTCGACCGCCAGCGTCCGGGCGTCGAACCGCGCGATCCGGTAGTTGTTGCCCAGGTCCACGCTGCCGAACGAGGCGAACAGTTTCCCGCTGGCGGGCTCGCTGGCGACCCGGATCGCGGCCGTGGCGAATTCCGTCAGCCCCGCTTCGCGCAGGAGCACCTCGCCGACGGGTTCCAGGGTCGTCATGTCGTAGGCCGCGATGCCGGTGGGGTTCTCGAAGGCCAGGAACAGCCGGTTCAGCGCGGGGGCGGCCGTGATGTCGTACGGCACCCGCGACGCCCCGTCGCGCTCCAGGGGGATGCGCCGGGCCAGCGCGAAGGGCTCCTTCCGGAACATCAGCAGTTCGCTGACGGTGTTGTTGGCCCCGAACAGCCAGGGGGACGCATCGTCGGTCCAGAAGAAGCGGATCGTCCCGTGGTACGTGATCGGTTCCCCGGCGAAGGCGCCGGTGTCCAGGTCGATCCGGGCCATGCCCGAGGACGGCCCGAAACTATGGAACATGTCCAGCCCGTCGCGATCGACCCATCCGTCCCGCCAGAACAGCAGGGCCTCGTGCCGGATGTCCTGGGCGGGGAACAGCCGCGTGAAGAACTGCGGATCCGGCTGGGACTGCAGGAAGGGCAGGGGGCTGGCCCCGAGGTAGAACAGCAGGATGATCAGCGCCGGGACGTTCGCGGCCGCCACCCGGGCGAACCAGGCCTTGGAGCGCAGGAAACTGGCCGCGAACAGCAGGAACAGCGGGAAGGCCCAGTGCGGCATCGTCAGGTTCGCATAGCCCTCGGCGCGATAGTCCAGGAACAGCATCAGGGCCAGGAGGATCAGCACGATGATGCGCGCGGGCCACCGCAGCCGGGGGACCAGCATCATCACCACCAGGGCGGACATCAGGCCGATGATGAACGGCAACTGGTACCAGGCCGAGTGGATGGTCGCGACCAGGGTCATGCCGACCCGGTGCCATTCCGTGGCGATCCAGCGGTTTTCCGCGGTGAACGAAGCGAAGACGAACCCGTGGACGAACAGCGCCGGGAGGACCACGAACCAGAGGAGTGCGATGGCGCCGTCGATGGCGGCGTGCCGGGCGGAATGCGTCGCGTCCGGGCTGCTGCGCCGGAACAGGTAGCCGACGGCCAGCCAGGCGCCCAGGACGGGGACGATCTGCAGCAGGGCAACGACGGGCGAAAGGACGTCGACGCTGGCCATCAGGGTCGCGTCGACCAGGACGTACCACACGGCCAGGAAGAGGACCGCGTCGGCCAGCAGAAGGGCTGCCCGGGTGGTGGACGCCCATCGAGCCCCGGCGAGTTTGGGAGCCTCCACGCCGTCCTCCGTCCGGCCGAGTATCCGTGTTCCACCGGGTCGGGTCAATGCCCCGGGGCCCCGCGGGCGTGGCCGTGGCCCGGGGGAATCTGCTACACTGGCGCACCGCGCGGGTGGCGCTGGCATCCTGGCTGGATCGGGGGTCACATGGCTGGTGAAATCGCACCCCGGGGGACGCTGCTGCGCCGGACGCAGGGGCTGTGCCTGGAGTGCCGCAAGGTCGTTCCCGCCCTGCTGGAGCGGCGGGACGGGGACGTGTGGATCGTCCGCACGTGCGCCGACCATGGGTCCGCCGAGGCCCTGCTGTGGCCGGACGCCGACCTGTTCCAGCGGTTCGCCGACGTGGTCGGGGACGACGTCTGGTGCAGGACGCTGCAGTGCGTGAAGGGGGAACCCTGCGACGGCTGCCTGCCCAAGACCTACAACATCCAGGTGGACGTCACCGACCGATGCAACCTGCGCTGCCCGGTCTGCTGCACCGACGCGGTGGGGGCCTGCGCCAACGAGCCGTCCATCGACGCGATCGTGTCGCGGCTGCCGCCCGTGAAGCCCGGCCTGCTGGGCCGCGTGCGCCGGCCGAACGTGGTGCTGTTCGGCGGGGAACCGACGCTGCGGGAGGACCTTCCGGACCTGGTGCGCGCGATCGTCGCCCGGGGCTACATCCCCCGCCTGGCCACCAACGGCGTCCGCACCGACCCGGCGTTCCTGATGCGCCTGCGCGAGGCCGGCCTGACGTGGGTGATCCTGCAGTTCGACGGGTTTTCCGACGAGGTGTCGCTGACGCTGCGCGGCAAGGCCATGGTCCAGCACAAGCTGGACGCGATCGAGCGGATGTCGTCGATGGGATTCAAGGTCCAGTTGGGGACCATGCTGGCCGAAGGCGTGAACACCTCGGAAATCGGGCCGATCATCCGCTTCCTGGGCCGGAACCCGCGGGCGTTCTGGGTCAACTTCTATCCCCACGCGTCCCAGGGCCGGAACGGGTTGCCGACGGTCGAAACGCCCATGTCCAGCGCGTTGAAGCACGTCGAGCGGGAAACGGGCGGGCGGATCACCGTGTCGGATTTCGTCGAAACCACGAAGTGGCTGGGGCGTCTGTACCGCGTGCTGAAGTCGCCGAACCTGCGGCCGAAGATGAGCACGCTGCCCATGGTGCTGGTGTTCGAGGGCGACGAGTACTATCCCCTGGTGCGGCTGTTCGACCCGGTGTTCGCGGCCCGGCACGCGGTCCGCGCGGCGCAGGTCCTGGCGGCGCTGCCGAAACTGCTGTTGTACCAGCAGGAATACACGCCCCCGTTCATCAAGTTCGTCGTGGTCGAAAAGTTCCTGTCCGCGAACAGCATCGACCTGGAGGACGCGTCGAACTGCCACATGGCCTTCATGACCCGGACGGGCCTGGTGCCTTTCGACATCCACAACGTGATCACCCGGGGCACCGCAGGCGGGGGCCTCGAAGGAGCCGTCCCATGAGCATCCTGAAGACCGTCGTCCGCCTGAACCGCAAGCTGCCCATCCTGATCCCGGAGGTCGCCCGGCACCCCCGGCTGCTGCCGAAGATCCTGATGAACTACGCCCGCCTGGCCGCCGGGGGCAAGGCCCTGCGCACCGTCGACTTCTCGGTGACGTTCGACTGCCAGTGCAAGTGCGAGCACTGCTACGCCAGCCCGATGATCAACACGACCCAGGAACCGATGACGTTCGACCAGATGCGGTCGGCGATCGATCAGAGCCTGGAACTGGGCGCGATCATCATCAACTTCGTCGGCGGCGAGCCGCTGTGCTACCCGCGGCTGGACGAACTGATCGCCGCGATCCCGCCCCACCGCGCCATCGCCACGCTGAGCACCAACGGGCTGGAACTGACCCCGGAACGGGTTCGTCGACTGGCCGCGGCGGGCCTGGGCTACATCGCCATCAGCATGGACTACGACGACGCCGAGCGCCACGACCGCTTCCGGGGCCGGAAGGGCGTGTATGCCGCCGCGATGGCCGGGATCAAACTGGCGAAGGCGGCGGGGATCGGCGTGGTCATCAACACCACGGTCACGCGCGACAACATGGAGGACGGCACCGTCGGCCGCCTGGTGGAATTCACCCGGCGATCGGGCGTGACGCACACCATGCACCTGGCCGCCACGGTGGGGAACTGGGAACGGCACGGGCAGGTGTCCCTGACGCCCGAGCACCGGGCGCAGTTCGAGGCGTACCGGCAGTTGCCCCACGTGCGGTGGGACGGCTCCAGCAACTACCTGGTGGAATGCTGCGCGGCCGGCGGCGAGAAGATCAGCATTTCCGCATTCGGGGACGTGCTGCCGTGCGCGATGATCCAGATGAGCTACGGCAACCTGAAGCAGGTGCCCCTGAAGGACGCCTGGGCCCGCATGCTGGCCGAACCCTGCCTGCAGAAGAAGGCGCCGCACTGCATCGCCGTGGACGATCCGCAGTTCATGGACACCGTGATCCGCAAGATCAACCGGCATCCGATGCGGCCGATGACGCGGGAAGCGGTTCTGGGGGCGGGGCCAGGGGACGGGCAGACGCCCGCGGAGTGATGTCCACCCGGGTCGAGTACCTTCCCGCCAGCGGGCTGCGTCCTCCGAAGAACACGCGATCCACCAGCTTCCGGAACGGTCCCGCCAGGCGATACAGGCTGTATTTCATGTACCGGTGCGCGAACCGCCGCCCGTACATGCTGATCTGGGTGTTCCCCAGGTTCGTCAGCATGTAGGCCAGCCACTCGGGCAGCGCCGGGAACCGCACGAAGCGCAGGTTGGTGACCCAGAACGTCGTGAACCACTTGGGGACGAAGAAGGCCGCGTAGATCAGGGCCGATGCCCGGCGTTCCCAGGGACGCTTCACCTCGTCCCCGATGACGCAGGCCCGGTTCGCGGGCTCCTCGTTCAGCGCCTTCGCCTGTTCCGCCGTGAAGTAGCCCTTTTCCCGCGTGATTTCGATGATGGGCGTGCCCGGCCAGAAGCGCAGCCACAGGTTCTGGACCCGGCTGGGGCGATGGTCCCGGTAGAACTCGATCAGTTCGGCCAGGTCCTCGGGGGTCTGATCGGGGTACCCCAGGATGTTGTCCATCACCAGGGTGGTCCGCGTCTTCGCGAACAGGTCGATCGTTTCGACGACCTTGCCCGGGATCTGGGACCGCTGGAACACCTTCGACCGCAGTTCCCGGGAGATCGTCTGGACGCCCACCTCGGCCTCGAAGCAGCCGGACTCGTCCAGCAGGCGGACCAGTTCCTCGTCGCAGTTGTCGGCGTCCAGGAAGATGCGGTAGGGCACGCCGATGCGCTTCTTGTACTCGGGCACGAACTTCAGGAACCACTGGCGGTCGTAGGCGAATTCGTCGTCTACGAAGCGGAAGTGGTTCGGTTTGTACAGGGCCTTGGCCTGCTCCAGTTCGTCGATGACGTTTTCGACCGAGCGGACCCGCCACCAGTCATGCTCGTTCGGGAACTTGAAGCGGTACCAACTGTTCAGGCAGTAGCTGCACGCCTTGGGACACCCGCGGGACGCCATGATGTTGTAGCCGTGCCGGAAGTGTCCCGAGATGTCGTAGAAGATGCTCTTGTCGGAAAAGGGCAGGCGGTCCAGATCCACGACCAGCGGGCGGTTCGGGTTGCCGATGAAGGTGCCGTCCCGGACCATGCTGACGTTCTGCAGAGCCGCGGGATCGCGCCCGGATTCCAGGGCCGCGATCAGGTCCACGATGGCGTCCTCGGCTTCGCCGGTCACGACGTAGTCGATCGCGGGGTGCCGGGCAACGGATTCGGTGGAGGCCGAGCAGTGCACGCCGCCGACGATGATGGGCTTGCCGGTGCGGGCCTTCAGGGCCGTCGTCATCGCACGGGCCCAGCCCCAGTCCGGGCTGGACACCGACAGGGCATAGACGTCGGCGTTGGTTGCCGCCGCCTCGTCCACGGTCCGCCGGTCCAGGGCGAACATCCGGGCCAGCGGGGCGTTCATCTGGAAGGAATCCTGGAACAGGCGGGGATCGTGGACCAGGACGACCTGGTGGCCTGCCTGCTTCAGCATGGCGCTGACGTATTCCACGCCCAGCAATTCGAACTGCGAGTTGACCAGGCAGATACGCATGGGCGGATGCTACGTTCCGTGCATGGCGAAGTCAACGAGGGTGCGGGTGCCCGGGCGGGGCTAGGTGACGGCCCGGAGCACGTTCGCCAGACGGTCCGCGGCGGCCTCGAACGTCCCGGGCGCCAGGTCGGGATGGACGGGCACATACACGTGCGTCGCATCGGCCCGGGCCGCCACGGGGCAGGGGCAGGAGTATTCGCGGAAGGCGGGGATGGCCGAAAGGTCCGGGGTGTAGCCCGGGGCCAGGTCGAAGCCCGAGGCCCTTCGGACGTCCGGAAGGACGCGGTCCCGGTCGGGGATCAGCATGGGGTAGTTCCACCGGATCGACCGGCCGCCCGCCGGCACGGCCTGCGTCGCGACACCCGGGATGCCCGCCAGCGACCGGTCCAGACTGTCGGCGTTCCGGACGCGCACGGCCGCCGCCGGGTCCAGGCGGGGCAGCATCGTCAGGCCCAGGCGGGCCTGCACGTCCGAGAACCCGACCATGAATTTCGAAACGTCGATCGAGGGCGTCCGGTACTCCGCCGGGGGCTTGAGGGCGGCCCGGCGGCTCCAGCCCGCCGACAGGCGCTCCATCGCGGACACGACCGGCCCCACGATCCCCCGGAAGGTGACGGGATGGGTGGCCGCCCCCAGCGCCAGCCAGTGCATCCACGCCTCGGCCAGTTCCCGGCGGTTCGGCGGCCGCAGCGCGCGCTGCAGCACCCGAAGGTCCCGGGCCAGGTCGTCGTCGTCCGTCAGGATCATGCCGCCCAGCAGCGTGTTCAGGTTCTTGAACACGCCGAAGCTGAAATAGGACATGCGGCCGAAGCTGCCCGCGGCCCGGCCCCCGATTTCGGCGCCGAGGGCCTGCGCGGCGTCCTCGATCACGACGGCGCCACACTGTCGCGACACCTCCTGGATCGCCGCGATGTCGCACGGCGTGCCGAACAGGTGGACCGGCAGCACGACGCGGACGGTCGGACGGGCCGCGGCCGCGACGGCAGCGGGATCCAGGTTGAAGGTCCGCGGATCCACGTCCACGATCCGCGGTCGCAGGCCCGTGCCCAAGATCACGGCGACGACCTCCGGGACCAGGAACGCGGGCAGCACGACCTCGCTGTCCGGCGGCAGCCGCAGCGCCTTCAGCGCCAGGATCAGCGCGGCCTTCCCCGACCCGACCGCCACGCCGTGGCGCCGCCCCACGCGGTTCGCGATGGCGCGTTCGAACGTTTCGACGTCGGTGCCCGGACTCCCGGGAATCGGCCCCCGGAGCAGGTCGACCGCCGTGTTCAGCATCGCCCGCGGATCGGCCTCGATCCGGCCCCGCGCCATTTCGAGGGGCCGGTCCGGAAATCCCGTGTCCTTCATTGCGCACTCCCGCCCCGGATGCGGCACCGGGGGTGTCTGGGATCCGTCGTCCGGGGGAAAGGGTAGCACGACCGGGACCGGCGTCCAGAAGGTCCCGCAGGGGCACCCCGCCGGAAGCGAGGATGTCCCCGATGCCATTGGGAAACCAGACCCCGGGGCGCGTTGACAGCCCGTGCCGGGGCTGGTACCGTCATCCGCGCGCAAACCGGAATCCACAGGGTACGTGCGGGACCATTGGAACGACGGGGGCTCGACGGGGATGCGAATCCTCCTGGTCAAGGCGAAGGAACGCACCGATTCCATCCAGCCCCCGCTGGGACTGGGGTTCCTTGCCGCAGCCGTGCACGCCCCTCACGACGTCGGGATCCTGGACTGCATCCGCCTGGGGCTGGGGACGTCGGGCCTGGTGGAGGCCGTCAAGGCGTTCCGGGCCGACGTGGTCGGCGTCCAGATGGGAACCTTCGGGTCCCAGGTCGCCGGCGACTGCCTGCGCGCCGTCCGGGCCGCGCTGCCCGACGTCTGGCTGATCGTGGGCGGGCCCCATCCGTCCGTGTGCCCCGTCGAAACGATGGATCTGCTGGGGCCGGCCATCGATTTCGCGTTCCAGGGCGAGGCCGAAAACGGGCTGCCGATGCTGCTGGATGCCCTGGAAGGGCGCGGCGGGGCCCGCAGCGCGCCCGCGATCGACGGGTTCGCTGCGATTCCCGGGCTGGTCTGGCGCGACCCCGCGGGGCACGTCACGGCGAATCCCCGGTGCGTCACGGACCTGCAGACCGCGGCGATGCCCCGGTGGGACCTGCTGGATCCCCGGACCTATCCCGCCAGCCCTCACGGGGCCTTCTACCGGGAGGCCCCCGTCGCGCCGGTTTCAGCCTCCCGCGGGTGCCCCTACTCGTGCAGCTTCTGCGCGGGCAGCCTGATCCACGGCCGGACCGTCCGGTATCGCCCGGTCGCGCAGGTCCTGGACGAAATCCGCCGTCTCCACGACGAGTTCGGGGTCCGGGAAATCGCCTTCGTGGACGACAACCTCACCTGGGACGTTTCGTACGTGCACGCCCTCTGTGACGGCCTTCTGTCGCTGCCGTTCCGCATCCACTGGTGCCTCCCGAACGGGGTGCGCCTGGATCGCCTGGACCGGGCCCTGCTGCGCCACATGCGCCAGGCGGGCTGCTACTCGGTCGCCATCGGGATCGAATCCGGCGTGGCGCGGGTGCTGGGGAACCTGCGCAAGGGCCTGACGATCGACGGCGTCCGGCGCCAGATCGCCCTGCTGGCCGAGGAGGGGATCGAAACGCGGGGGTTCTTCGTGCTGGGCTTCCCGGGCGAAACCCGGGACGAAATCCTGGCGACCACCCGGCTGGCCCTGGACCTGCCCCTGGATTTCGCCCACTTCATGCTGTTCCATCCCCTGCCCGGCACGGCCAGTTGGGACGAGGTCGCGGCCGAGGGACGGATGGACACGGTGGACTGGAACGCGGCCACCTTCGCCGAGGTCGCCTACTCCCCGGCCAGCCTGGCGCCGGGCGAACTGAAGGCGCTGCACCGGTCGGCCTTCTTCCGGTTCTACCTGCGGCCCTCCCGGATGGTGCGACTGCTGGCCCAGGTCCGTTCGCGGGATCACGCGCTGCAGATCGCGCGGCGGGTGGTCCGGTGGCTGCGATGACCCCCGTCCTGCTGCTGAATCCTCCCTGGCCCGCGTCCATCCTGCGGGACTATTGGTGTTCGTCGGTCGCCAAGGCCGGCTACCTGTGGCAGCCCATCGACCTCCTGGCCCAGACCGGGTGGCTGGACCATCACGGCATCGGCTTCCAGGTCATCGACGCCATCGCCGAGCGCCTGTCCGTCGAGGAGTGCCTGCGGCGCGTTTCGGAATGCGACCCGGCGCTGGTCTACCTGCTGACCTCGCCCCTGTCGGCGCCGGAAGACGACGCGTTCATGGCGGCGCTGGGGACGCGGCGGCTGATCGTTTCCGGTGAGGCTGCCTGCGCGGACCCGGCGGCCTACCTGGCCGGGCATCCGGGGGTCGAAGGCGTCCTGAAGGATTTCGTCGGCGACGCCCTGGCCCGACATGTTCTGGGTGAACGGGGGGCGCTGCCGGGCCTGTTCCTTCGCGGGGACGCCGCGGCCCCGGGCGCCTCGATGCCGCGCCGGCAGGCGTCCTTCCGGATGCCCGTCCCCCGGCACCTCGCGTTCCCGGGGGACGCGTACCGGATGCCGCTGCTGGGCGGCGTGCGCTTCGCCACGGTCATGACGGACTTCGGCTGCCCGTACCGCTGCCGGTTCTGCAACTCGGGGGCCTCGGGGCACCGCCTGCGGGACATCGCGAACGTCGTTCAGGAACTGGAGGCCATGCAGCGGTGGGGGTTCCGCCACGTCTTCGTGAAGGACATGTCCTTCGGCGCCGTCCGGGGCCACTCCCTGGCGGTCTGCGCGGCGCTGCAGCGGTCCGGCCTGACCTGGCACGCCTATGCCCGGGCGGACTGCCTGGACCCGCCCCTGGTCCGGGCGATGGCGGGCGCGGGATGCCGGCTGGTGCAGATCGGCCTGGAAAGCGGCGACCGGGACCTGCGGCGCACCTACGGGAAGAACCTGGACGACGCGGTCCTGGAGTCGGCGGTGCGGACGTGCAAGGCCGCGGGGCTGAAGGTGGGCGGCCACTTCGTGCTGGGTCTGCCCGGCGAAACGCCGACGACGCTGCTGCGGACCTACCGCCTGGCCGCACGGCTGCGGCCCGACTACGTTTCGTTCAACGTGGCCACGGTGCGCCAGGGCAGCGACTTCGATGGCGCCCGGTCGCCGGGGTTCGGGCCCGACCCGGAGCGGTGGACCCTGGCCGCCCGCAACCTGATGTACCTGGCCTACTACTCCGACGTCCGCTGGCTGTGGCAGGTGCTGCGCGGGGCGGACGGGAAGGATCTGCGCGACCTGGCGGTGTCCGGGACCGGCCTGTGGCGCTCCCTGGTGAACGGCCGCGCGGAACGTGGGTGGCTGCGGCGACTGCGGGCCCCCGCCGCCGGTCCCGGCGCGCCCAGGAAGTCCTGAGCCCCGGCGGGTTCAGGGAGCCAGCGTCCTCGTATCGGGCGGCACGGCCCAGCGCTCCAGGAAGCGTTCGGCCACGACCCGCCGCTGCCCGTCCAGAACCACGCGTGCGGTATACAGGCTGACCACCGGCGAAAAGGCCAGGGCCAGGTCGCGCCAGATGACCACCGAGCCCCCGGCGACCGCGTAGGACCGGGCGTACGGGTGCATCGCCTGGCCCAGGAACTCCCGGACCGTGGCCGTGTCCAGCGTCGCCTGCACGACCGGGCTGTCCTCCGAGGGCGGCATGTCCGACCGCGGTTCGACCCGTCCGGTCAGGGCGTTCACGTCGAACAGGCGCACGCCGCGATCGGTGCCGACCAGGCCCAGCCAGCGCATCGGGCTGAAACCGGCCGGGAACGCCCGCAGGACCTCGATCGCGCCGCCGGCCCCGTCGTCGCCCAGGGATTTGCGCAGCAACCGGGACGCGCGCCAGCGGATCCATCCGACGGCCCCCAGGTACAGCGCGGCAACGCCCAGGCTGATCCGGCTGGCCAGCGCCCAGGAGGGGGCCGCCAGGCTTGCCAGGAAGCCCGCCAGGACCAGGGCCACGAAGGGGTTCAGGATCGCGCTGTGCATGGAGCATCGCACGCAGGTGCCGACGCGCCGTTCGCTGCAGCGGGCCGAGGAGGTCAGCGGGTTCAGCCCGATGAACAGGGACCAGGTCAGGCGTTTCCTGTGCGGCCACAGCCAGGCGATGCCCGACGCGTGCGTCGTCACGTCCAGGACCAGGTGCGAGAAGGCCGCCAGGACGCACGTCGCCGCCAGGGGCCAGAAGGGCGCGTCGAACAGAAGGTTCCCGCTGGCCGCGGCCGCCGTCGCGATGATCGGGATCGCCAGCAGCGAGTGGGTCAGGCCTCGGTGGTTCTTCAGGAACGACAGGTCGTTCTTCCCCAGCCGGGCGACGAAGTCGATGTCGGGCACCACGGCGGCCCCGGCCCCCACCAGGGCGAAGGCCCAGCGGTGCTCGGGAGGGCAGACGCTCTGGGCCACCAGCGCCCCGGTTGCCATGTGGGTCACGAAATCCATGCAGCGCCTCGCCGTCCGCCCGGGATTCTAGTGGGAAATCCGGGGGCCGTCGACACGTCCCGGGCCCCGGGCGCCCGGTTGCCCGCGGTCCGGGATTTCAGTAGAGTAGCGCGGTCCTTCCCCCGGGTTGCGATGAGCGCGCGTCCGCGAATCCTGCTGCTTCAGCCCGCCGTGGGCGAGTGGGACGGGATGCGTTCCAGTCCCGCCCTTCCCCTGTCGCTGCTGCACGCGGCGTCGGTGGCCGTCCGCGACTGGGACGTCCGGATTTTCGATCGACGCATCCACGGGGCCGACTGGCAGGAACGCCTGCGGGCCGAACTGGACCCCGCGCCGCTGCTGGTGGGCGTGACGGCGTTCACCGGGCCGATGATCCGCAGCGCCCTGGACATGTGCGACGTGGTGCGGGCCGCCCGGCCCGAGGTCCCGATCGCCTGGGGCGGCGTCCATCCCAGCCTTCTGCCCGCCGAAACGACCCTGCAGGACCCTCGCGCCGACTTCGTCGTCCAGGGCGAAGGCGAATACACGTTGCCCGCCCTGGCCCGGGCCGTCGCCGAGGGGAAGGCACCTGTGGGGATCCCCGGGGTCTGGTGGAAGGACGCCGACGGGGTCCACGGGTCGCCGCCGGAACTGATCGAAAACCTCGACGAACTGCCGACCCCCCCGTGGCACCTCGTGGACGTGGCCCGGTACCAGCCGACCTACAAGGGACGGCGCTCCATCTACCTGCAGAGCTCCCGGGGATGCCCGTTTCGTTGCGGCTACTGCTACAACGGCGTGTTCAACGGACGGCGCTGGCGGGGGCTGTCGGCCGAACGGACGCTGGAGCAGGTCCGGCACCTGGTGGCGTCGCACGGGGTCCGGGACGTCTATTTCGTGGACGACATGTTCTTCGCCGACAAGGCGCGGGCCATGGCCATCGCCGCGGGAATCCAGCCCCTGGGGATCACCTGGCAGGTCCAGGGGATCGACATCCTGGGGCTGAAGCACCTGACCGTCGCCGAACTGGACCTCCTGGTCGCCGCGGGCTGCACCCGGATGAGCGTCGGGATCGAGTCGGGCTCCCCGCGGATCCGCACGCTGGTGCGCAAGACCGGCACCGTCGAGGACGTGCGGGAGGTCGCGACCCGCCTGGCGGGCCATCCCATCAACATCTACTGCAGCTTCATGTGCGGGCTGCCTTCGGAAACCGACGAGGACGTGCGCCAGACCGTCGAACTGGCCCTGGAACTGCTGCGCCTGAACCCGAACATCCGGATTTCGCCCTTCTACAACTTCTCGCCGTACCCGGGCACCGACATGTTCGACCAGGCCGTGGCCCTGGGCATGGAGGCGCCCCGGACGCTGGCGGCCTGGGCCGAAGTCGATCACTCGGCGGCGAACCTGGATCTGGGCCGGCGGCGCTTCTACGAGGCGCTGTACTTCACGTCCATGTTCCTGGACGACAAGGCGGGCGAGTACGGGATGCCGTCCTGGGCCGTGGCGCTGGCCCGCCTGTACCGGCCGATCGCGCGCTTCCGCACCCGCCATTTCTTCTTCCGGGGCCTGGTCGAGCGGGACCTGATGCAGTGGGTGCTGGGCGCGTGGGAGCGCGCTCGCCGCGCTGGAAAGGGGACCTCCGCCGGATGTCCATGACGACGACACGCCGGGTCGGCAAGAAGATCCTGTTCGACCTGTTCTTCGGCATCGGCGCGATCGACGCCCTGTTCCTGGGGGGCGCCTTCGTGCTGGGGTCGTACTTCCTGATCGACATGCCGCTGAACGCGGCGCTGTTCATCGGGGCCCTCTACGGGTTCGCGTCGCCTGCCCGGCCGCGCCTGGCGCAGGCGATGCTGTTCGTCACCTTCGTCCTGTTCCTGGTGCTGAGCGTGTCGGCCGTGGCGCCCATGCTGGTCCCCCGGTACGAACCGGCCGGGTTCCGGCTGCGGATGCTGCACATGCTGGCGGGACGGTTCTTCCTGCTGGTGTTCGTCCCGTACCTGTTCCTGCACGTCCGCAGCGTCTGGACCGACGCGCCGCGGTGGCTGCCCGGGGTGACCCGCTTCGGGTGGATGCTGCTGAAGGCGTCCCTGTGGGCCGGCGCCCTGATGGGGCTCCTGGCGATCAAGGGGCAGTTGCTGCCGACCCATGCGGCGCTGCTGGTCGTCGGTACGCCGCTGGTCCTGGTGCACATCGGGATGTCGCTGCGCCGCAGGCGGAACGGCGCCGCGCCGGCCGACGTCCGTCCGTTCCGGATCCTGGATCGCCTGACCTGGGCCCGCACGGCCGCAGCGGTGGTCGTCGCCGGGGCCGTGACCGTCGGCTTCGCGCTGCTGCCGATCGATTCCGGGGTGTGGAACCTGGTCGCGCCGCCGGACCAGCGGGCCCTGCCCGGCGTGGTCGACCTGGCGCCCAGCCCCGCCCGCCTGGCGGAAGGCGGCTATATCCGCAGCCAGTTCCTGGGGCAGTCCGCGGGATGCGGCGCCGAGGACTGGTGCCACCCCATCGTGCTCAGCCAATGGCGCGATTCGGCCCATCGCAACTCGGTGACCTGGCGGTACCGGCGCGATCTGGAGGCCGCGGTGCGGACCCGTGGCGTGGCCTTCGGCCGGGTCTGCGCGGGCTGCCACGACCCGATATCGCTGTACTCCGGCCAGGTCGATTTCGCGAAGGGGCTGTCCAGCCCCGACGGCCGGCGGGAAGGCATCTCGTGCCTGGTGTGCCACGGCCTGCGCGCCCTGGAGGACGTGCCGGCCAACGGCGCCCTGGCGTTCCGATATCCCGAATACTACGGACGCATCACGGCCGAAAGCTGGTCGGTGATCCCCTTCCTCCCGGAACACCGCAGCGACTTCGACAGCCCGGACTACAAGGACGATCGCGTGTGCATCGCCTGCCACCGCTTCCGGCCGGTCCCGGGGTACGACCCCGAGGGAACCCCCCCCGAGTGGATTTCCCGGCCGTACCACCAGCAGCCCCGGATGACCCCGGCGTGCCGGGGCGGGTCGGGCTGCGTGACGTGCCACATGCCCCGGTCGGAGGACGCTGACACCGAAAAGCCCGGATCCCCGCTGCCCGACCACGGCTTTGCCCTGCGCTGGCTGCCGCCCGAGCGGGCGAGGCCCCCGGTCGCGACGCCCCCGGCCGTCACGCCCCCGGCCGTCACGCCCCCGGCGGGCAGGGAGGGCGTCGTCCCATGAAGCAGCGCCTGTTGCGGGCCTGGGTCGCCTGGGGATGGAAGGCGGCGTTCCTGCTGGTCGTTCTGTCCGGCCTGCTGAACGTGGTGTCCGCCTCATGGAGCCCCTACTTCCGTCTGAACCTGCTGCTGCACCCGCTGCTGGGGATCGGGGTGGCGGCCTGGGCGATCCGCAAGGCGTCGGCGGACCTGGTTTCGCACACGCCGGGCCTGTCGCCGGAACTGCTGCTGGCCTTCGCCGCCCTGGTCACCCTGGGGTGCTTCCGGGTGTTCCCTTACCCCTACTTCACGGCCGACGAGGTGAACGTCTTTTCGGGGCGGCTGTTTGCCCTGATGGCGGCCGCCTGCCTGGTCCTGTTCGTCCGGGGCCGGCGCGTGGATCTGTCGGGTCTGGACGTTCCCGGGACCGGCGCCCAGGCGGCCGGTCTGGCCGCGTGGAGCATGGCGCTGGTTTCGGGGATGTCGTTCCTGGTCCTGGGGGGCGGCCGGTCGCTGGCGGTGGTCCTGTACTTCCACTCCGTCGCCGGGGGCCTCGCCGCCCTCGTCGGCTTCCTGGCGCTGGTCGGCGGGGTGCGCGGCCGGGTCCGGGAACTGGCCCTTGCGGTGGGCGTGGCGGCCGCGCTGGCGGTCGGGGTCCCGTCGGCGGTCAACGGGATCGGCCGGCTGTGGCAGCCCGCTCCGGCGGCCCGGGAGGCGACGGTCCACCTGTCCACGATCCCCCTGGAACGGCGCCTGCCCGAGGAGCGCGACGTCGTGCCGTTCCCGATCGACGCCCGGTGGGTGGACATCAGCGCCAGTTGCGGGGCGACGGACCAGTGCCACGCCGACCTGCTGGAGGATCACCGGAACTCGGTCCACCATGCCTCGTACGCCACGCCGCACCTGCAGAAGAACCTGGCCCTCCTGGCCACCGAGATCGGGCGTCCCAACCAGGTGCTGTGCGCCGGCTGCCACACGCCGACCGTGCTGTTCACCGGGGGCGGCCGCACCGAGGACTACGTGCAGCGCGAAAACATGTCCTGCGTGTTCTGCCACGTCATTTCCGACGTCTCGCAGTCCGAGGACCCGCGGAAGTCCAGTTATTCCATCGACCTGCCCGCGGACCACCTCTCGATGTTCCTGGACGCCGAGCGGGCGGGCGGGGACATGGACCTGCTGACGGGGTTGCTGATCCGCCTGAACGTCCGCGCCCACGGCCGCGCGTTCAAGAACCCGCTGCAATCCGAGGACCGCTTCTGCATGGCCTGCCACCACCTGCAGTTGCGGGGGGTCGTCCAGGGCCGGACCTGCGTCCAGTGCCACATGGAGCCCCGCAGCGACCTGGAACTGTCGGGCCGCGCGAAAAACCACCTGTTCCTGGGATCGAACACGGTGATCCCGGCGCTGCTGGGCACGCCGCAGGTGGCGCGGCTGACGGAACGCTGGATGCAGGGCCAGTTCCTGGAGCGCGCGCTGGGCTTCGCCTACGGAACCCAGGTCTTTCCGCGCGTGCGGGACGACGTGGAGCGCCTGGGCGACTTCGACTACCTGGACATGACGGTGGAGTTCGACGGACCCCTGGCGCCCGGGACGACGATCCCCTTCCGGGTCCTGACCCGGAACGTCGGGGTCGGCCACGCCTTCCCCTCGTCGGCAATGGACCTCCAGGAAGTGTGGCTGGCGGTGCGGGTGACCGACGAAACGGGCCGGCTGCTGTTCGAAAGCGGCGGGCTGGACGCGGCGAACCAGGTGCAGGCGGGCAGCCACCAGATGGGCGGCCAGGTGATCGGCATGGACGGTCACGTCCTGACGCACAACCGGGTCTGGCAGATCCGCGAAAAGGTCCTGGACCGCGAAATCCTTCCGGGCGCGGTCGGGATCGACGCCTACGAAATGCGCCTGGCGACGGACTGCGGCCGGCTGCTGAACGTGGAAGCCGAGTGGCGGTACCGGAAGTTGAACCAGGACTACTGGGAGTGGGCGTACGGGCCCTACGTCACGAACCCGGCGCCCTTCGTGGCCCGGACCCTGCGGCAGTTCCCGGTGGTGCAGGGGGTGCCGGCCGTGCCGTGACCGGTCAGGGCGCCGCGGCGCCGGCCGTCGAACGATCGCCCGGCGGCAGGAACGTGTCGATGTCGAACTTCAGGATGCCCAGGCCGCTGCCCAGGAACATCCGCGACCCGTCGGGATCCAGCCAGATCGCTTCCGGCTTGGCCCCGACGCTGTCGGTCCGCAGGGTCTTCCCCGTGGCGTAGTCGATCACGGCCATCTGCCCCGCCGCCCGCGACAGCGCGAAGATCAGCTTCCGCTTCGGGTCATAGCGCAGGGCCAGCACGCTGGGCACGGCCGTGAACGTGTTCACGATCGCCATCTGCTCCAGGTTGACCTCGTAGATTTCGGGTCCCCAGTAGGCGGGCAGCAGGACCGTGCCCCGCTCGGGAACCGCTTCCATGGTGCTGCCGGCGGGCAGGCGCAGTTCGCGCACCACCTTGAACGTGTCGAGGTCGATTTCCAGCAGGCCCATCATGGTCGTGCCTTCCAGCATCCCGACCACCACGTACAGGCGGTTGCGGGCCTCGTCCAGGTGCATGGCGAAGGCGCCGTCGGTGAAGCCCGTGTAGCCGTTCGTGTGGAAGTTGATCGATCGCTTCAGCGTCAGGGGGCAGCCCAGGCCCGGGCTGGACGGGGTCAGTTCCGCCAGGACCGGCGGGGTGACGTTCGACACGAAGATCCGATCGTTCTGGGCGATGATCCACCAGGGCGTCTTCAGGTCCATCCCGAACAGATCCTGGGCGCACGCCATCGAAGGGGAGGGCTGGGTGTTCAGGGAAAGGAACCGGCCGTGCTGCCAGTTCAGGCCCCACAGGTGGTTGCCGTCGGCGCCACCACCATGTGCCGCATGGTGCCCTCGAACTCCAGGTTCGTTTCCGCGCCGTTCGCCAGGTCGAACCCGAACACGCCGCACGTCGGGCCGTAGCTGACGTACAGGCGGTTGTCCACGCTGGCCATGTCGCGCAGGAACAGGAAGGACTGGTCGGGTCGGGTCGAGGCCGGCGGGAAGAACCGGCTGACGCCCGGTTGCTGGAAGATCGTGTGGTCGGTCGAACTGGCCTGGGGGAGCATCTCCGACACGTCGTGGACGGGCAGCAGGCCCATGTAGTTCAGCCCGATCATCGCGCAGTAGAACGCCGCGGGCACCAGGCGGAAGGCGGCCAGGCGACGCCGGGCCCACAGCAGCCCCACGATCACGAACAGCGGGCTGCAGAACAGCAGCGAAAACCGGATCGCCAGGGGTTCGGAGCCCTCGGGCTCGTAGGCGCCGGGCGCCGGGAACCGCGTGTGGGCCATGTAGACCAGCGCCACCAGGGCCGCGGTCGGGACCCACCGGACCCAGTTGCTCTTCGGGTGCTCCAGGGCGATCCACGCCAGCGCCGCCGCGACCACGGCCACGATCGCCGTGAACACCGGCATCAGCGGGACCAGCACGCCGAACCACAAGGGAATCTTGATCATTTCGACGCGCAGCCAGGACCAGTCCCAGCCCGGCCGGATCGCGGAGTCCGCCAGGGCCGTGAACGCGGCGGCCAGCCCGAACCAGATCACGAACTGCAGGACCAGGTTGCCGCACGTCCGTTCCTTCTTGAACGGCATGACCAGGTGCGACAGGACCAGCAGGAGCCCCAGGCCCACGCCGATGACCGCCGCCTCCTGGTTCGTCGAGTAGCCCGTCGGCCGCAACAGCAGTGCCCGCAGGAACCAGTAGCCGGCCACCGTGACGGCGGCCGAATCCACGGCGATCAGGGCCACCTTGAACGGGGCGGGCAGGAACTGCAGCGGCGCGAACAGGTCGGCGACCTTGCCGCGGGCCGACCGGGCCCGGTCGAGGGCCTTCCGGACGGCCCGGCGGGGATCGGTGCGGGGCTGCTGCACGGCCGGGCCCGAGGGCCCTCCGTTCCCGGGGGAGGCGAGGTCCGGCATGGTTGGTTCTCCGGCGGCCCGAACCGCGGAATGGGCGGATTCTATTGAAGGGGAGCCCCATGCGTCAACCACGCGGGCCCTGCGCCCTCGCGGGCCGCCTCGCTTGACGCAATTGTGGCGATTCGATACCGTCCGGCGAACGCGGGGTGGTCCAATGCCGTCGGGCGATGCGGGTTCCGTGCGTGTGTGGTGGCGGGCGGCTGCCCTGGGTCTGGTTGCCGGGTTCGTCCTGATTTCCCACATCAGCGTCCTCGAACCCCTCATGATGGTCAGTTTCGGGTCCGCCCTGGAAATCGGGCTGGCCATGACGCTGTTCGCGTTCGGGGTGGCCGCAAAGCGGGGCCGGCTGGGGCGGTTGGGCGAAGCGGTGATGGCGGTTGCGGCCCTGGCCGTCGTCTATGCCGCCTTCACCAACCGCGACTTCACCAGCATGGCCATCATGAGCAAGCTCTACTACCCCGTTCCGTTGCCGAAATCCGGCATCGCGAACCAGATCTCGCTGCTGATCACGGTGCTGGTCGTGCCGGCGCTGTTCCTGCCGATGGGGTGGGGGTTCGGTTCGATCCTGGCCGGGGCCGGACGCCTTCGGGGGCCGATCGGGGCGTTCCTGGTGGGCCAGGCCCTGGGTGTCGGCCTGGCCTACGGGTTCAGCCCGCTGGGTCCGCACCTGCTGTTCGCGGGCGGCCTGTGCCTGGCGCTGGTGCTGCTGCTGCGCGCGATTCCGGCGGCGGTCGGGGTCGCCGCGATCGTGACCGTCGTCACGCTGTTCCAGGTCTATCCGCAGCGGACGTTCTTCAACTTCGGCCTGACCGAGTACAAGTACCTGGACGGCGGCTACGGCCACGACGTCAAGTGCGACTTCATCACGTTCATGGACGACCGCTGCCTGGGTGTCGTCGTGGACAACATCATGATGATGTTCTCGTGCAGGGACACCGACTGGGTCCCGGCCGAAACCGAGTTCATGTACAAGGCGATCCTGGACCCCTTCCACAAGGTGTCGCAGCACGGCGAGGGCACCGGCAACAAGGTGGTCCTGGAGCCCGAGCGTGTCGGCGAGGGGCTCGGGAAGTCCCCGGTCGCAACGGCCCCGGCAGCCTCGGGCGCGGCCGTGATTCCGCCGGCGGATCGGCAGCCCCTGGACGTGATCGACGTCGGCCGGTCCATCGCCACCAACGTCCGTGCGATCGAACTGTTCCTGGGCGGCGAGAACAACAACTCGACCATCGAGTACGACCCGAAGATCGCCGAATTCCTGCGCCCGGGCCACGAGGAGTACCTGGGGAAGGCGATGTCGCGGCCGACCTCCCTGGTCCTGACGGGGGACTGGCGGACGAACCTCGAGGAACTGGCGGACCAGGGCAAGAAGTACGACTACGTGTTCTACAGCGGCATCGGGACCAAGACCTACATCCTGCCCCGCAGCTACGTGTTCGCCGAGCACTTCCTGCTGACCGAGGAGGGGACGCGGCTGATCTTCGATCGCCTGCTGAAGCCGGGCGGGGTCCTGTTCATCGACTGGGGGTCGTCGGAAACGCGCGAGGCGGACTGGTTCGTCGCCAGTTTCCCGGACGACGTATCGACGCTGGTCTACTGGACCACGCTGTCGTTCTTCCCGCTCAGCGGCTCCCCGCTGCTCTTCGTCGTGGCGTCGCGGGACGGGGAACGGATCGCGGAAACCGACCGGCACCTGCAGCGGCTCAGCGGCTTCGTGAAGATCACCCCCCAGGACCGGGAATCCTGCCGGACCTCCGACGACAAGCCGTTCCTGCAGAACTCGATGCAGCGGACGATCGGGTTCATCCACCTGGGGCTGTCGGCCCTGTTCCTGCTGGTCATCCGGTCCTTCGTCCGTCGCACCCGGGCCCGCAACGGCGTCGGCCTGGGGTGGGGCGCGGCTGCCGCAGGGGCCGGGCTGGCGGCCGGCCTTGCCGAAACCATCTTCGCCTGCCACAACGCGCTGATCCTCGCGCCCTTCGGGATACCGTCGTGGAACGTCCTGGAAATGGTCTTCGTCGCGGGCACCGCCATCGGTTTCCTGGCCGTCGGACGCTGGGCCCGCTCGCCGATCGTGGCGGCGCTGGCGGCCGTGCTGTTCGCGGGCGGGCTTGCCGCCCTGTACGGACTGCACCGTTCGCAGTGGGTCAATGTCGCTCCGCTGGCCGCGGGCCTCGGGGCGGGGATGGCCCTTTCCACCGTGCTGGCCCGGGTCAAGGAGGAACTGCAGCACGTCGCCCTGGCCTGGTGGCTGCTGGGTGGCGGCTTCTCGCTGTTCTGCTTCAAGCCCCCGATCCTTCTGGTGGGGTATTCCGGGCTCGCGATGATCGCGGCCGGGATCTCGCTGATCGCCGTGGCGGCCTCGTTCCGTCGGGCAGGGAGTCAGGACGCATGACCAGGCGCAGCGGACCGCTCATGTTCCTGGCGATCGTCACGGGCTTCTGGGTCCTGTTTTCCGAGTCCTGGACGCTGGTCTACAAGGCAAACCTGCTGTTCCACCCCCTGGTCGGGATCCTGGCCTCGATACCCTTCGTGGCCCGGCTGCTGGTCCGGCGCACGCCGGAAACCACGCGCGACCTGGGGTTGCGGGCGGTCCTTCCGGCCCTCGTCACGACCGCCGTGTTCACGGGCGCGTCGGCACGCTGGCCGTCCTTGATGGGGAACATGCTGGTGCTGGGCGCGTGGCCGCTGTTCCTGGCGATCCGGCACCGCAGGCCGCTGGCCCGGTTCCTGGACCTCGTCACCCTTTACACCTTCACGGTCATGGCGGTCACCGGAACGCTGTTCGGCATCGCGCTGGGCGGGCGCGGCCTGGAGGGCGTGCTGGTCCTGCACCGTGCGGCGGGATTCGTGTTCGTGCCGGTTCTGATCGCCTGGGCGTTCGCGGACTGGCGGGCCTCGAAGTCGGCGGGCGGGGCGGACGTTCCCGCGCCCGCGCCGGTCTTCGCCGCCAACCGCAGGATCTGGATTTCGGTCGCGGTCCTTCTGGTCCTGATCCTGGGCCTGGACCTGGTCAACCGCCCCGAATCGCCGCTGTACCGTTTCCACCTGTCGACGTTCGCGATCGAGCGTCGCGGTCCCGATGAGCAGGACATCCTGCCCAAGGATTTCAACGAGCCGGACCTGGCCACCCGCACCGACAGTTGCGGCGACGGCGCCGGATGCCATCCGAACCTCCTCAGCGACCTGACGAAATCGGCGCACGGGCGCTCGATGCACACGACGTACCTGCAGAAGAACGTCGCGCTGCTGGCGTCGGAAATCGGCGAGCACAACCAGATCACCTGCGGGGGCTGCCACTACCCCCGGATGATGTTCGACCGCACCAAGAAGCTGTCGGGCGCCTTCACCGAAATCAACTACTCCTGCACCTTCTGCCACCAGATCGACTCGGTCCGTCCCTGGGAGGATCCGCGCAAGAGCGACATCACGGTCAAACTGGACCTGAACCACCTGCGGATGTTCGACGAGGGCGGGCGCGACGCGATCGGGCCCCTGAACCGCCGGCTGATCGAACTGAACCCCTTCGGCCACGCCCGGGTGTTCCGCAAGCCGCTGTACTTCGAGGACGAGTACTGCCAGGCCTGCCATCGCCTGCAGATCAAGCCGACCAAGGACACCCCGCTGGTGAAGCCGAAGTGCATCCACTGCCACATGCAGCCGCGGGACCAGTTGGGCCTGAACAGCAAGGAAATGAACCACATCTTCCCGGGAACCAACTCGATCATGCCGACGGTGCTGGGGCAGCCGGACGTGGTTGAAATCTTCCAGAAGTTCAGCCGGGGACTGCTGCCGGTGCAACTGGAGGGCTGGGGCAGTTTCTGGGAGCCCCGCGACCTGGCCAAGAACCGGATGCTGTGGATCGTCCAGAAGGCGATGCCCATGTCGGACCCGGTCGTCGGCGCCGAGTTCAAGTTCCGGATCCTGACGATCAACGCGACCGTCGATCACCTGTTCCCCGGCGGGCCCCTGGACCTGATCGAGGCCTGGCAGAAGGTGAAGGTGACCGATCAGGCGGGGAACGTCCTGTTCAACGTCGGGGAAATCGGGGCGGGCCACGCGATCGACCCGGAGGCCCACCGGATGGGCGGGTACATGATGGGCGAGGACGGCAAGCCGGTCGACCGCGACCGCGTCTGGCAGATCAAGGAAAAGATCGTCACCCGGGCGATCGAGTTCCACCGCGTGACCGAGGACGACTACGCGTTCGTGCTGCCTCCGGGCGTGACCGAACTGCGCATCGAGTCCTACTGGATGTACCGCAAGTTGAACCAGGAGTTCCTGGACTGGGTCTACCCGCCGGGCACCGTCACGACCCCGCCGGTCGTGACGTCGGAAATGGTCTACTTCATGCCCCTGTTCGACCCGGCGCCGCCGCCGCCGCCGCCGCCGCCCGTGCCGCCGCCGCCGCCTCCGCCTCCGCCGCCCCAGCAGCCGCCTCCGACCGTGGTCACCCCTTTCTAGGATTCCGTGGATGGACGGGTGATGGGTCGGTTGTGCCGTGACGGGCGTTGCGGGTGAATCGATCCGATGGGGGTGACGGGGTCAGAGGCCTGCGACCACAGCCGCGTCGGCCTCCAGTTCGAACAGCAGGTCGTCCCGGCATACGTCGCCCTTCGCCAGGGTCAACGGCATCGCGGCAATCCCCCGTTCCCGCAGGGCGGCGTCCAGGTGGTGCGCGTTCGCCAGGTCCGGGAAGTACGCGACCGAGCGGGTGATGTCCGCCCAGCCCATCTGGCGGGATTGCAGGATTCCTTCCACCACGTCCAGGGTCAGGTCGACCTGCTTGCGGACGTCGGTGGGCCAGGCGGTAGCCCCGTCGGGGGCGATGCTGGCCGTGCCGGAGACCAGCAGCCGCCGGATGCCGGGGCGCCGGATTTCGACCGCGCGGCTGAACGAGCTGCGGTAGGCCCGGGCCGTGCACTGCAGCGGCGAGGCCACCTCGACGACGGCGACGCTGCCGTTGCGGGGGCGGATGGCCAGGGCGCCGGCCACCATCGCGTACCCCTGCGGGTTGCCGGCGCCGATGCCCGTGCTGGCCGGAACCAGGCCGTCGAAAACGCCGCGCTGGGTGAAGAATTCGGTGCGGACGCGGTTGAAGTCGTCGTACCACTCGAGGATCCGATCCAGGTACAGCCAGGTCCGGGCGAGGTCCGGCAGCCCCAGCCCGGCCGATGCCAGCGTGGCTTCCAGGCGCTCGAAGACGCTGCGGGCCTGCGTCGCGCGATCGGCGGATCCGTCGGCCGGGCCGACCCCCGACAGGACGCACCAGCGCGCGTCCGGGGCGTCCACCACGTGGCCCACCACCAGGCCGTCCAGGACCACCGGTTCCATCGTCAGCCCGGTGACCGCATGGACCTGGATCCCGGTCGCCGGGGATACCACGCCGCCGTCCGCGCCGGCCCACGTCACGGGCCACGGGAGCCCGTCCGCGGGACGACCCGCGTCACAGGCGCCGAACGCCAGGCCGGCGACGGCCTTCAGCCCGTGGGCGCCCAGGAATCCCCGGGCCGACTGCTGCAGCGTGCCTGCGTCGCCCCCGTGCGGGGCATCCGCCGACACGAACCATTCCTCGCCGCCGGGCGAAGGCAGGCAGACGGCCTGGATTCCCTCGACGATCGACCGCTTCAACACGCCAGACATCCAGCCTCCGTCCGATGCCGGCCCCATCCGTCAACAGCGGGGGCCGGACCGGCGGCATTATACCTGATCCTCGCGCCGGTTCCTGCCAGTCCTCGGGGGCCGATCACCGGCCGATCGTGTTCTTCTGGATCTGGAACAGCGTGTCGGCGCCTTGCCGGGCCAGGCGCAGCAGGGCTTCCAGGGTCGGGGTGTCAAAGGGTTCGCCCTCTGCCGTCCCCTGGATTTCCACCAGGCGCCCGTCGTCGCAGAACACGAAGTTCGCGTCCACGTCGGCGCGGTGGTCTTCCGAGTAGTCCGGGTCCAGCATGGGGACCCCGTCGGTCACGGTGCAGGACACGGCGCAGACGCGGCGCCGGACGGGCGAGGCTGTCAGGAGGCCCTCCTTCAGCAGGCGGGCGATCGCCAGTTCCACGGCCACGCATCCCCCGGTGATCGCGGCGCAGCGCGTTCCGGCGTCGGCCTGGATCACGTCGCAGTCCACCGTGATCAGGCGTTCGCCCAGGGCCGTCAGGTCCACCATGGCGCGCAGGGAGCGGCCGACCAGGCGCTGGATTTCTTCCGAGCGACCCTTCTGGACGCGGCCCTGGCGGCCCGGCGTCGAGCCCGGGAGCATGGAGTACTCGGCCGTGATCCAGCCGCGTCCCTTGCCCTTCAGCCACGGAGGGACCTGCTCGGCGACCGTGGCCGCAACCAGGACGACGGTATCTTCGAAGGCGATCTGCACCGATCCCCAGGGGTCCTTCTGGACGCCGGTGATGATGCGGACTTCTCGCAACTGATCGAGGGGGCGTCCATTCGCGCGCGGCATGTCGGGTGCCTCCGGGTGTTGGGGCGAAGGTAGCCGGAAACGTGGACTCTGTCCCCCCATTTTTCGTATGATGGACGTGGATTTCGGCGAGGCAGGGATCATGGCGAAGCACGGGGAGTGTTCCGCGCAGGCATCGCGTCGTCCCCGGTGGATGGACCGCCGGCGGATGTACACGGGCGGGGCGCTGATGATCCTGGCGCCCCTGGGGCTGACCGGGTGCGCGAAGGACGACGGCAAGGATATGGCCGACGCTCCCGCGGACATCGTGGCCGACCGCCCCGACATGCCCGACGGCTGGGTGGATCCCGAAATCATCGCCATCGCCCCGCCGTTCGACCCGGGGCCCATCGACGCCTGGCCCGAGATGATCGCGATCGCCCCGTTCGATCCGGGACCCGGCGACCTGCCGCCCGAGATGATCGCCATCGCGCCGTTCGACCCGGGGCCGTCCGATGCGCCGCCGGACATCATCGCGATCGCTCCGTTCGACCCGGGGACCGACGTGTCGCCGGTGCCCGCGTTGGGCGGGTTCCTGGCGCCGTGCGTGGCGGACGCGGACTGCGGCCAGGAGTACTTCTGCGAAGTCGCCTTGTTCTGCATCGCCCCGGCTCCCGGGTGCAACGAGCCGATCTGCATCCCGAAGCCCTGCGGGACGAACGACGCGTGCCCCGAGGGGGCGGTCTGCTTTCCCTATGACCTGAAGTCCAGCGGGTCCACGATGAAGGTGTGCGCCCGGTTGACCCCGCCCCTGGTCGGCCTCGGGCAGCGGTGCGCATCGGCACAGGACTGCGCGTCGCCCCAGCACTTCTGCCGGGAATACTGCCCGCCCGGATTGTTCTGCATCGCGCCCACCGAGGTCTGCCTGCCGATCGTGTGCGATCCCGCCGGGACGCCATGCCCCGAGGGCGCGACCTGCGCGGACGTGGGCATCACTACCGCCTGCGTGAAGACGCCGTGATGCCCGACCGGCCCAGCGACCCCGGCCAGCCCTGTGCCCCGTCGGCGGCCTTCGCCGCGTCCCTGCCGGCGATCCAGGCCGCCCGCGTCCGGGACCCGGCCTTCCGCGCCAGCCTCGCCGAGTGGCGGTCGAACTTCCATCACGTCCTGGCGAACCCCACGCTGCGCTACGTCATCTGGATGGCCACCCGGCGCTGCAACCTGCGCTGCCGGTACTGCGTGCTGCCCTCCGAGGAAAGCCCGGGCGCGGACCTGTCCACCGACGAGGTGAAGCGCATCTTCGCGGAGATGGCCGAGGACTTCGACCCGGCGTCGATCATGATCGGCATCACGGGCGGCGAGGCGACCCTGCGGCCGGACCTGGTGGACATCGTCGGGCACATGGTGCGCCTGGGATTCCGGACCGTGGCCGTTGACTCCAACGGCGTCGCCTATGGCCGGGACCTGACGCTGATCGACCGCCTGGTGGAGGCGGGCATGCGGTGCCCCACGATCTCGGTGGACGGAACGGGCCCGGCCCAGCGCGTCCTGCGTGGCGACGCCTCGGCAGGGGCCTGGACCTGGCGCGCGATCGAGTACGTGCAGCAGCGGTACCCCGAACTGGGCCTGACGACCATCTGCGCTGCGTCGCCCCTGAACCTGCCCGAGGTGCCCGGCGTGTTCCAGCGGTTCGAGGACCTGGGCATCCGGTTCGCCCGCCTGTCGGCGATCTTCCCCGTGGGGCGGGCGGCCGATGCGCCGGAGGAGGTGCTGACGCCCGGGGATCTGCGCCGCGTCCTGTCCTGGCTGGCCGAGCAGCGCGTGGCGTTTCGCGAGGGCCGGCGCACGATCGAAATCGAGTTCGTGGACGACGGCTGGTGCGGCCTGGAGTGGGAGGGGGGCCTGCTGCGCGGGTCCTTCCTGTACTGCCGGGCCGGCCTGACGGTCCTGGGCATCGAGCACGACGGCCGCATCGTCGGCTGCCCGGTCATCCACTCGGGGTTCAACGTCCAGGGCGACGCCGGCACCCAGCGCGTGTCGGAGGTCTGGCGCGACCGCTTCCGGCCCTTCCGCGACCGCGCCCGCCTGCGCCGGGGGCCCTGCGCCTCCTGCCGGGAGTGGGCGGCCTGCATGGGGGGCTCCATGCACGACCGCGACGACGACGGGAACCTCGCCCGCTGCATGGCCCGGACCCTGCGGCAGGGAATCTAGAAAATGGTGTCTGTCCCCATTTCCATTGCGCATCGCGGCGAACGCGTCGTGTCTGGTACACTCCCACGACTCCCCGGTTGGAGGCCCTCGTGGCTGTGAAGACTGCTCCCCGGTTCGACGTCGTCATTGAGGGAGCGCAGGTCTACGACGGGACGGGGCGCAACCCCTTCACGGCCGACGTCGGGGTGAAGGCGGACCGCATCGCCGCCATCGGGGACCTGGCCGACGCGACCGCCCGGCGCCGGGTGAATGCCCGGGGCCTGGCGCTGTGCCCGGGCTTCATCGACGCACACTCCCACGCCGACATGACGGCGGTGCGCCCGGACCACGCGTCGATCCTGGAGCCGCTGGTCCGCCAGGGCATCACCACGTTCGTGGGCGGGAACTGCGGCGTGTCCATGGCGCCGGTGTTCCCCGAAAACGCCGCCGACATCTTCACGTTCTTCGACTTCTTCCTGGGGGCGCCCCAGGAGGACAACGTCCACTGGAGCACGTTCGGCCAGATGCTGGACACGTGCGAGTCCCAGGGCATGCTGCTGAACGCCGGGTTCCTGGCGCCCCACGGCATCCTCCGACTGAACGCCATGGGCGACCGGAACGAAACGGCGAACCCCGACGACCTGCGGGCCCTGAAAGGCATGCTGGCGGATTGCATGGAGGCGGGCGCACTGGGGATGTCCACGGGCCTCATGTACTTCCCGGGCCTGGCGTCGGACTCCCACGAATTGACGGAACTGGCCCGCGTGCTCCACCGGTACAACGGGATCTTCACCTCGCACCTGCGGTCGTACAACTCGGACACGATGGTCCAGGCCCTGGACGAGGTCATGGACGTCTGCCGATCCGCCGAGGTCCCGCTGCAGGTCAGCCACCTGTTCTGCATCCCGCGCCTGAAGTGGCCGCTGGACCTGCTGGCGCGCGCGGCCGTGAACCTGGGCAGCCGCCTGTACGAGGCCCTGCCGCTGCCCATCCCGGTGGACGGGCTGCTGGCCAGCCGCATGGAAAAGGCCTTCAAGGCCGCCGACGCGGGCGAGCCCATCGGCTTCGACGGGATGCCGACGTCCGCGGGGTTCACGCACCTGCTGGCCTTCTTCCCGCCGTGGACGCTGCAGGGCGGGATTCGGGCGATGCTGGAACGCCTGAAGGATCCCCATCAGCGCGCCCAGATCCTCCGGAGCATCCAGGACGGCGACGTGGCCTGGCCCCACCGCGGGCGGGATTCGTGGTCCTTCAACGTGTTCAAGGTCATGGGCTGGGATGCGGCCTTCATCATGTCCGTGACGCTGCCGCACAACAAGCGCCTGGAGGGCATGAGCCTGCAGCAGATCGGCGACGAGTCGGGCCGGCACCCCTTCGACGTGGCCTGCGACCTGCTGGTCGAGGAGCAGGGGCGCGTGCTGGTGTTCGAAACCGCGACCTGGCCGGGCGATCCCTTCGTCGAGCGCTCCGTCCTGGCCGCGCTGTCCAACCCCCACGTGTCCATCGTCACCGACACGATCCTGCTGGGCTTCGGCATGCCGTCGCACCTCTTCTACGACGCCTACCCGCGGTGGCTGGGCAGTTACGCCCGGGATCGCGGCGTCGTGACGATGGCGGAAGGCATCCGCCGGGCCACCTCCCTCCCGGCCGACCAGATGGGAATCCGGAATCGGGGCCGCATCCGCGAGGGCGCCTTCGCGGACCTTGTGGTCTTCGACGCACACCGCCTGACCTCGCGCTCCACCGCCCAGGACCCGGCGCACTACCCCGAAGGCATCCACACGGTCTTCATCAACGGGCACGTCGTCGTGGACCCCGACGGCTTCCACCCCGACCCCCTGCCCGGGCGCGTGCTGCGGCGGGGGGCGTAGGAGCCCGCTGTTGATAGCGTTCCGCCCCTGAGGGCCGGTTCCGGGGGTGCCCCTCCGGGGACGGTGCGCCCGGGGGCGATGCCCCCGTTCGCACCTCTGTCCTCGCCGGCGGGATCGTGTTTGCCCCCGCAAGGTACCGCCGGCTGCGGAGCCCCTCCGGAGCACCCCCGGACCCGGCCCGCGGTCGCATGTCGCATTGAGGAAGCGAAGCAGCCCCCCCAGCAAACTGATCCCGAAACATTGGAGCGCCGCAGGCACCGCCACTCGGCCGCCTCCCGCACCCGCCGACCCCAGGCGCCGGGTTCGACTTCGACGGTCGATCGCGGGCCGGGTCCGGGGGTGCCTGCACGACGGACGACCGAGGGCCGGGTCCGGGAGCCCCACCTCGACGGACAACCGCGGGCCGGGTCCGGGGGTGCCCAACTCTGCGGACAACCGCGGGCCGGGGCCGGGGGTGCCAACGGGGGGGCCTCCGGAGGCGCGGGCCACCTTGCGGGGGAAATAATGAACGGCCCGCGCCGAGTAGGCAGTTGCCGGCCGGGGGCAGAGCCCCCGGCCGGACAACGGTCCCCCGTGGCACCACCGGGACCCGGCCCTCCAGGGAGTCACGTCCTCTCCCGGCACCCCCGGACCCGGCCCTCCACGAAGTCACGTCCTCCCCCGTCCCACCCGGCCCGCCCCAAAACCCCGTTCCAATCACGAACCCGACGCCGTTCCCGGTTGCGCTCCTCCGGCCGATGGCCCACAATCCCGTCATGAATGCAATCTTCCCGCTCGATCCCCACCCGGGTGTCCTGGTGGTGGGTGCCGGTATCGCCGGATTGGCCTGCGCCCGGGACCTTGCCCACCGGGGCATCCCGGTGACCCTGCTGGATCGCGGGCGCGGCGTGGGCGGGCGGTGCGCCACCCGGCGCGTCGACGGCCAGCCTGTCGACCACGGCGTCGCGTTCCTCCACGGGTCGGATCCGGCGTTCCTGGACGCCCTCCACTCCGTGCCGGGCGCGACCCTCCTGGAGGGCTGGCCCTCGCGCGTCGAGGGCACGGGCGCCCCCTGCCAGCCCGATGCCTTCGCGCCGAACGAGCGGCGCGTTGCGTTTGCCGAGGGTGTCACGGCCTTCCCGAAGATGATGGTTGCGGGCCTCGATGCACGCCTGGTGACCACGGTGGTCGGGTTGCACGCCGAGGACGACCTGTGGCGCCTGGACCTGGCGGGTGGCGGCACGGCGCGTGCGCGAACGGTCGTCCTGGCCATGGCCACGGAAGAAACGCTGGCCCTCGTGGACGGCCTGCCACCGGGCGACCTGGAACTGGAGGGCGCCCGGCACCTCTTGCGGATGGTGGCGGCCAGCGTGCCCTGCCTGACGGTGATCGCCGGGTATCCCACCGACGTGCCCGCCCCGGCGTGGGACGTCGCCTTCCCGGAAACCTCCTCGATCCTCAAGGACGTGGTGCACGATTCGGCCAAGCGGCAGGACCCCAGGTGGACCGTCCTGGTGATCCAGGCGGCGGCCCGATGGTCGCGGCAGCACGCGGGGGAACCGGTGGCCTCCTGGACGCAGTCGCTGCTGTCGGAAGGCGCGCGCCTTTACGGCGAGTGGGTGGCTCACCCGGCCTGGACCCAGGTGCGCCACTGGCAGTTCGGGCGGATCGAATCGGGCAACGAACTGTCGGGACCGCTGGTGGTGGAGGGCGCCGGAGGGCGAACCCTGGGCATCGCCGGCGAGGTGTTTGCCGAGGGCGGCGGCGTCCAGGCTGCATGGACGTCGGGGCGCCTGCTGGCGGCCCGCCTGGCCGAAAGGACCATCGGATGAACGACACCCTGATCCACCTGGAAGAAATCGTCGCCCACGAGCGCGAGCACGAATGCGAGGGGCTGGGCCCGAGGCGCCTGTGCGTCCGCCCGGTCAGCGTGGCCGTGCTGCCGACGCGCTTCGGGGACTTCCACATCATGGCGTTCTGGAACAACCGGGACGGGAAGGAACACGTGGCGATCCTCCACGGCGACGTCGTGGGCCGGGAGAACGTGCCGATCCGCATGCACAGCGAGTGCCTGACCGGGGATGCGCTGGGGTCCCTGCGGTGCGACTGCAGGGACCAGTTGGAAGCGGCGCTGCGGAAGGTCGGGACCCTGGAGTGCGGCGCGGTGCTGTACCTGCGCCAGGAAGGCCGCGGCATCGGGCTGATCAACAAGGTGCGTGCCTACGCGTTGCAGGACCGGGGCCTGGACACCGTGGAAGCGAACCGGGCGCTGGGCTTCCGGGATGACGAGCGCGACTACGCGGTGGCGGCGCACATGATCTCCACCCTCGGCATGAAGTCCGTCCAGGTGATGACGAACAACCCCGACAAGATGAAGCAGTTGCAGGACCTGGGCGTGCACGTGAGCGGCCGCATCCCGCACGTGATGCCGCCGAACGTCCACAACCGCTTCTACCTGGAAACCAAGGCGGCCCGGTCCGGGCACTACATCGACTTTTCAGGGCGCGCACACCTTCCCGAGCAGGCCGAGCCCGTCGTGATCGAGGGCATGCCCGAGCCATGAACCGGGGTGCTGATGCTGCGGGGATGCGCCTTCAGACGCTGGGCGTGTACTTTTCCGGAATGCAGAACTTGTAGGTGCAGAACTTCGCGGCCGCGTCGTCGGGCAGGCACGCTTCGCCGGTGCAGTCCGCCGCCGTTTCGCATTCCTTCCTGCTGGTTTCGCAGAAACGAGGCGTTTCGCAGCGGGACCACGGCGAGTTGGCCGTGCACTCCAGATCCTTCGTGCACGACGTCTTCAGGCTGAGGATCTTGCGGCAGGTCGCGTCGGCCGTGCACGTTTCCCCGTGGCAGGGGATCGTGCAGAAGGACACCTCGGCCGAGTTGACCGGCTGCACTTCGCCAATCAACCGGCTTTCGTACATGACGCAGGGGCCATCGACGCACTGAGGATGGTCCTTCACCACGCACGAGTCGTAGCAGAAGACCTCGGCCTCGCTGCACTGGTCGCTGCCGACCGCGATGGCTGCCTTGCAGTCTGCCTGGACCCTTTCGGTCATGGCGCACTGCTCGAAATCGTCCTTGGTTTGACAGGCGACGACCAGCAGGGCGAGGGCAGCCCCCCCCAACAGGGCCGTGAAACGGCTTGCAGACACCGGCCACCTCCACGGAAATTGATCCCCTCGCATTGTAGCCGAGGGGGAGGGCAGGTCAAGCATGGGTCACAAGGAGGCAATCAGGCGATCGAAATCCGCGTCGGTGCGCTGCTCCGTCACCGCGATCAGCAGGCAGTCCGCCCGTTCAGGCAGGAAGCGGCCCAGGTCGATTCCCGGGACGATTCCGTCGCGGCCCAGGCGCGCGACGACGTCCGCGGCGGGACCGGGCAGCCGGACGACGAATTCGTTGAACGTCGGGCCCGACAACGGGAGGGACACGCCGGGCAGCGCGGCGATGCGCGCCTTCAGCAGTTCGGCCCGGTGATGGTTCCAGCGGGCCAGGCGCCCCAGGCCGGTCTTTCCCAGCAGCGACAGGTGGATCGCCACCGCCAGGGCGCACAGTCCCTCGTTCGTGCAGATGTTCGAGGAGGCGCGCTCGCGGCGGATGTGCTGCTCGCGGGCGGCCAGCGTCAGGGCGAAGCAGGGCTTGCCGTTGACGTCCTTCGTCTGGCCGATCAGGCGGCCGGGCATGCCCTTGACGAAGGGCTGCTTGACCGCGAAGAAACCGATGTACGGACCGCCCCACGACAGCGGCAGGCCCAGGGACTGGCCTTCGCCGGCCGCGAGGTCCGCGCCGAGGTTCCCGGGGGCTTCCAGCATGCCGTACGCCAGGGCCTCGGTGAACGTGGCGATCATCAGGGCGCCGGCACCGTGGGCCAGATCGGCAGCGGCCTGCAGGTCCTCGACCACGCCCAGGAAGTTCGGCGACTGCAGGACCACGCCGCCGACGTCGGGCCCCAGGATCGCACCCAGCGCCGCCAGGTCCGTCGCGCCGGTCGCGTCGAAGGGCACTTCCACGATGGCGTCGTTGCCCAGGTAGGTGCGCAGGACGTCGCGGTACTGGGGGTGGACCGCCCGGGACACGGCCACCTTCGGGCGACGCGTGTGCCGCACGGCCATCAGGGCGGCCTCGGCGCATCCCGTGGAACCCTCGTACATCGACGCGTTGGCCACGTCCATGCCCAGCAGGGAGGCGACCATGGTCTGGTACTCGAACTGGGCCTGCAGCGTCCCCTGGGACACTTCGGGCTGGTAGGGCGTGTACGTGGTCAGGAACTCGCCCCGCGACGTCAGGTGGTGCACGGCGGCGGGCACGTAATGGTCATAGGCCCCGGCGCCCAGGAACGACAGGGCGCTGGCGCCTGCGTTCTTGGCCGCGAGGTCGCGGACGTACGTCAGCACCTGGGCCTCGTCCAGCGCAGGCGGCAGGGCCAACGGGGTCGTGATCTGGAAGATTTCCGGAATCGCCTGGAACAGGTCGTCGATCGTCGGGACGCCGATGACCTTCAGCATTTCGGCGACTTCGGCATCCGTATGCGGGGTGAAGTCCATGACGTGGTGCTCCTTGCCGAGGGACGGGGGAACCGGGCGCGAAGCGGGAACGGGGGCTTCAGCCCTCTTCGTCGTCCAGCTTGCCCAGCAGTTCCTCGTAGTCGTCCGCGCTCTGGAGCTCGTCGATCTGCTCGACGTCCTCGACCTCGATCCGGACCAGCCAACCCTCTTCGTAGGGGTCCGTGTTGATCACGGCCGGATCGTCGTTCAGCAGCTCGTTGACCTCGAGGACCACGCCGCTGACGGGCGCGAAGACCTCGGTCGACGCCTTCTGCGAATCGATCATGCCGATCGGCTCGCCGCGCTCGACTTCATCGCCGACGCGGGGCAGATCGATGCTGACGATGTCGCCCAGCTTTTCCTGCGCGTAGTCGGTGATGCCGATCGTGACGACGTTGTCCTCCTCGATCCGCACCCACTCGTGGCTCTCTGTGTACCGGTAGTCCTTGGGGACCGACATCGTGCCCTCCCTTCGCCCTAACGCTTCACCAGCGGGGACTGTACCACCCGCGCCTCGACCTTCCTCAAACCCTTGATATCAATCGTGAGCTTCGAACCGATCTCGTCGTTGGGCCTGGCGACGTACGCCATGCCGACCGCGATTCCCAGGGTGGGGGACAGCGTGCCCGACGTGACGTGGCCGATCTCGCGATCGCCCGCCAGGACCGGGTAGCCGTGGCGCGGAATGCCCTTGCCTTCGACCACGAACGCGACCAGCGACCGGCTGCAGCCCTCGTCGCGCTGGCGGACCAGCACGTCGCGGCCGACAAAGTCGCCCTTGTCGAACTTCACGGTCCAGGACAGGCCCGCTTCGACCGGGGTGGTCGTTTCGTCGATGTCGTTGCCGTACAGGCAGTACTTCATTTCCAGGCGCAGGGAATCCCGGGCTCCCAGGCCGATCGGGGCCACGCCCAGATCCTCGCCCTTCGCCAGCAGCGTGCGCCACAGGTCGGCGACCACCGCGTTCGGGACGTAGATTTCGCCGCCCTTCTCGCCGGTGTAGCCGGTGGTGGCCAGGATGACCTCGGCGCCCTGGAAGTCCTTCTTGACGAAGGTGAACGGCTTCATGCCCAGGACGTCGTCGCCGAAGATGCGGGCCAGCAGGGCCGGGCCGTTCGGGCCCTGGACCGCGACCTGCGAGTACTGCTCGGACAGGTCCAGCACTTCGCACTCGCCTTCCGCCTGGCGGACGAACCACTGGAAATCCTTGTCCTTGTTGGATGCGTTGACGCAGACGAACCACTCGGTGTCCGACACCTTGTAGAAGATCATGTCGTCGACGATGCCGCCCGTGGGCAGGCAGACGGGGGTGTAGACCGCCTTCCCCGGGGAAACGGTGCCGACGTTGTTGGTCGTGATGCGCTGGACCACCGACAGGGCACGGGGGCCCCGGAACAGAACCTCGCCCATGTGGCTGACGTCGAACAGGCCGACCTTGGTGCGGACCCTGTGGTGCTCGGCCGCGATCCCTTCAAACTGGACGGGCATCCAGTACCCGGCGAAGGGCACCATCTTGCCGCCGGCCTTGATATGTTCGTCGTACAGGAAGGTCTTCCTGGCGTCGGCGTGTGAACTCACGATTGCAGACTCCCAGAGCGGTCCGGGGCACCGAATACAGGAACCTCCCGCGCGAGTCAAGGCAAAAGAACCTCGGGCCTTCGTCGGCGATCGACTCGCCGGCCGCCTGGGCCGTGCAGCCGACATCGTGGACCTCGACGCGGACGTGCATGTGGACGTGGACGTCGAGGTGGACGAAGCGCCGTGTTCCTGCCGGTGGAATGCCGCGAGGGGAGGGCGGTCAGAACGGGTTGGACAGGCCGCGGCGGGCCGCGCAGGCCAGGACCGTGTTCCGCAGCAGGAAGGCGATGGTCATGGGGCCCACGCCGCCGGGGACGGGCGTGATGAAGCCGGCGTGCTCGGCGGCCGCGGCGTAGTCCACGTCGCCGCACAGTTTGCCGTCGTCGCCCCGGTTCATGCCCACGTCGATGACGACCGCGCCGGGCTTGATCCAGTCGCCCTTGATCATGCGGGCCTTGCCGATGGCGGCGACGACGATGTCGGCCTCGGACACGCGGGTCTTGAGGTCCTGCGTGCGCGAATGGCAGACCGTGACCGTGGCGTTGCGCTGCATCAGCAGCAGGGCCATGGGCTTGCCCACGATCAGGCTGCGGCCCACGACCACGGCGCGCTTGCCCGCCAGATCGATGCCCGTCGAATCGATCAGGCGCATGCAGCCGGCGGGCGTGCAGGCGACCAGGCCGTCGCGGCCGGACAGCAGCAGGCCCAGGTTCACCGGGTGGAAGCCGTCCACGTCCCGGGCGGCGTCCTGGGCGTCGGTGATCCGGTTGGCGTCGATGTGCTTCGGCAAGGGCAACTGGACCAGCACGCCATCCACGCCCGGTGACGCGTTCAGTTCGCGCAGCAGCACCAGCAGGTCCGCCTCGGACGTTTCGGCCGGCAGGTGATGGGTCACGCCGGCGATGCCGACTTCCTCGGAGGCCTTGCCCTTGTTGCGGACGTACACGGCCGATGCGGGATCGTCCCCCACGAGGACCACGTGCAGGCCGGGCGTCACGCCCTGGGCCTTCAGGCGGTCCACGGCCATGCGGACCTCGTTGCGGACCTGGGCGGCGATGGCCTTCCCGTCGATGACCTGGGCGGGCATGGGGACCTCCGGTGGAAAGACGGGCGAATGCTAGCCGGAACCCGGGTGAGGGTCAACGGACGGGGGGGCGGACTGGGGCGGCCACGCCGGGGGAAATGGGGACAGACACCGATTCTCTGCAAGTCCCCGTTCCCACGCTCAACCCCTGATGCCCCTGGAAGGAGGAGGCTGTCCCCTTCTTCCGCGCGGGTTCCGCAAGTCCTTGTACTGACAGACCACGTCCGGACCTTGAATAATCGGTGTCTGTCCCCATTTTCTCCCCATTTTCGGACCCTGGGGCGTCACCGCAGCGTCCCGTGGGCGTGCGGTCGTCGCAGGTGGTATCGTCGGCCGCCGGGAGGTCCGGATGGCGGGTCGAAAGGTTCCGAAGCGGAGGCGGTCGCGGGGCGGCAGTGGGTGGCGGTCGTTCACGATCGCCCTGGGCGTCGTCGCGGCGGGCGCGATCCTGGGCCTGGCGGCGGTGACGGTCGTCGTCGCCCTGGTCGAGTCCCGCCTGCCGGACGTCCCCACCTTCGAGGAATACGCCCGGGCGGTGCCGAAGGTCAGCCGCGTGCTGGCGGCCGACGGCACGGTCATCGCCGAGTTCTTCACCGAGCGCCGCACCCTGATGAGCCCCGACCGGATCCCGCCGCTGGTTGAAAACGCGATCCTGGCCGCCGAGGACGCCGACTTCCGGACGCACGAAGGCCTGTCGTACGGGGGCATCGCCCGGGCGATGATGGTCAACCTCTGGAAGGGGCGCGTTGCCCAGGGCGGCTCCACGCTGACGCAGCAGGTGGTCAAGCAGGTCCTGCTGGGGCCCGAGCGGACCTGGCAGCGGAAGTTCAAGGAACTGCTGCTGGCGCGCCGCCTGGAGGCGTCCCGTTCCAAGGACGAGATCCTCGCGATGTACCTGACCGAGGTGTACCTGGGCGCCGGGCGGTACGGGTTCGAGGAGGCCGCCCGGTTCTGGTTCGGCAAGCGCGCCGTGGATCTGGACCTGGGCGAAGCCGCGCTGCTGGCCGGGCTGGTGTCCGCGCCCGAGGCCAACTCGCCCCTGAAGAACCCCGAAGGCGCCCTGGGCCGTCGGCGCTACGTGCTGCGGCGCATGGTGGAGCTGGGGTACGCCAAGGTGGACGACGCGGAGCGGGCGGCCGCAGCCCCGGTGCGCCTGTGGGCCCGGGAGGATTCGCGGCTGGGTGCGGCCCCGTACTTCGTGGACGCGGTGCGGCGCGAGGTGACCCGGCTGTTCGGTGTCGGGCGGCTGTTGCACGACGGCCTGACGGTGGGGACCACGCTGGACCTGGCGACGTCGGATGCGGCCGAGGCGGCGGTGGCCCTGGGCCTGTCGCGACTGTGGGCGAACGGGCGGACCCGGGAGGCCGACGAGGCGGCGGCCACCCGCGAGGACGCTTTGACCGACGGGTCCGACGACGAGGGGCTGCCCGAGGCGCCGCATGCCGTGGAGGCGCGGGTGGTCCGGTGCGATCGCGCCCTGGGACGCATCGAGGTGGAGGCCGCGGGCGAACGGGCGCTGCTGGACCCGGCGTCGCTGGCCCGCGTGGTGCTGGCGGGCCATCCCGATCCCTACGCCGTCTGCGCGAAGGGCGCCGGCGACCTGCGCGTGTCGAAAGCCCCGGGCACGACGCCCGACGGAGCGGCGGCCGGCGAGACGCGGGTCAACGCCGAACCCGGGCCCCAGGCCGCGATGGCCGTGCTGGATCCCCAGACCCGGGCGGTCCTGGCCCTGGTCGGAGGGGAGTCCTTCGAGGCCCGTCCGTTCAACCGTGCGATCCAGTCCCGCCGACCCATGGGGTCCACCGTGAAGCCCTTCCTGTATGCCGCGGCGCTGAACTCCGGGCTGTCCGCGAACACTGCCGTGGCCAACACGGCGGTGTCGTTCCGCGGCGGGCGGGGACGCAGTTGGACACCCCGGAACTACGAAGGGGGCTACGACGGCCGCGAGTACGGGCTGGCCGAGGCCCTGGCGAAGTCGGTGAATGTCGTCGCGGTGAAGGTCCTGTCGCAGGTGGGCGTGGCCCTGGTGGCGGACCTGCTGACGGCGGTGGGCGTGGACGGCGGGATCCCGTCCGACCTGTCCCTGGCCCTGGGCAGCGCGGAAGTCAGCCCCCTGGCCCTGGCCAACGCGATGTCCGTGTTCGCGGCCAACGGCCTGCACGACACGCCGTACCTGGTGTCCGACGTGGTGGACGCCGACGGAAAGTCGCTGCTGGCCCACCGCTCCCGACCCTCCCGGATCCTCCCACAGTGGATCGCGAAGTGGGTCCGGGGCGCCTTGCGGGAGGCCGTGGTCAGCGGCACGGCGAAGGCGGCGGCGAACCTCCCCGTCCCGGCGTGGGGCAAGACGGGCACGTCGAACCGGTCGCGGGAGGCGTGGTTCGCCGGGTCCGATGGCCGCCGAGTCGTGACGATCCTGGTGGGGTACGACGACCGGTTGCCCATGCACGGCGCCACGGGCGGCAACACGGCGGTCCCGTTCTTCGTGGATTTCGTGAAGCTGGGAGCGGTGGAATGACGCGAAGCGGCCCGGGGCGAATGGCGCGGCTGGGCGGACTGCTGGGGCCCCTGCTCCTGGTGCCGGGCGTCCTGCTGCCCGCGCTGGCCTACACGGGCAAGGCCGGCGAAGCCTACTCGCCCCTCAACCATTTCATTTCGGAACTGGGCGAGGTCGGCGTGTCGTCCCTGGCCTGGCTGTTCAACGGCAGCCTGGTGGTCTCGGGCCTCCTGATGGCGGCCTTCCTGCTGTTCCTGGGGCGCCATGTGGGCACCCGCCTGGGGTGGGCCGCCGGCATCGCCGGGGTGGTGTCGGGGCTGGGCACGTCCGCGGTGGGGCTGTATCCGATGAACGACCTTCCGCCGCACCTGACGGCCGCCTTCACCTTCTTCGACGGCGGCCTGGTGACGGTGATCCTGTTTGCGGTGGCCATCCTGCGCGACCGGGGCCGGAAACTGCCGCGCTGGCTGCTGGTGCCGGCGGCGGCCACGGCCCTCGCCTTCGCTGCGTTCCTGGCGTGGCCCTACCTGACCGGGGCGCCGGATTTCCGGATGCTGGATCCCTTGTCGGGCGTGCCGCGGACGGACGTCTGGGGACTGGCCGTCACCGAGTGGATGGTCCTGGTCACGATCGTGGGGTTCATTGCCTGTTCGGCCGTGGCCCTGGGTCGGAGCCTCCCGAGTTCGACGTCGCGGGACTGAGCCGGAACAGCGACCGCGCGGCCGCCGAGGTCCTGGCCTCGACCTCCCCGGGCGCCACTCCATGCAGCATCGCCACCGCATCCCGGATGTCGGCCACGTCGGCCGGTTCGACGGTCCCCTTTGGCCGCCGAAAGGTCCCGATGTACGGGGCATCCGTTTCCAGCACCAGGGCGTCCAGCGGCGTCCGGGCCACCGCGGCGCGGAGCTTCACGGCTTCCGGGCGGGTCACGCCGCCCGCCACCCCGCGCAGGAAGCCCAGGCGTCGCAGGCGCGCCGCGATTTCCGCCGACCCGCCGAAGGCGTGCAGGACGCCCCCGGGCCCGCCGGGGCCGATGGACTCCAGCACGCGCACCAGTCGTTCGAAGGCCCCCCGGACGTGGACGATCAGGGGAAGCCCCGCCTCCCGGGCCATGCCGGCCTGGGCCCGGAAGACCCGTTCCTGGGCGTCCAGATCGGCCCGGGGAATCACGTCGTCCAGGCCGGTTTCGCCCACGGCGACGAACCCTCCCTCGGCCAGCATCGTTTCCAGCCAGGCCAGCGCGGGGGCGCCATCGGTCCCCGGGTCCACTGGATCGTCCCGAGTCGGCTTCGGCTCCGGCGAGAGTTTCCTGAGGAAACCCATCGCCTGCGCCTGCGCGCTCGGGAGGAACGAAGGATGCAGGCCCGCCGCAGCGAACACCTCGCCGGGGTGCCGTCGCGCCAGGTCCCGGGCCGCCCGGGACGTCGCTTCGTCCCCCGACGGGACCACGAAGGCGTCCACCCCCGCCGCCCGCGCCCTCGCCAGCACGCCCGGCAGGTCGCCGGCCAGCGGCATGTCGGCCAGGTGGACGTGGGTGTCGACGAGAGCCATCGATGCCTCCAGGGACGCCCCGACATCATACCTCCCCCCGAAAGACGCATCCCCCCTCCAGCCCGCCTTCCCCTTGTCCCATCGCGTCTTGACGTACGCGCCGTCCTCCCTTAAAAGCAGGGCATCCTTCGGTGCATCGCGAGGGACGGACGGCGGCCCATCCAGAGGGGGAAACGATCATGGCGGGCATTCGGGGAAACGCGGTCGTCGGGCAGTCCGGTGGCCCCACGGCGGTCATCAACCAGAGCCTGGTGGGCGTCATCGAAGCCGCCCGTTCGTCCGGCGTGATCCAGCAGTTGCTGGGTGCGCGGCACGGCGTCAAGGGCATCCTGCGGGAGGACTTCGTGGACCTCTTCGCGGAGTCGCGGGACGTCCTGGAGGAGGTCGCCCGCACGCCGTCCTCGGCCCTGGGTTCCGTGCGCCAGAAGCCGAAGGCCGAAGACTGCTACAAGATGTTCGAGGTGATGCGGAAGCACGACGTCCGCTACTACTTCTACATCGGCGGCAACGACTCGGCGGAAACCGTCAACATCGTCAGCCAGGCGGCGCACGCGGCGAACTACGACCTGCGCTGCTTCCACGTGCCGAAGACCGTGGACAACGACCTCCGGGTCACCGACCACTGCCCCGGGTACGGCAGCGCCGCCCGGTTCGTGGCCAGCGCCTTCCTGGGGGACAACCTGGACAACCGGGCGCTCCCGGGCATCAAGATCGACATCGTCATGGGCCGCAACGCGGGCTTCCTGACGGCGGCCTCGGCCCTGGCCCGCAAGTGGCCCGACGACGGCCCGCACCTGGTGTATGTGCCCGAGCGGCCGTTCTTCCTGGATCGCTTCCTGTCCGACGTCGAGGACGTGTACCGCCGCCTGGGCCGCTGCGTGGTGGCCGTGTCGGAAGGCATCATCGACGGCACCGACCCGCTGAAGCGCACGATGGCCGAAATCATGGCCGAAAAGTCCGCGCGGTCCGTCGAAAAGGACACCCACGCGAACATCCAGTTGTCGGGCAGCGGCGCCCTGGGCGACTGGCTGGCCCAGCACGTCAAGGACGGCCTCAGCACCGAAAAGCGCCTGGGCCTGGGCCTGCGCGTGCGTGCCGACACTCTGGGGTACCTGCAGCGCTCGTTCCCGGGCGTCGTGTCCGAGGTGGACGCCTCGGAGGCCCGCGAGTGCGGTCGCCAGGCGGTTGCGCTGGCCACCGGCGAGCACCACGACGGCTCGGTCGTGATGATCCGCGAGCCCGGCGAGTACCGCGTCCGGTACGAGCACACCGAACTGGCGAACGTGGCCCGCGAGACCCGCGCGATGCCCGATTCGTTCCTGGTCCCGGACGGCAACAACGTGACCGAGGCCTTCCTGGAGTACGCCCGCCCCCTCGTCGGTCCCCTTCCGCCCTACGGTCGCCTGCAGGGCATGATCCGCTAACGGCGCTGCCGGGTTCCCCGTTCCCCTGTAGCAGTAGTATGATTGCTTCCGACAAGACGCAGGGAGGATCCACATGGTTCGCCGGGGACTCCGAACGACCGCCCTCGGGGCGATGCTGGTTCTGTGGGCCGTCGCCGGGTGCAAGGTCACCGTCGCGGCCGTGGACTTCCAGGGCCTGCAGGACGTTCCGGCGGACGTGCCCCTGGCGGTGGATCCCGGCGCGGACGGTGTGGCGCCGGACCTGTCGGGCATCGACACCCCGACCCTCGATACCCCCGCGGACGACGTTCCGACCGTGGACGTTCCGGCCGTCGATGCGCCCGGGGACGACGTTCCGCCGACGGAACCCTGCGGGGCGGCGCTGAACCCCAACTGCACCGCGGCCGCCTGCGATGATGGCGACCCGACCACCACGAACGACGCGTGCGCCCTGGACGTCACCGGCCTTGCCAAGTGTGTCTGCCAGGGGGCGCCCGGTCCCTGTTCGACCGTCCTCAATCCCCAATGCCTTCGTCGCCTGTGCGACCTCGGGGACGGGAACTACGGCCTGTGCACGCGGCCGACCGGCACCGAAAAATGTGGGTGCGCCCGGGTCGACGTCTGCGGTCTGGTCAAGCCGGTGACGGCGTGCACGCCCTTCCAGTGCTGGCTGAAAGGCGGGGTCCTGGGCATGTGCCAGGGGGCCGGGCTGGACCTGACGTGCGGATGCAAGACGGCCAAGGACCCTTGCGGCAGCGCGCTGAATCCCCAGTGCTGGGGCAACCTCTGCGACCTGGGGTTCGATCGTCCCGGCCGCTGCCGCCCGGACGGCACGAGTTGTACGTGCGTCGATTCCCGCGACGACCCGTGCGGCGAGGATCTGAACCCCCAGTGCACGGCCGAAAAGTGCCTGCTGCTGAACGACGTCCGGGGCCAGTGCCAGTTGGGGCCCCTGGGCCTGTGCGGGTGCGGTCCCGTCCCCTGACCGCGGACGCGGGAATGCCGGACGGTAAATCGGACGCAAAACATCCCTCAAAAGCCCGTCTTGCCGGGTCCCTGCGGTAAATGGTAGTTATCGGACCCGTGTAGGGTTCGTAGGATTCGCCTGCGCCCCGGAGGTACGACGCACTTTCAGTCTTGGGGGGTTACGATGCCGTATACGAATGTTCCCGCGTTCTTCGCCGACTGCGTCCTGCCGAACGACGAGGCGCTGCGCCGCGCGGTGCGTTCGGGCATGACCGTGGCCTCCGGCTTCGCCACGTCCGAACCCACGACGTTCTACGACTCGCTGTGGGGCCACATCGAACGCGAGGACATCACGGGGCTGGACATCCGGCAGGCCCTGTTCATGGCGCCCTACGAACTGTGCCTGGGCTCGGCGCTGAAGAGCAAGGGCGCCCTGGCGGACCTGGCAGCCAGTTCCGCATCGGATTCCTCCCTGGGCCGGTTCGCCCGGAAGGTCAACGCCGTCACCAAGAAGCTGGAAGGCCTGAAGCGCCTGATCGGGCACTACGAGGAACTGCACCGCCGCCGCATCACGTTCACGTCGGCCTTCATCGGGCCGGCGACGAACGCCGTGATCCCGTCGAACTTCCTGACCCGCGCGCTGTATCCCGACTACGTCGGCCGCAACACCACGCGCATGGGCATCACCCGCATGCAGTCCATCCACTTCCCCGACGCCGTGGACAGCATGGGGTACGACCCGGACGACAATCCGCAGGTCGACACCTTCGTGATGACGATGACGCCCCCGAACGAAAAGGGCGAACTGTCGCACGGCCTGGCGAACGGCGCGAACGGCGAGATCCTGGAAAAGGCCCTGCGCCTGAAGACCATCAACATCCTGCTGTACATGAACCCGAAGTACCCCTTCACGCGCGGCTATGGCGACGAGTACGCGGCCAACACGATCCACGCCAGCCGGTTCGAGGGTCTGGCGCGGGCCGGGAAACTGTTCGTGGTCGAGGACAACGACGGCCGCCTGCCGGCCCTGCCCGCCAACGCCCTGGACAACCCGGCGCATTCCGAGGTGACCATCGCCCAGAACGCGGTGAACCACATCGAGCAGAACCTGCGGTACACGCAGGGGCGGGCCATCCAGGTGGGCTTCGGCGGCACCGGCGTCCTGGTCATCAAGGACCTCAAGTCGTCGTCGTGGACCGGCCGCTGCTACACCGAAATGCTGGAGCCCTTCACGCTGGACCTGTTCGAGGCGGGCAAGATCAGCGGCACCCACTTCATCGAAAAGGACGGCCGTCGCACGGTGCTGGACGGCAAGCTGGTGGCGACGTTCACGATTTGCACCGAGGGCAGCGACTTCTACAAGAAGCTGGACAACAACCCGAACCTCATCATCGCGCCGGCGTCCCGCGTGGTCATTCCCGAGGCCTTCCACTATGGCATGGGCATCAACAACTGCCTGTCCATCGACTTCCAGGGGCACATCAACGCGGGCGGCCGGGACCGGAACCACTTCAGCGGCGTGGGCGGCGGCGCGACCATCAATCGCGGCCTGTCCCGGGGCGGCATCGGGTACTTCTGCATGAAGTCCACGCACACGACGCCCGAAGGCAAGCTGCGCAGTTCGATCTTCCCGTTCCAGCCCATGGGCACGCCGATTTCCTACATCGGCCCGGACGTCATGGGCGGCCGCGAGGGCGCGCGGTTCTTCCTGGTGACCGAGCACGGCGTGGCGCAGATGTCCGGCGTCGACCAGCACCGGTTCGTCCGGAACCTCATTTCGGTGTCGGATCCGCGCTTCCGCGACGAACTGAACCACCAGGCGTGGAAGGAGTTCCGGATTCGCGCCTGACGCTGCCCACGTGGGATCGGCCGCTCGAGCCTGTCGATTTTTCGGCACGGACACCGTATCCTTCGCCCGTTTGGAGGAGTGCACGATGCGGTTGACGATCCTCGGCATCCTGGGCGGCCTGGCCATGGCCGCCTTCGTGGCCTGCAGTTCCTCTTCGGGGGGAACCGACGAGGGCCTGGTCACGCTGGACCCGGGCGGCCCCATCGACATCTTCTACGGCGACCGCCCGCAGCCGGACGACGTGATCGCGACGCCCGACGGCGAGGACCCGGGCACGCCCCCGGCCGACGCGGGGGATCCGGGCACTCCGACGGACCCGGGCAAGGATTCGCCGGCCGTGGATCCGGGCGTGGTTGACAACCCCGTGGCCGTGGACCCGGGCCCGGCCGACGAGGGTCCCACGGACCCGGGCCCGCCCTGCGAGTACCCGAAAAGCCCGTGGGGCCTCCAGGACAACTGCGACGGCACGATGCTGGACACGAACACCCAGCGGACCTGGATGAAGGGCATGGGGTTCTCGTCGCTGCTGGACGACGCCCGGACGTACTGTACCGACCTGAACAAGCAGCGGTACGGCGGGTTCACGGACTGGCACCTGCCGACCATCGTGGAACTGCGCGAACTGATCATCGGTTGCGACGCGAACACGGGCGACGGCGGCGCCTGCCCGATCGTCGCCACGACCATCCTCGAAACCGCCCGCACGTCGGCCTGCGACGGCTGCGGCATGAACCTGGGCCCGGTGGAAAAGATCGGCGACCCGACCCGCAAGTGCTACATGGACAACACGTTCGAGTGGTACTGCAACCTGTACTGGTCGGCCACGCAGGTCAAGGCCTCGTCCACCGGCGACAAGCGGGCGTGGTACGTCACGTTCTTCGACGCCGGCATCAACGTGCCGCCCTCGATGTCCGGCATGCAGAGCGCCGCCATCAAGTGCGTCCGCGGGCCCTGAATCGTTCGTGGACTTCGACGTGCACGTGGACGTGGACGTCGACGTGGACGAATCCTGCCCCCGCCCCGCTCCCCTCACCCCTCGTCGATCCCGCCCATCTTCAGGATTCGCTCGAACTGCTCCAGGGTGACCGGCGCCACGGACAGGCGGGGCTGGCGCACGATGGCCAGGGTGGACAGGACCGGGTCGGCCTTGACGTCGGCCAGGGTGACGGAGCGCGGCAGCGCCTGCAGCGGCTCGACGTCCACCATGACCCACCGGGGATCGTCGCTGGTGGAATCGGGGTAGGGCAGGGACGCGACGCGGGCCACGCCGACGATCCGGCGCTCGTCGCCCGAGTGGTAGATCAGCGCCAGGTCGCCGACGGTCATGGATCGCAGGTGATTCCGGGCCTGGGCGTTGCGGACGCCGTCCCAGGGATCGGTCCCCCGTTCGACCAGGTCGCTCCAGGCGAAGGTTCCCGGCTCGGTCTTCATCAGCCAGTGGTGCGGAGAGTCCATCGAGGTTCCCCAGGGAGACGACGCGGGTATGATAGGCCGCCCGCGACGGGAATGGGGAGCAGATGACAGGGACGACCGCCTCGGGACGCGTGTCCCTGCCGGTGGACGAGGTTCTGCCCGGGGTGGTTTCGGCCCTCCGGCAGCGCCCCGTGCTGGTCCTGGCGGCGCCGCCGGGGTCGGGCAAGACCACGCGGCTTCCCCCGGCCCTCCTGGATTCCGGCCTTTGCGGCGACGGCGAGATCGTCGTGCTGCAGCCGCGCCGGCTGGCGGCCCGCATGGCGGCCCGGCGCGTCGCGGCCGAGCGCGGGGAGGCGCCGGGCGGCACGGTCGGCTGGAAGGTGCGGTTCGAGTCCGTGGGCGGCCCGGCCACGCGCCTGTGGTACGTCACCGAGGGCGTGCTGGTGCGCAGGCTGCTGGCCGACCCGACGCTGGCCGGCGTCGGCGCGGTCGTGCTGGACGAGTTCCACGAACGCAGCCTGGACGCGGACCTGTGCCTGGCGCTGCTGCGGCGGCTGCGGGCCGGGCCTCGGCCGGACCTGCGGCTGGTGATCATGTCGGCGACCCTGGATGCCGAGGGACTGGCCGCGACGCTGGACGCCACCGCGGTTCGGGCGGAAGGGCGGCGCTTCGACGTGGCCGTCGAGCACGCGGCGAGCCCGGATGCGCGGCCCCTGGAGGCCCGGGTCGCCCAGTCGGTGGAGCGCCTGGTCGCCGCCGACGAGGGGGACATCCTGGTGTTCCTGCCCGGGGCGGCCGAGATCCGGCGATGCCGGGACGCCCTGGCGGACCTGGCCCGTCGCAGCGGGCGCCTGGTCCTGCCGCTGCACGGCGACCTGCCGCCCGAGGAGCAGGACCGGGCCGTGCAACCCGGCGATCGCCCCAAGATCATCCTGTCCACCAACGTCGCCGAAACCTCCATCACGGTCGAGGGCGTGACCGCGGTGGTGGACTCCGGCCTGGCGCGCCGCCTGGTCCACAGCCCCTGGTCGGGCCTGCCGTCCCTGCGGGTCGGGGCCGTGTCGCAGGCCTCGGTCGCCCAGCGGACCGGGCGCGCGGGACGCGTGGGGCCCGGTCGGTGCGTCCGGCTGTTCACGCGGTCCGATCACGACGGGCGGCCCGCGGCCGACGTCCCCGAAATCGCGCGGGCGGACCTCGCCGACGCCGTGCTGCTGCTGCGTGCCGCCGGCATCGATCCGGCCGCCGGCGTCCCCTGGCTGGATCCTCCGCCCCGGGCCGCCCTGGAGGCCGCCGAGGTCCTGCTGCGCCGCCTGGAACTGGTCGGCGCGGACGGCTGCGTAACCGACCTGGGCGTCCGCGTCGCCGGCCTTCCCGCCCACCCGCGGCTGGGACGCCTGGTCGCCGAGGCCGGTGCCCGGGGACGCCTGGCGGAAGGATGCCTGCTGGCCGCGGTGCTGGCGGAACGCGACGTGCGTCGCTCGACGGGCGCCCGGCGGATGCTGCAGTCGGATCGAACGACGTCCGCCGGCCCTGCGTCCGACGCATTGTCGGGACTCCCCGAGGGCTTCCTGGATCCCGTCGAGGCGGTGGGATTGCTGTGCGCGGGAGGGCGGCACGCCGACCTGGATCCGGTCGCGGTGACCGCGGTGCGCCGGGCGGCCTCGCACCTGGAGTCCGTGGCCCGCAGGGCCGGGCTGGCCGGGGGGATCGGTTCGGCGGACGGGGGCGGCCGCGATCGCGCCCTGACCCTGGCCCTGCTGGCCGGCTTTCCGGACCGTGTGGGCCGGGTCCGTCGCTCGACCCTTCCGGGGCTGGCCCGGGCGGGCGCCCTGGAACTGGCCCTGTCCTCGGGGGGCACGGCCGAACTCCCCGCCGACGCCCTTCTTCCCGAAGGACGCCTGGTCATCGCCGCCGACGCCTCCGAGCGCGCGGGCAGCCGGGCCCTGGTCCTCCAGGTGCGCTCGGCGCGACCCCTGGACGAAAACGACCTCATCGAGGGCCGGTTCGACGAGGTCCGGGAAACCACCGAGGTGCGCTTCCTGCCCGGCGCCGACCGGGTGGAGTCGGTGCGTCGCCTGGCATACGACTGCCTGGTGCTGGAGGAACGCGCGTTCCCGGGCGCGCCCGAGGCGGTCGCCGCCGCCCTGGCGATCGGGCTCCGGGATCGACCGTTCGCCGCGCTGGCCGCCGACCGCGAGGACCCGGACGCCTGGCTGGCCCGCGTGGCCTTCCTGCGGGCCCGCCGGCCCGACCTGGGCCTTCCGTCGTTCGATGCGGCGGACCTCGACGCCGTGCGACGGGACGCCTGCCAGGGCTGCCGGTCCCTGGCGGACGTGCGCCGTCGCGGTGTCCTGGACGCCCTGTCCTCCCGCCTGGACCCGGGCCAGCGTCGCGCCCTGGACGCCCTGGCGCCGACGTCGTTCCGCCTCCCCGGCGGCCGGACCCTGCGGATCGACTACCCGGCCGGCGAACCGCCCTCCGCCGCGTCGCGCCTGCAGGACTTCTTCGGCCTGGCCCGGGGGCCCGCGGTGCTGGGCGGCGGCGAGCCCGTGGTGCTGCACCTGCTGACGCCGGCGGGCCGCGACGTCCAGGTGACCACCGACCTGGCCGGGTTCTGGGAGCGGCACTACCCGGCCCTGGCCCGCGAGTTGCGGCGCCGCTATCCGCGCCATTCCTGGCCCGAGGACCCCGCCCACGCAACGCCCCCGCCCCCCAACCGGCCGCGGTGAGGCCTGCGCCGACTTCCCACCCCGGCCCCCGATTCACTAGAATGATGTCCACTCCGGGCCCTGCCCGACGAAAAGGTGCCCGATGCGATCCCGCCTGCTGGCCCCCGCCCTGGCGATCGTCCTGTGCGTCGCGTCCCCGGCCCTCGGGAAGCCGAAGCCCTTCGGCGGGGCCGAACTGATGACGGGTCGCGGCATCAAGCCCCCGAAGGAAAGCCAGACCGTCCAGTTCGGCCTCAGCGTGGGAACGTCGCCCATGTCGGCCGTGCTGGGCTACCTGAAGGACGACATCAAGAACAAGGCCATCCAGCAGTGCCAGCAGGCGTCCCCCGGCGACGTGACTTGCGCCACGGACGTGAACACGGCCATGGAGCAGTTGAAGAACGTCCCCGACGCCACCTGGAACCAGGTGCAGGCCGCCGCCCAGATGACCCCGGCGCAACTGGATGCCGCCCTGAAGGCCGCGGGCGTGACGGACCCGAACGTCCGTGCGCAGGTCGTGACCCACATCAGCGAGGCGACGCCCCAGCAGCGACAGGACGCCGTCTACGCCGCCCGGATCGCCTCGAGGGCCGAAAATTCCGTGAACCTGTTGATGGAGCCGTTCGTCCGCGTCAACACGAAGTACATCGAGGTCGGCGCGTCCTTTCCCTTCATGCTGCGCATCCGCAGCGGCGGCACCGACGCCAGCCTGGGCAACGTCACGCTGGATCTCCGGTCCGGCGGGATCTGGACGAAGGGCAGCGTTTCGTACGGGGTCACGGGAGGCCTGTCCGCCTACCTGCCGACGGGCACCCGCACGGCCGACGAGTCGCTGCGCGCCGACCTGTTCCAGGCGCCCAAGACCATGCATCAGTACCTGGGGCTGGCGCCCTACATCGTGCTGGGGCTGGATGCCGCCCAGTGGATCCTGCTGATGGCGCACCTGGAGTACCTGGCCCAGGTGGGCGTGCGCGACGCCCCGCCCGCGGACTCGGTGCACGTGCTGAAGTACGGCCTGGGCATGGTGCTGTTCCCCTCGTTCTTCCTGAACGTCCTGGCCGAACTGAACGGCCTGGTCCCCCTGGCCAATGCCACGGCCTACAACGCCCTGTACTTCACGGGCGGACTCCAGTTCAAGATCGCCTTCTTCCGGCTGGCCGTGGCCGTCGAGGCGCCGGTCTGGACCGCCGAGCGGCCGGATACGACGGTGATTGGCGGGGTGCCCATCGGCCGGCTGTCGAAGTACAACATCCTCACCCGCGTTTCGTTCACGTTCTGAGGCCTCCCCGGTCGTCAACGTCCCGGAAAGCGCGTACAATCTTCCTGGAACGCAACCCGCCGCGCGCGGGGAGGAGGCCTCCATGAAGTTCACGCTGACGCTCGCGACCCTGTTGTTCCTGGCCGTCCCGGCTCGCGGAGCCGACGCGCCGTGCACGGTCGACAGCGACTGCGCCAAGGGCCAGGTCTGCATGGCGGCCCCCTGCAGCGTCCCGGCCTGCGCACCCGATTCCGACTGCCCGGACGCGACCGCCTGCGACGTCCAGGGGTTCTGCGTTGCCGCGCCCTGGGACGGCAGTTGCGCCGCAGACGCGGACTGTCCGACGGGATTCACGTGCGACCCGGTCGAAATTCCCTGTGTCTCGGGCGGATGCTCGCCCTGCACCTGCGCCTGCCCGGCCGAGGGCGAGTGCCTGCCTTGCGAGTGCCCGTCGTGCGACGTGCAGTTCACCTGCACGCCGACCACCGGCAATTTCTGCGTGTATCACCCGGTCCAGTGCGCCGCCGACGGCGACTGCAAGGACGGCTGGGCCTGCAAGGCCGAGGAAGTCTGCAGCGGGACGTCCTGCGCCTGCGCGCCCTGCGCCCCGGATTCGGAGTGCCCCGCCTGCGACTGCCCCGAGCCCACCGAGCCGACGTGCCAGACGACGGGTTCGTGGTGCCAGCCGAAGGAAACGGCGTGCATCGCCGACGCCGATTGCGCCGCCGGATTCGAGTGCATCCAGCGGACGACCGGGGGCGACTGCGCCTGCCCGGCCTGCGCGTGCGCCCCGGACACGCCGGACTGCCCGTGCGACACCTGCAACTGCCCGGCCCCGACCGCCGAGAAGGTCTGCCTGCCCACGGGCTGGGCGGCCATCGGGTATGCCACCGGCACCCCGGAACCGGACACCAGCGTGCCGGTCAACACCGGCGACGTGATCACGACCGGCAAGGACGGCGACGTCACGACGCCCCCGGCCACTCCCGGCGCCGCCGAGAGCGCCGCCGCCACGCCCTCCGGCGGCAGCGGCTGCCAGTCCTCGCCCGGCGCCGGTTCGCCCCTGGCCCTGATGCTTCTGGCCCTGGGTGCGCTGATCCCGATGCTGCGCCGCCGATTCCCGGTTCGCGCCTGATCCCGTGCCCCACCCGCGACTTCCCTCCCGATGTCGGTCGATGCAACCATCCGAAACCTGTCTGGATGTTGAGGCTTTACCTCGGTTGCGTGCGCGTCTATAATCCCCCGCACGGAGTTCGAACGCTGACAGCCCATGCGGGCGCGCGGGGAACGATTCGCCAGGGGCGATCGCCTCCTCCTCCGTGGGCTGCGGCCAGACCGATCAGGGGGTGACGCATGAAGTTTCGACGCTTGCTGGTTTCCGCGATGTTCGCGATGACCCTCCTGGGGTCGCTGTCCGCCTTCGCCCGAGGCGTGACCATCGACTTCATGTCCGGCGCGAACTCGACGGTGAAGGGTGTCTACGTCACCAAGGAATTCTGGTTCGAGCTGTCGGAGGACTGGGAGTTCCCGGAGCCGGCGACCCTGGACCTGCGGTTCTCGCACACGCCGATCGTCGTGCGCCAGCTGTCCACGCTGAGCGTCCAGGTGAACGGCAGTCCCATCGAAAGCGTCTACCTGGACAACGGCAACCTGCGGAACGCCCAGCTGGTGGTGCAGGTTCCCGGGAAGCTGCTGAAGGGCGGGATGAACGTCCTGACGCTGGTCGTCAAGATGCGGTCCGACCTGAAGGACCTGTGCGACGACGTGCACAACCCGGCGCTGTGGACCCTGCTGGAAAAGGAATCCCGGCTGCAGGTGCCCTACACCGAAAAGGAAATCGTCCCGGACCTGGACAAGTTCCCGTCGGACTACGCGAATCCCGACCTGCTGTACACGAAGGACAAGGAAAAGATCCACGCGGTCATCGTGGTCCCGTCGGCCCCGACGGCGGCCGAGCTGGACCTGGTCGGCGCCCTGGCGGTGGTCCTGGGCCAGGACGTGGGCCTGGGCGCGGGCGGGTTCCGGGTGGTCGCGGCCGATCGGGTCGATCCGGCGGACCTGAAGTCGCGCCAGATCATCGTGGCCGGCGGGCTGGAGTTCGTGAAGCGTCTGACCGGCTCGCCCTGGCGCATTCCGCTGCCCCTGGACACCGTGGCCGGCGAGCCCGGCGGCGCCCTCATGGAGTTCAAGTCGCCCTTCAACCCCTACCGCCGGCTGCTGGTCGCCACCGGCCGTGACGACGCGGCCCTCAAGCTGGTGTCGGACCACCTGAAGACCCCGGCCACCGTGCGCAACCTGAAGGGGCCCTCGGTGACGTTCGACAAGCCCCCGGTCTTCGAGGCGGCGGCCGACGGGCGCCAGGACGCGGCCTTCATGGTCCGTCTGCAGGACCTCAAGATGACCGACCTGCAGGCCCGCGGAAAGTTCTACCATTCCATCACGTTCACGATGCCGAACCCCTTCGTGGGCAAGGTGAAGGACGGCGCGTTCCTGCGCGTCGCGATGAGCCACAGCGAACTGCTGCTGCCGCAGTCCTCCTCGCTGCTGGTGAAGGTCAACGGGGAGCCGGTCCGCAGCCTGCGCCTGACCAAGGACACCGCGCCCCGGAACACCTGGGACATCAAGATCCCGCTGCAGTACCTGAACACGCGCTTCCTGACCTTTGAAATGGAACTGTTCCTGGATATCGGGGATCCGGACTGCTACTACAACCACCCCGAAATGGCCTGGTTCACGCTGCACAACGACACCCTGCTGTACCTGCCCGTGGATTCGGCGTCCGACGAAACGCTGGCGAACTACCCCTACATGTTCCTGCGGTGGAATCGCTTCGACAGGCTGGGCGTGGTCGTGATGGACCCGCTCAGCGACGGCGCGATGTCGGCGGCTTTCAACATCGTCGCCTACCTCAGCCAGAGCCTGCGGTCGCCCAACTGGGTGGACCTCCTGTTCACGTCCGCGAAGCAGTTGACGGCCGCCCAGAAGTCGACCTTGAACCTGCTGGTCGTCGGGCCCCTCGGGGCGATGCTCCCGGATCCCCTGTGGTCGACGACCCTGCCGAAGGAACTGTCCGGCCGGGAAATCCAGGGCCGGGGGGACATCCTGAACACGGCGGGCTTCCTGTCCCTGGTGCGCATGCCCGACGGCGGGCGCAAGGTCCTGGCGGTCACGGGCCGGTCGGACGACGAGATCGGCCTGGCCGCGCCGCACCTGTACGCGCCCGGCAAGGTGGAGTGGGTTCGCGGCACGCTGGCCGCCGCCACCTCCGACGACGAACTGAAGGTCCTGCTGCCGCCCACCCAGGCCGACCCGGTCGCCCAGTTCGACCCGGCCAAGGTCCGCTTCGAGGAAAAGGACGGCAAGATGGTGCCCGTGCTGGAGGTGCCGCAGCCGGCCCCGGCGCCGTCGCGGTACAACATGGCCTACCTGGTCTTCTTCATCCTCACGCCGGTCCTCGTCCTGCTGGTGGTCCTGCGCCTGCGTGCCCTGGCCCGCGACGGCCGCGAAAAGGCGTGACCGGGGCCAGTCCCCGGGTCCGGCGCGGTGCGGGACCCGGACGGAACCGGTGACGGAGGACGATCGGATGGTGCGGGCGCCTTCAGGGCTTTCCGGTGACCGAGGGAGGCGCGTCGCTGCCGTCATGGCGGCTGCGGTGGTCTTCGCGGTTCCGGCGGGCGCCCGGGCGCTTCGTTCCGTCGCCGTCAACCCGCTGGTCCCCGGGGATCGCGTGGTCTGCCTGTTCGATTCCACCGAGGGCTCGACCGTCCAGCACAACCCGTTGTCGGGCGCCGTGGCGGATGCGCTGCGCCGCCAGGGATTCCTGGTGGAGTGGCGCGATGCCGCCGGCGGCCCCCCGTCCGCGACCGACGTCGCGGGCGCCCGGGCCGTGATCACGGGCTTCAAGGACGGCCGCATCCCCCGTGCCCGCGACCTGGTGGAATTCCTGCGGGAAACCTCCGAGTCGGGCGTGCGCGTCGTGGTGATCGGGGCGTTCGGCGCCTTCCAGGACGCCGGGACGGGAACCTTCCTGGCGGCGGACGTCGTCAACCGGGCCTTCCTGGCCCTGGGCGTGCGCTACGAGGCCTGGTGGACGGACGACCCGGCGAAGTTCCGGGTGGGCGTCCTGGATCCGTCCCTGGGTCCCCCCGAGGCGGTGACCTCCTCCGTGACCCGGCATTTCTACCAGTTCTCGCCGGCCCGCCCGGACGTCCGCGTCCTGGTGTCCGGGCAGCGCACCGACGCCGTCCTGCCGCCCTCGGCGCTGGTGTTCGCCAGCAGCACCGGGGCGATGGCCCTGTCCCGCTACCTGTCCGCCGACGACATGCTGGCGGATGCCCGCGTGTCGCACCTGGACTTGGACGCGTTCCTGCATGCGGCCCTGGCCCGCCGACCCGCGGCGCCCGCCACCCTCCTGGTGGTGGTGGACCCTGCCGCCGAGGACAGCCGCCGGGCGCTGGCCGCGGTGCGCACGGCTGCGGCATATGCCGGGGTGCCGCTGGCCACCGTGGCGGTCGGCGCGGCATCGGCCCTGCGCCCCATGGATCTGGCGTCCTATGCCGGGATCGTCCTGGCCCTGCCCGAGGTGCCCTCGCCGCTGGACGACTACCTGGCCGGCCTGGTGCGCAACCATGCGGCCGGTGGCGGCCGGGCCCTGTCCGTGCTGCCGGTCCGCGATCGTCCCCTGGCGGCGGCCTTCGGCCACGAGGGGGGGGCGCCGGTGCCCTACAAGGCGTCCCGTCTGCGCTTCGAGGCCGCCTCGTTCCCCGGCCTGGGCGGGTTCGTCATCGACCTTCCGACGCCGGCGTTCACCGGCCTGCGGGCCGTTCTGCCGTCCCGCTGCACCGTCGCGGCCCACGCCGTCACGCCCGAGGGCGACATCCCGATGTGGTGGCGCTGCCCGTCCGGCCGGGGCGAAGTGGCGACATTGAACGCCTACGAACTGACCGACCGCGCCTCCCTGGGCGTGATGGTGCAGGCGCTGCTGGACGTCGAGGGCCGCTGGGCCATGCCGATCCTGGCCGCCACCGTGGAATTCGTGGACGACTGCCCCCTCCCGATGACCGGCGCCGTCGTGCCGTCCCTGGGCAAGACCGACGCCGCCTTCTACCGGGACGATTTTTACGGGACCCTCCGGGATGCATCGAAGCGCCTGGGCGCGCGGCCCACCTTCCTCGCCATGTTCACGTATGACGACCGCGTCACGGGGCCCTACGGCCCGCCCTGGCCGGGACCGACCGGGGACGCTTCGCGGGAACTGGCGGCGCAGATCGTCGCGGACGACTTTCCCGTGGGACTCCACGGCATGACCCACGTTTCGCCCGGCCTGTCGGGCGGCGTCACCCGCCCCTTCCCGGACGATGCCGCCCTGCGGGCCCAACTGGAAGCGGCCGGCCGGGCGTTCGATGCCACGTTCGGCCCCCAGAACGTCCCGGTCGTCTACGTCCCCCCGAACGACTGGATCGACGCGGCGGGCAAGCGTGCCCTGGTCGCCGCCGTTCCCCAGGTACGCGTGCTGGCGTCCGTGTTCGTCGGGTCCGACGTCGAGGCCGAGCAGGACTTCGGCCCGGACCCGGATCAGCCGTCGCTGGTGGACCTGCCGCGGACCTGGGCCGGGATGTCGCTGACGGGCGAGGCCGCCGTGGGCATGGTGAACGGCCTGCTGGCGGTCGTCGTGTCCACGCACTTCGTCCACCCGGACGACGTCCTGGACCCCGAGCGCTCGGGCGGCCTTCCGTGGCCGCGCCTGCGGGATTCCTGGGTCCGCGGGATGGACGAAATGAAGCGGCGCTTCCCGTACCTGCGCCCGATGACGGCGCTGCGGGCCGCGGACGAAGTGCGCCGGCTGGGCGAAACAGGCCTGACGGTGGCGGCGACGGGCGACTCCCGGGTGACGGTGACGAGGGCCTCGGGGTTGGAAGGCCCGCTGGCCCTTCTGGTACGGCTGCCCGCGGGCTGCAAGGCCGGCGCCGATGGCGGCGAAGTGGTGGTGACGGACCCGGTGTCCGGCCGGCACGTGGTCCGGATGGACCGGCGGATCCTGGTCGTGGGATGCGAGGGCGGCGCCGATTCGGGCGTTCGCGCCCTGGCAGCGAGGTGACCATGACGAAGAGCGTTTCGACCAGCCGGTACTCCCGGCAGATCGAGAGCCTCATCGAGGCATTGCTGGGCCTGGCGATGCTGGTGGCGCTGAACGCCGCCTTCTTCCCGGACGATCCGGGGTACCTGACCGTCAGTCCGCATCCCTTCCTGTTCCTGGTGATCCTGATCGCCTCGCGGTACGGCACCTTCGACGGCTTCGTCACGGGCCTCCTGTCCGCGGCCGTCTACATTGGATACCTCTTCTGGAACAAGGACCTGGGGGGGCTTCGCCTGACGGCCGAATGGAGCCAGTTCATCCCCGCCTACCTGTTCATCCTGCTGGGCCTGCTGCTGGGTGAAATCCGCGAAATCGCGAACCGGGAGGTCCTGCGTCTGCAGAACGACGTGAAGGATCTGGATCGCCGGACCGACGAACTGGCCCGGGAAAACACCCTCCTGCTGAAGGTGAAGGACGAACTGCAGCAGCGCGTCCTGTCGGCCGACGATCCCCTGGCCGAGTTCTACGCCTCGGCCCAGGGGCTCCAGACGCTGAGCCCCGACGAGGCCTACCCGGCGGTCATGGACCTGGTGGCGCGGTTCACCGGCGCGGAAAAGTTCGCCCTGTACCTGGCGGCCGACGTCCCCTCCCAGGTGGTCGGAAACGCCGCGGGCCGCGTGTTCACCCTGCGCCTGTCCCGCGGATGGGCCTCGCCCGAGGAGTTCGAGGATCGCCTGGACGAGGGGAACCCGGCCGTGGCCCGCGCGGTCGAACGCCGCGAGGTGACCGTGGTCAAGGACGCGTCGGGCGTTTCGGCCGGCGACATCCTGGCGTGCGCTCCCCTGGTGGACGCCTCCCGGGACGAGGTCCTGGGCCTGATCGTCATCGAGCGCATCCCCTTCGTGCGCTTGACCGCGATGACGGTCAGCCACCTGTTCACCATCGCGGGCTGGGTCGGCAAGACGCTCACCGACGCCCGCCGGTTCGACACGGCCATGGACGCCCGCGTGGACGACGAGGCCACGGGGACCTACAACCATCGCTTCCTGACGCAGCGCCTGGCCGAGGAGGCCCAGCGCGTGCGGCGGTACGGCGGTTCGTGCACCTACCTGCTGGTGAAACTGCTGGACCACGAAACGCTGGGACCCGACGAGCGCCGCCTGATGCTCAGCGAGATGGGCGTGCTGCTGCGCCGCCTGTTGCGGACCGTGGACGTCGTCGGCGTGCACCGCGAGATCGGGTCGTTCGGCATCATCCTGCCGTCCACGACGGTCAACCAGGCCGCGATCGTGACGGCGCGCGTCAACGAGTCGTTCCGGAAGACGTTCGGCGGCTACGGATCGCGGTTCGCCCACCTGCGCCTGAAGATGGGCATCTCGTCCACCACGGGCGCCGAGCCGCTGTCGGAGGCCCGCCTGATGGAAGAGGCCGAGCGCATGGACCTGCGGCAGGGGCGCTAGCAGGGGTATCGTCGGAAGCGTTGGTCGGCGGGGCAGGCGTCCCGCCCTGGGAGGTTCGAAGGCATGCGGTTCCTCAGCGAGCCAGGTCGGCTGCTGGCGGTCCTCGAGGCGGTCCTCGAGGTCGAGGCCTTCGTGTTCCTGCTGCACGGCTTCGGCCTGTCGCCCTTCTGGCGCGTGTTCCTGCCCCTGGGCGCCCACCTCCTGGCGGTGTCGCTGCTGTCCGTGGGGCTGGTCCGGCGCTGGGACTTTTCGAAGGGCAGCGATCGGGCCTGGGCCGTGGTCGGCCTGTGCCTGATGCTCCCGCTGCCCCTCCTGGGCTTCCTGGGCTTCGTGATGGTCTACGCCCTGATCGCGTCGGCGCCCAAGCGCAGCGGCGAACTGCTGAAGGATTTCCAGGACTACATCTCGTTCGACCCGGCCGTCATCCCCGAACTGGTCCGCACCGAGGCCGACGGCGATCGTTTCCTGATGGCCGAAATCGACGTGTCCCCCCTGAAGGACATCCTGGCGGGCGACGACGTCCCCCTCAAGCGCGGCGCGATCCTGTCCCTGGCGCGCCTGCCGCGGGCCGACGCGGTGATACTGCTCAAGCGCGCCCTGGCCGACGAGTCCCGCGAGATCCGCTACTACGCCAGCAACGCGCTGTCGGAAATGGAAAAGGAGTTCAACGACCGCATCTTCCGCCTGGTGCGGGAGGTGGATCGCAGCCCGACCACCGCGGAACGCCACGTCGAACTGGCGCGCATCGTGCTGGACTACACCGATGCGGGGCTGCTGGACCAGGGCATGGTCCGGTACTTCCATGAAATCGGCCTGCGGGCGTTGGACAAGGCGCTGCTGATCCAGGACCGGCCCGTGCAGGTGGACCTGTACGCGGGCATGCTGCTGCGGCGGATGGGACGCCTGGACAAGGCCGAGGAAGCGCTGCAGCGCCATGCCGCGGCATGTCCCGACGACCCGCAGGTGCACGTTGCCCTGGCCGAGGTCGCCTACGAGCGGCAGGACGTGGAAGGGGCGCGTGCCATCGTGGCCGAGGCCCGCCGGCGGTTCCCCGATGAACCCCGTTTCGAGGACCTGGCGGCCGTGCTGGGGGTCCCATGAAGACCGATGTCTGCATGATCCTGGAGGGTTCCTACCCCTACGTCGTCGGCGGCGTGTCGACGTGGGTCCACGACCTCCTCACCAGCATGAAGGACGTTTCCTTCTCGCTGGTCCACATCGGCGTGTCCCGGGAAACCGCCGAGGAACCCAAGTACGAGTTTCCGCCGAACGTGTTGGAATTCCGGCAGGTTCCCCTGATGGACACCATCACCTGGCGCGGCCCCCGCTTCGCCCGGAAGAAGAAGGCCTGGGAGGCCCTCGAGGGGTTCATCGACGAACTGGGCCGGAACGACACGTCCGGCGTGCGGGCGATCCTCGAGCGCCTGGACCCGTCCAACCGCGACGCGATCACGCCCTACGACGTGTTCCACGGGAAGGAGTTCTGGGACCTGCTGGTCCGGCGCTACCAGCAGAACTACCCCGAGTTCTCGTTCATCGACTTCTTCTGGACCCTCCGGTTCATGGCGCTGCCGCTGTTCCGCATCCTGTATGCCGAACTGCCCGAGGCGCGCCTGTACCACGCCACCTGCACGGGCTACGCCGGCCTCCTGGGCGCCGTGGCGTCGGTCCGCACCGGGGCGCCGCTGGTCATCACCGAGCACGGCATCTACACCAACGAACGCATGATCGAAATCACGCAGGCCCACTGGATCTACCGGGAAAAGCCCTCGTCCCTGGTGCCGACCAAGCAGGTGGGCGCCCTGCAGTCCATGTGGATGCAGAAGTTCGAACTGCTGTCCCGCATCGCCTACGACCACGCGGCCCGTATCTACACGCTGTACGAGGGCAACCGCCAGTTGCAGGTCCAGGGCGGCGCCCCGCCGGAAAAGACCGGCATCATCCCGAACGGCATCGACATCGAGCGGTTCGACGGCCTGGCGCTGGACCATGCCGACGGGCGCCGGGGTCCGCCGCGGGTCTGCATGGTGGGACGCGTCGCGCCCATCAAGGACGTCAAGACGTTCATCCGCGCGGCCAAGATGGTCAGCGAGGAAATGCCCGAGGTCCGCTTCCAGATCCTGGGCGGCCGGGACGAGGACGAGTCCTACTTCGACGAGTGCGAGCGCCTGGTGCGCGTGCTGTCCCTGAAGAACGTGTTCGAGTTCACCGGTGCCGTGAACATGAAGGACTACTACCCGGGCATGTCGTGCCTGGTCATGACCAGCATCAGCGAGGCCCAGCCCTTCGTCCTGCTGGAGGCCATGCGCGTCGGGATCCCCGTCGTGGCCAGCAGCGTGGGCGCGTGCGCGGAACTGATCTTCGGGTCGGGCAGCGACGACGAGGCCATCGGTCCCGCCGGGTACATCACCAACGTCCGGTCGCCCCGGGAAACGGCCGACGCCATCCTGGCCATCCTCCGGGATCCGGACAAGGCCAGGGCGATGGGCGACGCGGGCCGCGAGCGCGTGGGCCGCTACTACGTCCGGCGCGCCATGCTGGATGCCTATCGCGACGTGTACCGGCAGTTCTGCGGAGGGTCCTGATGGCAGGTATCGGCTTCAGGCTGCGGGAAATGGCGCAGCGCAAGACGTTCGCGGAGTGGCTGAAACTCTATACCTATTCCGCCGTCATCTTTTCCGGTCCCTGGCTGATTTCGATCATGGGCCTGGCCGCCCTGTCGATGTTCGCGATGCCGTCCATGCAGGATCGGGACGTCCACGTGTTCACCGTGACCATCGTGTACGTGTACTGCTTCAGCCTGATCGCCACGGGCGCGCTGCAACTGGTGGTCACGCGCTACGTGTCGGACCAGTTCTACCTGCGGAACCCGGACGCGGTCGTGCCCACCTTCGTGGGCGCCCTGGTCGTGACGGTGCTGTTCCAGACGGTGACGGGCGCGCTGGCGCTGTTCTTCGCGGACCTGTCGTTCCTGTACAAGATGACGGCCCTGGGGCTGTACGTGACGGTGTCGGTCATCTGGGTGGAAATGCTGTTCCTGTCGGCGGCGAAGGACTACAGCAGCATCGTGCTGGCCTTTGCCGTGGGGTACCTGACGTCGTTCCTGCTGTCCCAGTTGCTGTCGGCGTTCTTCGGCCTGGACGGCCTGGCGATGGGCTTCCTGGTCGGCCAGGTCCTGCTGATGGTCCTGCTGATGCACCGGGTGTTCGCCGAGTACCGGTTCGGACACGGGTTCGACTTCGAGTTCCTGGCGTATTTCAAGGTCTACCCGTCCCTGGTCGTCGCCGGTCTGGCCTACAACACGGCCATCTGGATCGACAAGATCCTCTTCTGGTACTCGGGTTCCGGCATCGTCATCCACTCGTATTTCCGCACGCACTTCCCGTACGACTCGGCGATGTTCATCGCGTACGTCACCATCCTGCCGACGCTGGCGATCTTCCTGCTGCGGATCGAAACGGACTTCTACCTCCGGTACAAGAACTACTACGGCACGATCCTCCAGAAGGCGCCGCTGGACCTGATCCTGCAGCGGAAGGCCGAAATGCTGGACGTGCTGCGGGAGGCCCTGGGGACGGTGCTGATCTGGCAGGGCGCGGTGACCACGGGCGTCTTCCTGCTGATGCCGTACCTGGTGTCGCTGATGGGCATCGACCCGGCCGACACACCCGTGTTCCGGGTGGCGGTGATCGGCGCCTTCTTCCACGGCGGCCTGCTGATCCTGCTGATCCTGATCCTGTACTTCGATTTCCGCGGGTCGGGCGTGTTCCTGTCCCTGCTGTTCCTGGGGTCGAACACGGTGCTGACGTTGATCACGCTGCGCCTGGGTCCGTCGTTCTACGGCTTCGGGTACCTGGGCGCCTGCATCATCACGCTGGCCGCGGGCCTGCTGATCTTCAACAACCGCATCAAGAACCTCGAGTACCTCACCTTCATGCGCCAACCGGTGGGATAGGCCGGAAAGGCCCCCCCGATCGCCTGGAAACCCGCATGCCGGGATTGACGCGCCCGCCCCGGAGTGGCATTAGTAGTGCTCCAACCTGTTGAACGATCATAGGTCTGCCGTCGGAACCGCGGTGGCAGGAACGTCGGGCGCGAGGCGTGGAGCCGACCGGACGGCGGGGCGTTGAGGGAGGTCGATGTGGACGTGACGTCGCGGATGCGGATCCAGGGAGCCCTGTTCCTGGCCCTGAGCCTGACGGCAGTGGCGGCCGACGCCCAGAACGTGCCCCGGACGATGAACATCGACGGCGTGGTGCGAAACGTCGCCGGCGAGGTCGTGACGGGGACGCTGGCGGTCCGGATCCACCTGTTCCCGACGGCGAACTGCCTGGGGACCGAACAGGTGGTCGATGCCGGCAGCCTTCCGGTGATCGGCGGCGTGTTCAGCCAGAACCTGGACCTGTCGTCCCTGGGGAACTACTTCGCCGACAAGGCGGCCGCCAGCATGAAGGTCGAGGTGGCGGGCGTGCTGTTCGGGGACTGCCGGGCCATCACGTCGGTCGCCTACGCCCTGAAGGCCGAGCAGGCTGCGACGGCTGCGAATGCGATGCTGCTGGGCGGGCAGAACCGGGCGTACTACGAGGGCCTCTCCGGGAGCACCGGTCCCGTGGACGACAGCCGGTTGTCCACGAAGGTGGTCCTGCGGGACGACCCCAAGACGATCTCGGGCGTGATGAACTTCGCCCCCGCGACCGGCAGCATCCCCTTCACGGTGGATCCCGCCCGGAACGGCATCGTGATCAACCTGAACGCGGATCGGCTGGACGGCCAGGACGGGGCCTTCTACCAGACCGCGGGAAACCTGCTGGGCACGCTGCCGGACGGGGTGGTGCCGGCGAACGTGGCCTGGCTGACCGGCGCCCAGACCTTCACCGGGACCAAGACGTTCAGTCCTTCCGGGTCGGCGCCCTTCCTGGTCGACACCGGCAAGACCGGCGTGGTCACGAACCTGAACGCGGACCTCCTGGATGGCCAGCAGGGCGCGTGGTACCAGGACGCGACGAACCTGATCGCGGGCACCGTGAACGACGCCCGGCTGTCCACGAACGTGTCGCTGTTGAACACGCCCCAGACCTACACGGCCGTCAAGACGTTCAACCCGGGCAGCGGCACCGTGCCCTTCGCCGTCCCGGCCACGCGGAACGGGAAGGTGGACTATCTGAACGCCGACCTCCTGGACGATCACGAAGGCGCGTACTACATGCCCGCCTCCAGCGCCGGCAGCTTCATCGCGAACGGGACCGTCCAGCAGGCGGGGGCGAACTTCAACATCCAGGGCAACGGCGTGGCGGGCGGGTCGTTCGCGGCCGGCACCTCCCTTTCGGCCGGCACGAACCAGTACGTCCAGGTCGGCGCCGCCTACCTCAGTTCGGGCGGCGACTATGTGCACCTGGCGAACAACGAGTGGTACAACGGGTCGAACTGGGTCTCGTCGGCCGCGGGCGCCATGTTCCAGCTCAGCGGGCAGTCGTTCAACTTCTACACGCACTCCGCCGACGGCGTCGTCCACACGCAACTGGCCTCGATGGACGGCACCCGGATGGACGTCAGGACGGACGTCTCGCTGAACGGCAAGCACGCCTTCCGGGCCACCGACTCCTGGCTGCGCCTGAACCAAGACGGCGCGTTCACCAGCGGCACGCACACGCCGAACCTGTTCGCCCCGAACAGCCTGAACGTCGGCGGGCTGAACGGATGGGCCGACCCGGGCGGCACCAACGCCGTGGTGGCCGGCCGCATGGGCATCGGCATCAGCCCGAACGCGTCCTACACGAATCGCCTGGAAGTCCAGAACCCGACCGGCAACGCGGTCGCGGCCGTGTTCCATTCCAGCGGCGGGCAGTCCTACGGGCAGGTCCTCGCCGTGGTCACCGACGGCGGGTACGACGAGCCCAAGATCCTGTTCAACTACCGGGGCAACCAGAAGAACTGGTCCATCGGCGGCTACAGCGCCAGCGTCACCCCGGCCAACACCTTTTCGATCTTCGAGGACGGCGGCGACGCGGGCGCGTACGGCGCGGGCTTCGGAACGGCCCGCCTGACCGTCAGCCCCGGCGGCAACGTGGGTATCAACACCATGGTCCCGGACGCGGTCCTGGACGTTCATGGCAAGGGCATGTTCTCCCGGGACGGCACGACCGAGTGTTGCGGCTCGGACGCCACGCTGGCCCTTGCGGAAACCACGGTGAACGCCCCGTACCGGAAGTCCAGCATCTCCTTCCACAACGGCGGCCTGGACGAGGGCATCCTGGAATTGAACAACGCCCCGCGGCGGATCCGGTTGTACGACCACCAGAACCTGGGCCTGTCGCTGGAACTCACCGGCGACCTGGTCGTCGGCGGCAACCCGGGCGCGGGCGCCTTCCCCCGGGGCGGCGGCATCGTCACGGCGGGCCAGATCCAGGCGCGGTATGGCGGCGGGACCGGCCTGGATCGCCAGTGGCACCGGATCGAGTTCAGCGCGAACTGCGCGATGATGAATCTTTCCATCTACGCCACGGGCCGGCTGGACGGCGACATTCGCGCGAACGCCCAGTGCTTCAACAGCCTCTTCGACACCGGCCAGGTGGGATGGTGGGGATTCAGCGACACCCAGTCCTGGGCCGCGGATGGGGATTGCGGCAAGGCCAATTGCTGCGACAACTGCGACCACTTCATGAAGTGCCCCGACGGCTGGCTGGCCACGGGCATGGAAGTCTACGCGAACGACTACCTGGACCACCTGGGCAAGCTGCGCTGCACCAAACTGGCGGCCGGCTGGACGACCACCGAAAACGGGTACGGCGTCGAGAGCGCGATTTCCTCCCCCTGGAATCCCGGGGCGGACAACATCCAGCACTTCGCCAGTTGTCCCCCGAACACCTTCGTCAAGGGTGTCATCGTCAACGTCAGCAACTACTGGGACGGCGCGCTGCGCGTGTACTGCTCGGGCGTCCGCAACTCGGCCCTCTAGCCCCGAAAATCGGGACAGACACCATTTTCCGGACGTGACGTTCAATGACGTCGCCCGCCGGGACGTCGCCCCCACCGTGTCCTCCGTTCGTCTCCACCGTCGCGATGCTCGCAGGCTCCAAGCGGGAAGGTTGGGACGTTGGAAACGTTGGACCGTCCTCTCTCCGGGACCCGGATTCTCGCAGGGAGTGGACGAAGGGACGGGGCGGCTGGCGGGCAGAAACCCCTCGCCGATCAGGCGGCGCGGTTCAGCACTCCGGGATCGGCGAGTGGATGCACAGGCCGGCCGGGTTGCAGGAGTCGGTCGTGCAGGGATCGGCGTCGTCGCAGTCCACGCGGTGGACGCATCCCGCGTCGATGGTGCACCCGTCCAGCGTGCAGGGCCGGCCGTCGTCGCAGGACGCGAACCTGGTTTCGCACTGGCCCGACGACGGGTTGCACGTTTCCTCGGTGCAGCCGTTGGCGTCGTTGGGGCAGGTCACGACGGGGGTGTGCTGGCAGCCCGCCAGGGGATTGCACCAGTCCAGCGTGCACAGGCTGCCGTCATCGCAGGTGTCCGGGCCGTGGGCGCAGGCGCCCGTGGCCGGATTGCACGTGTCGGGCGTGCACAGGTTGCCGTCCTGGCAATCCTTTGCCTGGTGCAGGCACGCGCCCCCCATCGCAACGTCGCAGGAATCGATCGTGCACGCATCGTGGTCGTCGCAGTCCTTCGGGGCAAAGAGGCACGCGCCGGTGGACGGATTGCAGGAATCGACCGTGCAGTCCGAGTGGTCGTCGCAGGCCTTCGACGCGTGCCGGCACCCGCTGGCCGGGTCGCAGGAATCCGTGGTGCACGGCACGTCGTCGTCGCAGTCCCGGGGCGTCATCCCGCACTGGCCCGTGATCGGGTTGCAGGTGCCGAGGCTGCATGCGTCGGGCCCGGCCGGGCACTCGACCTTCGTGGTCAGGCAACCGCCGTAAAGCGTCTGGCACTGCTCCAGGGTGCAGGGGTCGCCGTCGTCCGGGCAGGCGGCCGCGACGTGTAGGCACCCGGTCGCCGGGTTGCAGGAATCGATCGTGCAGGGGTCGAAGTCGTCGCAGGAACGCGGTTCATGGGTGCAGGCGGCGGTCGTCGCGTCGCAGATGTCCGTCGTGCAGGCGTTCCCGTCGTCGCATCCTCCCGTGTGCAGGCATCCGCTGCCCGGGACGCAACTGTCCACCGTGCATGGGTCGTAGTCGTTGCAGCCGGCCGGGATCGGGGCGCACTGGCCCGTCGCGGAATCGCAGATGTTGATCACGCAGGGGTCCGCGCTGAGGGGGCAGTCCTGGGTCACGTGGACGCAGCCCCGGCCCGCCTCGCAGTCGTCGGTGGTGCACGGGTCGTGGTCGTCGCAGTCCTGCGGCGGGTGGGGCGTCACGCAACTGCCCGTGGCCGGGTCGCACGTGTCGGCCGTGCAGGAATCCCCGTCCCCGCAGTCGGCTGCTGCATTCACGCACACGCCGCCGTTCACCAGGTCGCACGTGTCGGTGGTGCACAGGTCGGAGTCCTGGCACTGGGCATCAACCGCGCACAGGACGCAGGGCGAAATGGTCGCGTGCAGGCAGCCCTGCTGCGAGTCGCACCGGTCCGTCGTGCACGGGTCTCCGTCGCTGCACCCGACGGGGGCATGGAGGCAGGTGCCGTCCGCCGCGCACGAATCCGTGGTGCAGAGGCTGGAATCGTCGCAACTGGTGGACAGGTGGCTGCAGGCCCCGGTGGCCAGGTTGCAGACGTCGGTCGTGCAGGAATTGCCGTCGTCGCAGGTGTCGAAGGTGTTGACGCACAGGCCGTCGACGCAGCGGTCGCGCGTGCAGGGAACCGCGTCGGTGCAGTCGAGGACGACGTTGTCGCAGAGGCCGGTCGCGAGGTCGCACACGTCGCGGGTGCAGGGGTCGTCGTCGTTGCACGTCTTGTACGGGTGCACGCAGGCGCCGGTCCGGGGATCGCAGGTGTCCAGGGTGCACGGGATGCCGTCGTCACAGTCGATCGGTCCGTACTGGCAGGCGCCGGTGACCGGGTCGCATGCGTCGATCGTGCAGGGATCCCGGTCGTCGCACTTCGAGGTGCGCCAGCACGTGCCCTGGGAATCGCAACTGCCGTCGACCGTGCAGGGATCGTCGTCGGTGCAACTGGCGGGGGTGTGCAGGCAGGTTCCGTCCGCCGGATTGCACGCGTCCACCGTGCAGGGGCTGGCATCCGTGCACACACGGGGCGGGTGGCGGCAGGTGCCGTTGGCCGGATCGCAGGAATCGACGGTGCACAGGTTCCCTTCCTCACAGTCCTTCGCCACGGGCACGCACCCGCCGCGTGCGGGGACGCAGGCCAGCGGGGCGCACTTGTCGGACCCGACCCCGCAGGTGACGGTCACGTAGGTGCAGGTGCGCGAAAACGTGTCGCAGGTTTCCGTGGTGCAGGGGTTGCCGTCGTCGCAGGTGGCGTCCGTCGTGCACGTCCGGCACCCGCTGGCCGGGTCGTGGCGGCATCCGACGCCGGGGACGCAGGTGTCGAGGGTGCAGGCGTCGTTGTCGTTGCAGTCGCGGGGCGCGTGCTGGCATCCGCCCAGGTTCGACAGGCACCCGTCCAGCGTGCAGGGGTCGCCGTCGTCGCAGGACGTCGCCAGGTGGCGGCAGGTCCCCGTGGCGGGGTTGCAGGAATCCGTCGTGCAGGGGTCGCCGTCGTTGCAGTCCAGGACCGTGTGGGCGCAGGTGCCGCCGGGGCGCACGCACGTGTCGGCGGTGCAGCGGTCGCCGTCGTCGCAGGGGACCTCGGCGTGGTTGCAGCCCAGGGCGTTGCATCCATCGGTGGTGCAGGCGTCGGCATCGCCGCAGTCGCGGGCCTGGTGGCTGCAGGCGCCGGTGGCGGCCTCGCAGGCGTCCTCGCTGCAGGCGTCGCCGTCGTCGCAGGCGGTGGCGGGGTGGATGCACCCGGCCGTGGGGTCGCAGAGATCCCGCGTGCAGGGAAGGCCGTCGTCGGCGCACGTGGCCGGGGTGAACAGGCACCCGGTCCGCGGGTCGCAGGTGTCGGTGGTGCAGATGTTGCCGTCGTTGCAGGTCCTGGCGAGGTTCGTGCACCCTCCGGTCGAGGGGTTGCAGGCGTCGTTGGTGCAGGCGTTGCCGTCGTCGCAGGCCCGCAGGAAGTGCAGGGCGACGCCGGTCGCGGGGTCGCACTCGTCGAAGGTGCAGGGGTTGTTGTCGTCGACGGTCACCGCACGGTGGAGGCACTCGCCCGTGGCCGAGTTGATGCTGTCGATGGTGCAGGGATCCCGGTCGTCGCAGTCCTTCGAGACGTGGACGCAGGCGCCGTTCGCGCAGGTATCCACGGTGCCGGCGTTGCGGTCGTTGCAGTCGACGGCGGTGTGGCTGCACGCGCCCGTGGCGGTGACGCAGACGTCGGTGGTGCAGGCATCGGCATCGTCGCAGTCCGCCGGGACGTGGATGCATACGCCGGTGGCGGCGTGGCACGAATCGACGGTGCACGCGTTGCCGTCGCCGCAGGCGTCGCCGGCCGTGCAGGCGGTGCCGCAGCCGCTGGCGCCGTTCGGGGTGTGGACGCAGCCGGTCCCGGGGGCGCAGGAATCGGTGGTGCAGCGGTCGCCGTCGTCGCAGGCCAGGGCCTGGTGCGTGCAGGCCCCCGCCTCGCAGGCGTCCAGGGTGCAGATGTCGCCGTCGTCGCAGGCCTTCGGGGCGTGGGTGCAGGCGCCCGTGACCGGGTTGCAGCCGTCGACGGTGCAGGGGTCGGGGTCGCCGCAGGCCTTCGCGACGTGGCCGCAGGCGCCGGTCCCCGCGTCGCAGGAGTCGGCGGTGCAGGCGTTGCCGTCGTCGCAGGCCTGGGCGGCGTGGACGCAGCCGATGCCCGGCTGGCAGCGGTCGGTGGTGCACGGGGTGCCGTCGTCGCAGGTGTCGGGGGCGTGGGCGCACTGGCCCGTGGAGGCCTGGCAGGAGTCGACCGTGCAGGCGTCGCCGTCGGCGCAGTCCCGGGGGACGTAGACGCAGGCGCCCTGGGTGCACGTTTCGGTGGTGCAGGCGTTTGCGTCGTCGCACTGGCCGTCGGTCTGGCAATTGCACGTGCGCTGGTGCACGCAGCCCAGGGCCGGCATGCAGGAATCGGCGGTGCAGGGATCGGCGTCGGCGCAGGCGACGGCGCCGTGGGTGCAGCCGGTGGCCGTGCTGCAGGCGTCCGTGGTGCAGGGATTCCCGTCGTCGCAGGACAGGGCCACGGTGCGGCAGGCACCGGTCGCCGGGTTGCAGGAATCGACGGTGCAGGCGTTTTCGTCGTCGCAGGCGCTGGCCGCGTGGACGCACTGCCCGCCGACGCACGAATCGGCCGTGCAGGGGTTGGCGTCGTCGCAGGACAGGGACGCATGCACGCAGGCGCCGGTGGCCGGGTTGCAACTGTCGCCGGTACAGGGATTGCCGTCGTCGCAGGGCAGGCTGACGTGGCGGCACAGCCCGCCCTGGCAGGTGTCCGTGGTGCAGGCGTCGGTGTCCGCGCAGGCCAGCGGGACGTGGGAGCAGCCGGTGGCCGGGTCGCAGGCGTCGGTGGTGCAGAGGTCGGCGTCGATGCAGTTCCGGGGCCCGGAAATGCAATGTCCGGCGGACCGGTCGCAGACGACGACGGTGCACTTGTCGGGCTCGCGGCCCTGGCACCCGACGTCCGTCGTGCAGGCGATGCACGTCAGCGGCGCGTTCGCGGGGATGTCGTGGCGGCAACCGGCCAGGGCATCGCACGTGTCGGTGGTGCAGGCGTCGCCGTCGTCGCAGGACCGGGGGGCCCACAGACAGGCCCGGGGGACGCATTTGTGGGACGCCGTGTCGCAGGTCCGGCCGTCCGCGCAGGCATCGCCGGCGCCGCAGGCCGGGTCGTCCGCGGTGGAGGCCCGCAGGCCGCAGGTGCCCGCGACGCACGCGTCCGGTTCGCTGCCGGCGCACTGGTCGCTGAAGTCGCAGGCGACGCATCCTTCGACGGCGTCGTGACTGCAGGCCCCGTCCTGGCAGCGGTCGGTCGTACACGGGTCATCGTCCACGCAGTCGCCCGCGCCCTGGCACCCTGCGTCCACGCCGGTCCCGTCCCGCTGCCCGTCCTCGATCCCGTCCAGCCCGGGGTCCTGGCCGTCCCGCGACGGATCCGCTCCACCGTCCGTGCCGTCCGGCAGGTCGCCCGGGAGTTCGACGTCCTCGAGGTCCGCGACCTCGACGTCGTCTTCCTGGCCGAAGTCCGGCCGTTGCGACCCGCCGCCGCAGGCGATCGGCGAAAACGCCAGCGCCAGCAGGGTGGCGAACGTGATTCCCGTGAAGGCGGCAGGACGTCGATTCATCGTGGTCGATCTCCCTGGCGGCTGGTGCAGTCGCTGCACAGGCAATGGGACACGGCGCACCCGGATTGTGACGTCATTCTATGGAGACGAGGGCGCTGTGTCCACGAAATGGTCCTTCCCACATCCGCTACAATCAGCAACCTCGACCTGGAGGACCCCAGGATGCTGTCGTCGCGGTGGAAGAGGTTCCGGTTCCCGACGTGCGCGGCCATGGTCGCGATCCTCGCGGGGGTGATGGTCCCGCGGCCCGCGTCGGCGCTGCAGTTCCGGTTCCCGGTTGCCGACCCCGCCCTGATCTGGGCGGACATGATCCTGCACGTGGACCACGATCCGGCGGTCCTGGGGCAGGGGAACATGTACTGCCTGGCGCCCGACTGCACCACGGATTTTCCCTATTGCTACGACGAGCACCGGGGCACGGACTTCATCCTGGACGGCGGGTTCGGGACCATGGACCAGGAAGTCGCCGTGGTCGTGGCGGCAGCCGGCGGCACCGTGATCGCGGCCGTGGACGGGAACTACGACCGGTGCCACGCCGACCTGGGCACGCAGGCGGTGACCTGCGACGGGAACGCGATCCGGGCCAACTACGTGGGGGTACGGCACGCCGACGGGACGACAACGCTGTACTACCACCTCAAGAACGGATCGGTGGCGGTGCAGGTGGGCCAGGTGGTGGCGTGCGGCGATCGCCTGGGACTGGTGGGCAGCAGCGGGATTTCGTCGATGCCTCACGTGCACTTCCAGGTCGAGGACCCGTCGGGCGCCATCCTGGACCCCTACCCGGGGCCCTGCGGGACCGCCCGGGACTGGTGGGTGGTCGCGGATGCGGGCAACGGCCTGCCCGGCCCGTGGTGCGAGGGGCAGGCGATCCCGGTGGAACCGGCGCCCGAGGCGGTGCCCGAGGTCGTGGCCGAGGTCGCGGCGGGCGAGGAAACCGACGCGTCGGTCGCGGACGAGGCGGGCGATCCTCCGGATGCCGGGCCGGTCGAGGTGCTCCGGGAGGTTGCGGGCGTCGAGGCGCCGATGGGCGAGGACCCGGGGGCGGGCGATGCGTTCGACCCTGCGGACGTCCGCGGCATCGTGCCGGGGAGCGGCTTCGGATGCGCGGCCGGCGCCACTGGAACCGGGTCCGCGGTGCCCGCGCTGGTGTCGCTGCTGCTGTTCTTCGCCGTCCTCCGTCGGAAAAGGGGATAGGGAAAATGGGGACAGACACCATTTTCCCGGTGTCTGTCCCCATTTTCCCCCCACTGTCGTATCCTCCCCCTCGGGCCGGATTCACCGGGGAGCACCGCATGAGCACTGATTCCCTGCCGTCGTCGTCGCCCGGGTCCGGGGACTGCATCCTGGCCGTGGACCACGGCACCTCGGGGCTGAAGGTCGCCCTGGTGACCGTGGACGGGCGGGTGCTGGCCAACGAGTTCGAGCCCACGCCCGTGGCGTTCCTGCCCGGAGGGGGCGCCGAACAGGACCCCGAGGACTGGTGGCGCGCGCTGGTCGTCGCGTCGCGGCGCCTGATGGCGCGCGGGCTGGTCCCCCAGGCCTCGGTTCTGGCGGTCGCCTGCTCCAGCACCTTTTCGACCACCGTGGCCTGCGACGCCGATGGAGGCCCGGTCGGGCCGGCCCTGACATGGATGGACCATCGCGGTGCGCCCCATGTCCGCCGGGTGATGGACGGATGGCCGTCGGTGAAGGGGTACGGCGTGGTCCGGTCGCTGGACTGGATGCGCCGGTCGGGCGGCGCGCCCACCCTGTCGGGCAAGGACGACGCGGCCCACGTGCTGTTCTGGCGCGAGGAACGCCCCGAAATCTACCGGAACGCCCGCTGGTTCCTGGGCAGCAAGGACTGGCTGAACCTGCGCATGACGGGCCGGTGTGCCGCGTCCCCCGACAGCGTGACGCTGTTCTGGGCGACGGACAACCGGGACATCCACAACGTCCGCTGGGACGACGTGTTGCTGGGGCGCCTGGGGCTGGACCGGAACAAGCTGCCGGACCTGCGGCCGTCCACCGACGTGCTGGGCCCGCTGCAGGACGACGTGGCGGACGCCCTGGGGGTCGCCCGCGGAACGCCGGTGATCGTGGGCTCGGCGGACCTGCAGTCGGCCTGCGTGGGGTCGGGGGCCGTGGACGATTTCGCGGGGCACGTCTACATCGGGACGTCGTCCTGGGTCCTGTGCCACGTGCCGTTCCGCAAGACCGATCCGCTGCATACGATCGCGGCCCTGCCGTCGGCGATCCCGGGCCGGTATTTCTGTGCGAACGAGCAGGACATGGCGGGCGGGGCGCTGGCCGCGGCCCTGCGCAACCTGCTGCGGACGCCGGGCGAGCCCCGGGGCGCGGTGGTGTCGCCGGAGGCCTACCTGCGGGCCGACGCGGTGGTGGAAGCCGTGCCCCCCGGTGCACGGGGCGTGCTGTTCACGCCGTGGCTGAACGGCGAAAAGACCCCGGTGGACGACGAGTGCCTGCGGGGAGGCTTCCACAACGTGTCGGTGGAAACGACGTCCGAGGACCTGCTGCGGGCGGTCTATGAGGGCGTCGCCTACAACACGAACTGGAGCCTGGGGTACATCGAGCGGTTCGTGGGCCGGCGCCTGGACCCCCTGAACGCCATCGGCGGCGGGGCCCAGTCCGATGCCTGGTGCCGGATCCTGGCCGACGTCACCGGGCGGACGATCCGGCAGGTCGAGGATCCCCGGGAGGCCAATGCCCGGGGTGCGGCGTTCCTGGCCGCGGTGGCCCTGGGGCGCCTGCGGTTCACCGACATCCCGAAATGCATGCGGTTCGCGAAGACCTTCGAGCCCGATCCCGCAAACCGGCCGGTCTATGACCGCGGCATGCGGGCGTTCCGGGACCTGTGGCGGCGCAACAAGGGCTTCTACCGGTGGTGGAACCACGCCGATCCGGCATGACGTCCAATCCAGATGATTCTTGCCCTGTTTGAATCCGCGCGATCGGAATCGGTAGCATGCTTTCAACTTCAGTGGAGCCCGACCATGCGTATGCGGACCGACCGATCCACGGGAATGCTGCTGGTGGCGGGGATGGCTGTCCTGGCCCTGGTGGCGACCGGGTGTGACGATGGGGGGGGCGGGGACGATGTGATGGATGTCCAGGATGTTCAGGACCAGGGGACGGATCAGGGGACCGACCCCGGCTCGCTGCCTGACTGTTGCGGCACTGATCGTGGCCCGGAGGATCCCGGCCCACTCGACCCCGGTCCGCTGGACCCCGGCCCCTGCGTCAAGACGTGCGGCGATCGCGTGTGCGGCGCCTCCAACTGCGACGGCGAGACGTGCGGCGAGTGCACGGCCGCCAACACGACCTGCGACACGCTGAAGGGCATTTGCGTGCCGACGTGCGACTGGCCGACCTTCAAGCCGACCATCACGTGGGGCCCGACGGGCGCCATTTCCTCGCTGACGACGCCGGCCGACGCCGCCGTGGTCAAGTCGCTGTGTTTCGACTATACCGGAGACGGCCTGGGCGACAACGGCCTCAAGGGCCTGGCGGGCCAGGTCAACGGCCCGCTGGCCGACGCGGTCAGCGGGGGCAGCATCGCCATCCTGTTCGAACTGGCCGGCGTGACCGACTTCACCACGACGGCGTCCTTCCAGTTGAACGGCCTGCTGGGCAAGTCCACCGCGACGCCGGCGGCGACCACGGGCGATTTCCAGGTCCAGGAAGCGTCGTACGTGACCGACATCTGCACCCCGATGATCTACTTCGAGGGCGCGTCGATCGCCGACGGCAAACTGGCCGCGGGCCCGTCCATGTTCCAGTTGTCCATCCCGATCTCCGAAGGGCTGGTCATCGACGCGACCCTGATCCAGGCGAAGGTCAAGGCCAGCATCACGGCCGGGGCGACGGCGGACGGCTTCGCGGCGACGGACGGCGTCCTGTCCGGCGTCCTGACCAAGGAGCAGTTGGAAGCGGCGATCGCCAAGTTGCAGGCCAGTTGCGACGCGGCCCCGGCGAACGCCAAGCCCGACTTCTGCAGCTATCTGAAGGTCGCTGTTTCGGCCATGAACCTGCTGTTCGACCTGCACCAGGTGATCGACGACCAGGGCAACCTGACGTTCGTGGCGAAGACCAAGGATCTTCCCGGCGACGCAGCGTCGGTGTGCCTGTCGTACTCGCTGTCCACGGCCAAGGTCGTGGGCTTCGAGCCCGTCGTGACCCCGTGAACCGGTGAACCGGTGAACCGGTCCGGCCTGCCCCGATCGCGCGCACCCGCCTCCAGCCTTCACTGAACCGAATCGCCCTCTTGGTTCCGGAATTCCCTTGTTCCTCAAACCTTGACAGAAAGAATCCGAATAAGAACGTTGTCCCTGAAACCCTGTTCGATCGGAGGCGTCATGCGCATCCTGACCGTCCGCACCGTACCTGCCAGCCAGGCGCTGCCCAAGGAGTCGCAACTGGCCTGGAACCTGGCCCGCGTGGCCGTCGAACCCGTGACCTATCCCCGGGAAACCGTCGACATGGTGGGCAACCGCGTCGTCGACAACACGGCCGTCGCGGTCGCGGCCCTGAACCGCCGACCCGTGGTCAACATCCGGACGCAGGTGCTGGCCCACCCGCGACCGGGCGGTGCGACGCTGCTGGGAATGCCGCCGGACCGGACCTTCGAGGCCGAATGGGCCGCCTACGCCAATGCCACCGCGGTCCGGGAACTGGACTTCCACGACACCTTCCTGGCCGAGGAGTACTCGCATCCGGGGGACAACCTGTCGCCGATCCTGGCCGTGGCCCAGCAGTGCGGCCGGTCGGGGGCCGACGTGGTGCGGGGCGCGGTTGCGGCCTACGAGGTCCAGATCGCCCTGGCCAAGGGCATTTCGCTGCACCGGTACAAGAAGGATCACGTGGGGCACCTGGCCGCCTCGACCGCCGCGGGGGTTTCCGCGTGCCTGGGCCTGGACGTCGAAACCACGTACCAGGCGATCCAGCAGGCCGTGCACCTGGGCTTTTCGACGCGCCAGTCCCGGAAGGGCGAAATTTCGTCGTGGAAGGCCTACGCGCCCGGGTGGACCGGAAAACTGGCCATCGAGGCGGTGGACCGGGCCATGCGGGGCGAGCGGTCGCCCTCGCCGATCTACGAGGGCGAGGACGGCGTGATCGCCTGGATGCTGGGGGGGCCCGGGGCGACCTACGAGGTTCCCCTGCCCGAAACCGACGAGCCGCGCCGGGCGATCCTGGAGTCGTACACCAAGGAGCACTCGGCCGAGTACCAGGCTCAGGCGATCATCGACCTGGCGTTCCGGCTGCGGTCGAAGATCCCCGACATCGACATCATCGACGAGGTGGTCCTGCACACCAGCCACCACACCCACGTCGTCATCGGGTCGGGTTCGGGGGATCCCCAGAAGTACGACCCGGAAGCCAGCCGCGAAACGCTGGACCACAGCGTCATGTACTGCTTTGCCGTCGCGCTGCAGGACGGCGCCTGGCACCACGAAAAGTCCTACACCCGCCAGCGCGCCACGCGGCCCGACACGGTGGATCTGTGGCGCAAGGTCCGGACCGTCGAGGACCCGGCGTGGACCCGGCGCTACCTGGACCCGGACCCGTCCCGGAAGGCCTTCGGCGCCCGTGCGGAGGTCCGGTTGCGGACCAGCGCCGTGATCATGGAGGAACTGGCCGTCGCCGACGCCCATCCGAACGGGGCCCGGCCCTTCGCGCGGCCGGACTACGAGCGCAAGTTCAAGACGCTGGCCGAGGGATGGCTGGATCCCGGGGAGGGCGAACGCTTTCTGATGCTGGCGCGCCGGCTGGACACCCTGTCCCCTGCCGAGGTGCGGGCCCTGACCGTCACGCTGCCCGGCGGGCGGATGGTCGCAACGGAACGGGACACCCGAGGCATCTTCTAGGAGAACCTGATGGAACCCGATATTCGCAAGGGGCTGGAAGGCGTCATCGCCGACAAGACGGCCGTGTCCCGCATGGATCCTGCGACCCAGACGCTGACGTATCGTGGATACCCGGTCACGGAGCTGGCCGAGCGCTGCGGGTTCGAGGAGGTGGCGTACCTGCTGTGGTACGGGGAACTGCCGACCCGGGCGCAACTGAAGGCGTTCCAGGCAGTGGAACGCAAGAGGCGGGCGCTGCCGGACGACCTGCTGTTCCTGCTGCAGCACAGCCCGGCGGGGTCCCACCCGATGGACGTCCTGCGGACCGCGGTGTCGTACCTGGGCCTCAGCGTCCCCGTGGCGCACGACGTCGAATCGCAGCGGCGGCAGACCCTGGACCTGCTGGCGCGGATCCCGACCATCGTGGCCGTCGATGCGCGGGCGCGGCAGGGCCTGGCCCCGATCCCGCCGCGATCGGACCTGTCGCTGGCCGAAAACGTGTTCTGGATGACCTTCGGTCGCGTGCCGCATCCGGACATCGTGAAGGCGTTCGAGGTCGCGCTGATCCTGTACGCCGAGCACGGGTTCAACGCGTCCACCTTCGCCGCGCGGGTCGTCACGTCGACGATGGCGGACCTGCACGGGGCGGTCACCGCGGGGATCGCGGCGCTGAAGGGGGCGCTGCACGGCGGCGCCAACGAGGCGGTCATCGTGGATCTGGCCCAGGTGGGATCGCCGGAAAACGCGCGGACCTGGCTGAAGGCGAGGCTGTCCGAACATCGCAAGATCATGGGCTTTGGACACCGGGTCTACCGGAACGGCGATTCCCGGGTGCCGCTGGCCGCGGCCTGGGGGCGGCGCGTGGCCGCGATCGTGGGCAACGACCGCTGGCATGCCATCGGGGACGTCCTGCGGGAGGCGATGCGCGAGGAAAAGGGCATCCACCCGAACCTCGACTTCGAAACCGGCCCCATGTACGCCCTGATGGGATTCGCGCCGGCCCAGTTCACGCCGATCTTCGTGATGGGGCGTGTCGTGGGATGGACGGCCCACATCCTGGAGCAGGCCGCCGACAACCGCCTGATCCGGCCCATGTCCTTCTATGTCGGTGTTCCGGCGCGACCGTTCGTTCCGATCGAACGACGGGTGGCGACGGAGGGGGAGGCGGAACCCGTGCCCGCGACGCCGCGGGTGCGCGCCCGGATCCTGGGAGGGCCGCGGCAGGTCGCGGCCGGCCGGAACAGCCCCGCGACGCCGCACCGCGAGCGCCCCGCATCTCCGCACTGAGCAACGGATCCCCGCGACACCACGTTGACTTCCGAAAAGTTCGGGAGGACCATACCAACCGTAGTTGTCCGCACCGTTGGGGGGGATCATGTCCGGCCGTCGCGAAGACACCATCCGCCGCATCCTGGGCCTGGAGGAACGGGTCCATCGCGCCGTGGGGTGGGGCGAGCCCGATGCCTGGCTGGGGTCGGAACTGGGCACCAGCCAGTTGAAGGTGGTGTTCCTGCTGCGGGCGTCCGGGGCCCTGCGGGTGGGCGCCATCGGGGTGGCGCTGCACGTCACCAAGGCCTCGGTCAGCGAGACGGTCGATCGGCTGGAGGTCCAGGGACTGATCGTGCGCGAGGCGGATCCGTCGGACGGGCGCTCGGTGCTGGTCCGATTGACGGATGCGGGCGTCCAGACGGCGGATCGCCTGCGGGCGGCGGGCAGCGTCCGGACGGCGCGCCTGCTGGCGACCATGGACGACGTGGAACTGGACCTGGTCCGGCTGGGACTGGAGGCCATGGGGCGAGCGGCGGAACGGCTGCAGGCGGAGGAGGGCAGGGAGTCGATGTCGCTCGACCCTGCCGGGAACCGTGGAGAGACGCCATGAAACGACGTGGCTGGATCATTGGCGGATCGGTTGCGCTGGGCCTGGTTCTGGCCGCCGCCGCCTTCGGGGTGGTGGTGCTGGTCCGCGGGCCCTCGGTCGTGGTGACGGTGGTCCAGCAGCGGCCCCTGGTGCAGACCGTGGTGGTCAGCGGGCGCGTGGCGGCCGCGGCGCGCGTGGCGATCGGAACGGTCGCGATGGGGCGCGTGGTCGAGGTCGCGGTTCGGGAAGGCGACCGCGTGAAGGCCGGCGCGGTGCTGGTGCGCCTGGAGGACCGGGAGGCGGGCGCGGCGCTGGCCCAGGCCGGTGCGGCGTTGCAGCAGGCCCTGGCCCGCAGCGACCAGGTCCGGGGGATCACGGGGCGGGTGGCGTCGGAGGATCAGCGGCAGGCCAAGGCGGCGCTGGACCTCGCCGAACTGCGGTTCACCCGGACATCCTCCCTGGCGGCGGCCGGGGCCTCGACCGGGGACGAACTGGACCAGGCGAGGATGCTGGTGGAGCAGGCGCGTGCCCGGCACGCGGCGGCCCGATCCCAGGCGGCGGGTTCGGGCACGGCGGCAGGGGCGGAGTCCCGGGCGGCGATTGCGGCCGTGGACATGGCCCGGGCGAACGTGGAGTCGGCTTCGGCGCGCCTGGCGCAGACGCGGATCCTGGCGCCTGCCGACGGGACGATCCTGGCCCGGAACGTGGAACCCGGCGACGTGGTCCTGCCCGGCGCCGCGCTGCTGGGGCTGGCCACCGACGGGGCGTCCTACCTGGTCGTCCAGCCGGATGAAAAGAACCTGAACCTGCTGCGGGAAGGGCAGGACGCCGTGGCATCGGCCGACGCGTTCCCGGGGCGGACCTTCCCGGCACGGGTTGCACGGATCCTGCCCGCCGTGGATCGCCTGCGGGGAACGGTCGAGGTGCACCTGTCGCTGCCGGCGCCGCCGGACTTCCTGCGGCCCGACATGACGGTTTCGGTGGAGGTCGTGGCGGAGCGGCGCGAATCCGCGCTGGTTCTGCCCGAAACGGCCGTGCACGAGGTGGCCGGGGCGCGGCCCTGGGTGCTGGCCGTCCGGGACGGTCGGCTGGAGCGTCGGGACGTGCGCCTGGGCCTGCGCGGCGAGGACCGGGTCGAGGTCGTGGAAGGCGTGGTCGTGGGCGAGGACGTCGTGTCGGGGGACGGCCTGCGCCTGAAGGCCGGCCAGCGGGTCCGGGCGGTTCGCGAGTAGGGTGGATGCATGCGCTTCGAGGTGATCGTTTCCCTGCGCTTCCTGCGCGAGGGCCGCTTCCAGACGCTGCTGACGCTGGCGGGCGTCGCCGTGGGGGTGGCGGTCATCGTGTTCCTGTCGGCGCTGATCTCGGGCCTCCAGACCAGCCTGGTCGCCAACACCCTGGGCAGCCAGCCCCACGTGGTCGTCCGACCCCAGGACGAAACCGCCCGGCGCATGGTGGCGGAGGGTGAAGCGGCCGTCGCGGCCCGGGTGGAAAAGGTGGCGGTGCGGACCCGGACGCTGCCGGACTGGCCCCTGAACCTGACCCGCATCGAGCGGGTGCCCGGTGTCGTCGCGACGTCGCCCATCGCGGCCGGCGCGGCGTTCGTGGTGAAGGGCGACGTCAGCAAGGCCGTGGCGTTGCGGGGCGTGGACACTGATCGCTTCGACCGGATCGTGAACATCACGGGGCGTCTGAAGGGCGGCCGGTTCCGGCTGGACGGCAACGACGTCGTGCTGGGCGTGGGACTGGCCCGGGACCTGGGCCTGGGGATCGGCGACAAGGTGCGCCTGGTCACCGAAGGCGGACGATCCGACGTGTTCACGGTGGGCGGGCTGTTCGACCTGGGCGCCAAGGACCTGAACGAGCGCTGGGTCCTGGCATCGATCCGGAACGCCCAGACGCTGCTGAACCTGGAGGACGGCATCACCAGCATCGAGGTCCGAGTGGACAGCATCTTCGACGCGGACCGGATGGCGGCGGACATCACGGACCGGACGGGCCTGGTCGCGGAAACGTGGATGGACATCAACCGGCCTTTGCTGGTGGGCCTGAAGTCCCAGAACATGTCCTCCTGGATGATCCAGTTCTTCGTGGTGCTGGCCGTGGCGCTGGGCATCGCCTCGGTGCTGGTCGTCGCGGTCGTCCAGAAGTCCCGGGAAATCGGCATCCTGAAGGCCATCGGCACGTCCACCCGGCAGACCATGGCGATCTTCCTGCTGCAGGGCGCGCTGCTGGGCCTGGTGGGTTCGGCCCTGGGGTGCGCCCTGGGTGCGGTGCTGGCCGTCGGCTTCCGCAGCATGGCGGTGGCCCCGGACGGTTCGCCGATCTTCCCCGTGGACCTGACCTGGACGCGGTTCGCCGCGGCGTCGGCCATGGCGACCGTGGTGGGCATGGTGGCCGCGGTCGCACCGGCTCGCCGGGCCGCGCGCCTGGACCCCGCAGAGGTGATTCGGTATGGCTGACCCGAACGAACTGCCGACGGGCGAGGGGCCGGCGACCGCGGCATCCGTCGGGCCGATCCTGCGCCTGGAGGGTGTGCGCAAGTCCTTCGGCAAGAAAGTGATCACCGAGGTGCTCCACGGCATCGACCTCGTCGTGAACCCGGGCGAGTTCGTGGCGATGGTGGGACCGTCCGGAGCGGGCAAGAGCACGCTGCTGAACCTGGTCGGCCTGCTGGACCGTCCCACCTCCGGGCGCATCTTCCTGGACGGCACCGACACGTCCACGCTGAATGATGCCGGCCTGACGCGGTTCCGGGGCGAAAAGATCGGCTTCGTGTTCCAGCACCACCACCTGCTGCCGGCGTTCACCACGCTGGAAAACGTGATGATGCCGCTGCTGGTCCACCGGGGATCGCCGGACGACGAGATGCGCGAGCGGGCCCGGCAACTGCTGGTGCGCGTGGGCCTGGAGGACAAGATCACGGCCCGGGCGTCGGACCTGTCGGGCGGCCAGCAGCAGCGTGTCGCCGTTGCGCGGGCGCTGGCGATGCACCCGCCGCTGGTCCTGGCGGACGAGCCCACCGGCAACCTGGACACCCACGCGGCGGACCAGGTGTTCGACCTCCTGCGGGAATTCAACCGGGAGTTCCGTGGCGCCTTCGTCATCGTGACCCACGACCTGCGCCTGGCGAACCGGTGCGATCGGATCGTCGCGATCGTGGACGGCGTGATCGAAAGCGACACCTGGAAGACGGGCGGTGATCGCGCGACGTGATCCGGGTCAGGGCATTTCCGGCGGTCGCACCCGTTGGTGCTGCCCGGTTCCCCCGTGAAACTTCAACGACATCATATTGCCGGCACCGGTACTTCCGGATCTTTCGTGCGACCATCGATGTCGCCGCCGGAAGCGGGATTCCCGGGCGCCCCCTGCGGACGGCAGGGAGGGAGGAGGCTGTCATGATGGGGAGTCGGCATCTGTCCGCGTGGGAGTTCTGGGCTCCGCGATACGAATACCTTGTTTCACAGCCTTTCAGCCTGAAGCCGACGCGGGACCTCGTCGTGAAACGGGTCGCCGAGGCGTGTCCAGGCGCCCGGCGCATCCTCGACGCGGGGTGCGGGATCGGTCAACTGGCCGTGGCACTGGCGGAGCGCCTTCCCGACGTCCGGGTCGTCGGCGTCGATCCCACGGGCGCGATGATCCACCGCGCCCGCGCCGATTACGCCCATCCCCACGTCGCCTACCTGCTGGGCACCGTTGACGATGTGCCGGACGAGGTTCTGCTGGAAGGGAACAATTCGAGCGAGGCCCAGGGCGGGTTCGATGCCGTGGTTTCGACCCACGCCTTCCCCTATGTGCGGAATCCCCAGGTGTTCCTGGCCCGCATCCGGGATCTGTTGCGTCCGGGTGGCCGCCTGTTCCTGGCGCAGGTGTGTACCGAATCCTGGTGGGATTCGGCCTGCCTGCGCGCCATCGCGCTGGCGACCGGACCTGCGACGTTCCACTCCAGCCGGGAACTCGAACGCATGGTGGTGGAGGCCGGTCTGCGTCTGGACGGGGTGGCGGCGATCCCCGTGCTGCCGCTGGTGCCGTCCCTGCGACTGGTCGAGGCCGTGAAGTGAAGCTCCCGGGAAAGCCGAAGTTCCGCGGACTTGAAGAGACGGCCCTGGCCGCAGCGGGAAAGTGGGACAGTCACCCTTTTCGGTGGCTCCGCCGTTGACCCGTGACCCCGACCAGACGATGATCGGCGCGGACCGAAAGGGTGGAGCGGACCTGTGACGATCGCGGAAGTCGAGGACCTTCGGCGCGTGCTGGAAAAGGGCGGTGATGCCGCCGCGGTGCTGGTTGCCGGAGGGGACGACGCGGTTCGCGAAGGCCTGATCGAGGCGATGGCCGCGGACCTGAAACGCACCGCCTCGCCAGTTTCCATCGTGCGCCTGGACGCCGAGGGCGCCAAGACCGACGCGTGGTCCCGGCTGGCGGCGATGGCCTCCGACGCGCCGCTGTTCGGCGAGGGCACCGTCGTCGCAATCACCAACGTGGGCAGCGGCGCCAAGCCCCCCCCCGCTCTGGTGGGTTTCCTGGATTCGCCCGCTCCGCACCTGCGCGTCCTGTTCTTCGCGGAAGGGAAGGCGGCCAAGAGCGCGCTGGCGACGAAGGTCACGGCGATCGGCCTGGTCATCGTCCCGGCGACGCTGAAGGACCGGCAGATCCAGGCCCTGATTTCCCAGGCGACCCGCGAGGCCGGCATCGGGATGGACGGGAGGACGCAGGACGCGCTGCTGGACCTGGTGGGCACGGACCGGGCGGCGCTGGATGCAGCGATGCACCTGCTGGTCGAGTTTGCCGGGAAGGGCGGTCGGGTCACCGAGGCCGACCTGGTCGGGCTGGTCCAGCGGTCGCGCCGGCCCGCGCCCTGGGACCTGCAGGACGCCGTTTCGGAACGGGATCTGGGCAAGGCGGTGAAGATCGCGGTGCGGGAACTGGAGGACGCACGGGACGCCCGGGGCGAAGCCATCTCGCTGTACCACAAGATCGTTCGGCAAGTCCGAACCTTGCGGACGGCGCAGGCGCTGGTGGCCCGTGGCGCCAGTTCCAGCGAGTCCATGGAGCGCCTGGGCCTGAAGCACGATTTCAAGTGGGACATGACGAAGCGCGGCGCCGCCCGCTATCAGGCCGCAGAACTGGATACCTTCCTGAAGGCGGCCCCGGCGGCGGAAATCCGCATCAAGAAGGGCAGCGCGGGCCCCGAGCCCCTCATCGTCGATCTGCTGGCCGGCCTGATCGTCGGCGGGAAGAAGGGGCGGGCATGATCAGCGCGCGACTCGCCTAGGCTGCGTTCTCGCGCGCCTTTCCCTGCGCGTTCGCCGGCGCGACGAACCGGTCGAACACCAGCAACCCCACGATGGTCGCGACACCGATGCAGGCGAACAGCAGCCACAACGTCTGCGGATCGTTGTTCTGCTTCACGAAATGCTCGTACCCATACCCGCCGATGAACCCGCCGATGGAACTGCCCAGCACGCCGTACAGGAACATGTAGCCCATGTACAACGCCTTCTTGTCGTCGGGCGCGATCAGGCCCACGTAGGAAATGAACTTCGGATGCGTGGTCATTTCGCCCACGGAAAACACGAAGATCCCCAGGATGAAGAACGCCGCGTGGCTGGAAAACGCCAGCAGCCCCATGCCGCAGGTGGCCATGGCGATGCCGACCACCATCGTGGGCAGGGCGCGGGTGTTCGCGACCAGGCGGGACACGACCAGTTGCAGCAGGATGATCGTGCCGGCGTTGATGACGGTCACGTGCTCGACGTCGAACTTGAACGCCATCGTGATGCCCACCAGGGCCAGGGCGCCGTTCACGACCGATTCCACGGGGGCCATGTCCACGTAGTCCTTCAGGTACCACAGCACCGTGTGGAACATCTGGAAGTACAGGATCCAGAAGCCCGAGTAGATCACGATCATCAGCACGAAGCGCCAGTCCCGCAGGACCAGGGCCGCGCCGGCCAGGACCTCGCCCAGGGACTTGCGGTTTTCCGGGCGGGGCGGCTCCTTGAACAGGGCGATCACGGGCAGCAGCATCAGGCCCGTGCCCACCGACGCCATCAGGAACACGTAGGTCCAGTTGATCGCCTTCAGCCAGCCGACCAGGAACAGCGGCACCAGGAAGGCGCCCAGGTTGATCGTCCAGTAGAAGATGCCGAAGGCCTGCGTCGAGTTCGACGGGGTGGTGATGCGCGCGATGGAGCCCGACGGGATGGGCTTGAAGGTGCCGGCGCCCAGCGCCATGACCACCAGCGCCGCGAAGACGGCAGTCTCCCCGGTCGCCATCGGGATCAGGGCGTAGCCGGTGGCCAGCAGCGTGAAGGCGATCATCAGCATGCGCCGGTACCCGAAGCGTTCGGCCAGCGCGCCGCTGAGGATGGGCAGCAGGTACAGCATCGGCGTGATGATGCCCAGCAGGCTGCCGACGGAGTGTTCCGGCAGGCCCAGCACGCCGCCGCGGGCCGTGTCGCCCAGGTAGACGGCCAGGACCGACATGACGCCGTAGTACGAACCGCGCTCGAAGAACTCCATCAGGATGACGACCCAGAAGTTGCGCGGGAAGCGCCGGAAGAAGCCGGGGCGTTCGGGATGCTGGGGCGCGGCGGTCATGGGAGCTCCTCGTTGTCCGTGGGAGCATCCCCGGTCCTCACTCCGCCGTCAACCGTCCGGCCAGAAGGACGCCTTCGGCAGGGCCGGACGGCTCGACCCCCTGGTGGGGGGGCGTGAGGAGATGGGTCGGCAACACGATCCGGCCACCCTGGTTTGCTTGCTGCTGCAGACCTTGATAGGCCAACGCGAGGCCCCTGTCAAACCCGTCGCGGACCGCGCAGGATGCCCGTTGCGTCAAGTAAAAAAGTATCTGAAGCAGGATTCGTTGCCTCACCAGGAAATGTATCTGGGGCTCCGGAGCGAAGCGACGGCCTGTAGGCCCCCGGCAGGGGGGGGTGTCGGTTCATCCGCGGGCTCCCTGGATGG
>CAINDP010000033.1 GCA_903847405.1 uncultured Myxococcales bacterium | reverse complement strand
GCGATGGCGGCGCCGAAGAACCCGACCCACAGCAGGAGGTGCAGGGTGACCTTGTCGGTCCACGCCAGGTTCAGGGACTTGAGCACCTTGAGGAGGGTCGAGTCCTGCGGGATGTTGTTGACGGGGGGCGCGCTGGACGGCGCCGCGGTCGGGGCGGCTGCCACGGGGGCGGCAGCCGCCACAGCCGGTGCCGTAGGCGTGGGCTGATCCTCATCGAGGTCGCCCGCGGAGGGAGCCGCGGCGGGCGCAGCAGCGACCTGCGCCGGAGCCGCGGGTTCGTCGTCCAGATCGCCGGCCGAGATCGCCTCGGCAGGGGCTGCGGCAGCGACCTTCGCAGGAGCCGCGGGTTCGTCGTCCAGATCGCCGGCCGAGATCGCCTCGGCCGGTGCAGCGGCGGCCGGGTCCGTGGCGACAGGGGCGGCTGCGGGTGCAGGCGAGGCGGGCGTGGGGGACTCGCTCATCTCGGACGCCTGCATCTTCAGGACGAAGGGGGCCAGGAGGTTCCGGTACGCTACCGAGTAGAGTGTCAGCGACAGCATGGCCACCAGTGAGGCGACCAGGAAGAAGGATTCCACCTTCCCGACCCACCTTTCCAAAACGAGGAGCGCCTTCACGTCAATCCATCCTGCGAGAGAGGAGAAAGAGGGGGCCGGGGCATCGAGGCCCGAAGCCGCTACTGTCCGGCGCGGACCTTGTCACGGATCGACTCGACTTCCTTCAGTAGCGCGGCGTCGAAGACCTTGCCCGCCAGGACCTGGCGAACGCGGGCGGAGATTTCCTGGAAGCGTGCCATCTGGTCGGCCGCCACGTCGACGAACTGCATGCCCTGCTTCTTGAGCTGGACCGAGGACTCCTTGTTCTTCCTCTGGATGTCCGCGTTGAGCGCGATGTGGTACTTCTTGGCGATCTCCATCACCTTGGCCTGGTCGGCGGGCGCGATCTGGTCCCAGGCCGTCTTGGTGACGACGGTCGCGCCGATGCCGATGCCGATGACCAACTTGGTGGCATAGGACAGGTACTTGTCCCACTGCACGGCGATGAGGCCCTGGGTGGAATTGTAGACGCCGTTGATCATGCCGCGCTGCAGGCCGGGAAGAACGTCGGGCAGCGACAGGGGGACCTGGGCGATGCCGGCGGTCTCGAAGAAGGCCTTGCTGATCGGCTCGTCTTCCCAGCCCCACATCTTGACGTCCTTGAAGCCCGCCAGGTCGCTGACCGGGGTCTTCGTGAAGACGTAGGTGTAGCCGAGGTCCGACCAGCCGAGGATGACGAAGCCCTTCTTGTTCATCATGGCCTGCAGCTTGTCCTGCAGACGGTCACGGACCTTCGACATTTCGTCGTAGTCCTTGAACAGCATGGGCAACTGCATGACCAGCATGCCGGGCTCCATCATCTGCAGGCCGACGCCCGTGAAGCCGCCCGCCTGGAGCTGGCCGGCGCGCATCTTGCGGACCATGTCCTTTTCGTCGCCCGAGACCATGCCCGGGAAGAACTTGAAGGACACGTTCCCGCCCGTCGCCTGTTCGACTTCCTTGTTCATCGCGCTGTAGGCGTTCATCCAGACCGAGTCCTTGGGGGCCACGGTCGCCAGCTTGATGACCACGGGCTCGGCGGACGCCGGAAGGGAAACCATGACCAACGCACCCAGCAGCACCGCGGACAGGATCCTGTTACAGCAAACCATCATTGACCTCCTCCCAGTCGATTTTCGCCGGAGCCGGCGTCGCACACCCTTGTCCATCCTCGAAGAGCGAGGCGGCACGTCCGATCCAGCGGGACGCCCATCGCTGGCTGACGTTGTTCATCATCTGCTGCTCGGGCAGGAGGGTCGACGGCGCGTCGATGACTTCCTGGAGGAGGCGGCAGTAAAGAGCCCTGTCCTGGGCCTGGAGCGCGTAGTAGCGCGCCCAGTTGAACTTCGCGATCAGGAATTTCCCGTCACTGGCCTTCACACCCCGCTCGAAGTACGTGTTGCCACGCGGGAGGTCGCCGCCGAACAGGGCGCCGCGGCTGTACACCGAGCCGGCGATGATCATCGGCAGGCCGTTGTAGTACAGCGGGTCCAGTTCGATGATGCGGTTGATGAGGGCCTCGATCCGCGGCAGATCCGAAATCCGCGCCGGGTTGGACTGGTCCAGGTTGACCTGGCCGACCCAACTGAAGGTGTACCAGAAGAGCCCCGGCACGTCCTTCTTGAGGAACTTCGCCAGCAGCGCCTTGACCTGGTCCGGCGTGCCGGTTTCGAGAATCCTGCGGACCTCGAAGGACGGCGTGTCCTTCGTGCGGTTCAACTGGGCGGTGTAGTTCTGGGCGCGGAGGTACAGGGCCGATGCCCGGGCCTTCAGTTCCGCGACCTTCTTGGCGTCGCCCGCCGCGTCGGCCTGGTCGATGTCGTCCTCGATGACCAGGTAGGTATACGCGGCGAAGCCCTGGCCCGCCATGTACAGCATGTCGAGGTTGCCGGGGTTGGCCGCCATCATGACCTCGACGGTCTTGAGGTTGGCCGGCAGGGCGATGCGGACGATCTCGTAGTCCGGTTCCTCGTTCAGGGCCTTGGAGCCCTCGATCAGGACCGCGCCGGTCATGTCCATGGCGATCGTCTTGATCCACCCGCACCCCGTCATGCCGGCGGCGCAGACGGTGGCGACCAGCAGGGGCGCCCAGGAACGGCGAAAACGGAACGGATGCGAAGGAATCGGCTGCATCAGTTGACCTCGGCCCACGACGGCGAAAAGGTATCCAGCATCCCAAGTCGTGTCAATCCTTAGATCAGCCGGTTACCCGGCTTCCGACGGCGGGGGGTTCGACGATGGAGCCGCGAAGGTATTCGTAGGGGCACCGGCGCGCACGCCTCAACCCACATCGTACCGGGCGAAGCGCATCGAGAAGGTCGCGCGCCCCTGGGAGGACGAGCGCAGTTCCGTGGCGTAGCCGAACATCTTTTCGATCGGTGCGGTGGCCAGGATCACCTTGACGGCGCCCCGGTCCTCCATGGCCTCGATGATGCCCCTGCGGGCCTGCAAGCCGCCCAGGACCTCGCCCATGGACTCGGAGGGCACGGTGACCTCGATGGCGCCGATCGGTTCCAGGCGGGCAGGCGCGGCGTTCGCGCAGGCCTCCCGGACCGCGTTCATCGCGGCGATCTTGATCGAGGTTTCGTCGATGCTGAATCCTTCGCGGCTTTCGATGGCGCGGATGCGGGCCTTCACGTCCGTCAGGGTCAGTCCGTGCAGGACGCCGCCCTTCAGGGCCTCCATGACGCCGGTGCGCGCGGCTTCCAGGAGGTTCGGGCTGAGGAGCAGTCCCTCGGCCACCTCGCACGACGACCCGGTGCCCCGCTCGGCCGGTTCGACGTGCAGCAGCATGCGCGAGTAGACGCGGGCCTCCTCGTTTTCGATTTCGCACAGGCCGAAGGCGTCGAAGGGCCGCCCGATCGTTTCGGCGTACACGACTTCCGGCCGACCCACGCGGACCGGCACGCCGAAGTCGCGGCGGATGCGGTCGGCCACCACGTCCAGGTGCAGTTCGCCCATCCCCGACATGACGGTCTGGCCGGTGTCCGGATCCTCCCGGTACCGGAAGGTCGGGTCCTCGTCGACCATGCGCTTGAGGATCACGTCCAGCCGTTCCCGGTCGCCCTGGGACTCGGCCTCGACGGCGATGCTGATGACGGGCTCGTACTGCCCGATGGATTCCAGCACGATCGGGTGGCGCGGGTCGCACAGGGTTTCCCCGGTGCTGGTCAGTTTCAGGCCCAGGACGCCCACGATGTTGCCGGCGCCGATCTCCTCCAGGCGCTTGCGGTCCCGGGCGTGCATCAGGAAGATCCGGCTGAATTTTTCGGTGATCTTGCGGCCGGGGTTGAAGGCGTCGGACTTTTCGTCGATCCGCCCGGAGTAGATGCGCAGGTAGGTCAGGCGGCGCCCTTCGTCGGCCATCTGCACCTTGTAGACCAGCGCGCACAGGGGGCCGTCCGGGTCGTGGGGCATGTGGATCGTCTCGCCGGTCCGCGGGTCGACGCCTTCGATCGGGGGCACGTCCAGCGGCGACGGCAGGAACTTCACGACGGCGTCCAGCAGCGGCGGGACTCCCTTGTTGCGCAGGGCCGAGCCGCAGAGGACCGGGACGACCTCGCCCGTGATGCAATGGCGGCGGACGGCCGCCGTGAGAATCTCGGCCGACACCTCCAGCCCGTCCAGGAAGAGGTCCCCGACGATCTCGTCGAAATCGGCGATGCCGGCCACCAGGTCCTCGCGGGCCTGCCGGGCCTCGTCCTCCAGTTCGGGCGGCACGCCGGCGTCCACCTGGGTTTCGCGCGGGTCCTCGCCGGTCCAGCGAAGCGTCTTCCATTCGATGAGGTCCACGGCGCCCGTCAGCGACGATTCGCATCCCACCGGGATCTGGATGGGGAGGATCCGCTGGGAAAAGCGGTCGCGCATGGACTGGACCGACATCACGAAGTCGGCGCCCACGCGGTCCAGTTTGTTGATGAAGGCCAGGCGGGGGACCTTGTACTTGTCCGCCTGGCGCCAGACGGTTTCCGATTGCGGTTCCACGCCGCTGACGGCGTCGAAGACCACCACCGCGCCGTCCAGGACCCGCAGGCTGCGTTCGACTTCGACGGTGAAGTCCACGTGCCCGGGGGTGTCCACCAGGTGCATGTCGCAGCCGCCCCACTCGAAGGAGGTGACGGCCGAGGTGATGGTGATGCCGCGCTCCTGCTCCTGGACCATGTAGTCCATCACGGCCTCGCCGTCGTGGACCTCGCCCATCTTGTGGGTCTTGCCGGTCGTGAACAGCAGGCGCTCGGTCAGGGTGGTCTTGCCGGCGTCGATGTGCGCGATGATGCCGATGTTGCGGATCTTGCGCATCGATTTCAGGGTCGTTCGTTCGCGTTCGCCCATGGTGCGGATCCCCGTCGATTATCGGGGCGCGATTATGCCACAACCGCTTCCGGGGAGGGGCCTGCAGACTGGGAATCGCCCGCGCGGGCCCCCGTTGCGTCAAGTAAAAAAGTATCTGAAGCAGGATTCGTTGCCTCACCAGGAAATGTATCTGGGGCTCCGGAGCGAAGCGACGGCCTGTAGGCCCCCGGCAGGGGGGGGTGTCGGTTCATCCGCGGGCTCCCTGGATGG
>CAINDP010000032.1 GCA_903847405.1 uncultured Myxococcales bacterium | reverse complement strand
GTGATGACGGCCATCGGCGTCGGGGTCGTCGGCTACCTGAACAAGGCGAAGATCAGCGCTTGCAAGTCCCAGTTGGCGAACATTTCCAACGCGGTCCAGATGTACGCGCTGGACGGCGACTTCCCGTCCAGCCTGCAGGCGTTGACGGAAGGCGCCGGCGCGCCGCTGAAGCCCAAGCAGTTGAAGGATCCGTGGAACCAGGAGTTCCTGTACTCGTACCCCGCCCAGGATCCCAAGCTGCGCGAGTTCGATCTGTGCAGCAAGGGTCCCGACAAGCGAGAGGGCTCCGAAGACGACATCTGCCAGGACTAGGGAGTGCCGTGCCAGGGACGTCGAACATCGTGCCGGATCGCCAGGCTGCTGCGGCCGTGCCGCGGCCCCCGTCCGACGCCGGCTACACGCTGATCGAACTGTCGGCCGTCCTGGCCATCGCCATGTTCCTGATCGTGGCGTCGGTCGCGACCCTGCGGTCGGTGCAGAAGGCCGACATCAGCACGGCGGCCGGGCGGTTGACGTCGGCGGTGCGCTACCTGTACGACCTGTCCGTCGTGACGAACCGCCCCTACCGCCTGGTGGTGGACCTGGCCAACAACGCCTACTGGGGCGAGCCTGCGAATCCCCCGCGAGGCTGCGGGGGCGCGGCCCTCCTGCCCTCCGAGGAGGAGCGGCGGTTCGCCAGCGAGAACCCGGGGAAGACCCCGGACGAAAGCCGGCAGAGCGGCACGTCGAGTTCGGCGTTCGGCGCGGCCCTGTCGCGTCCCGACGCGATCGCGGCGCTGCTGCAGGGCGGGGCCGAGCCGGCCCGGACGAAGGCGTCGCCCGGCCTGCTGGATGGCGGGGGAGGGGAGGTAAGCGCGAAGCCGGCGGTCCGCGAGCGCCTGCTGGAGCGGCACACGCTGCCCAAGGGCGTGACGGTCCCGCGCGTGATGACCGGCCACCAGGACGAGGCCACCGAGGAGGGGACGGCGGAGATCTACTTCTTCCCCAGCGGCTACGTCGAGCCTGCGTACATCTACCTGCAGCGGGGCGAGGAGATCTACACGGTGGAAACCGTGCCCTTGAAGGGGTCCGCCCTGGTTCACCACGAGGAACTGGATTCCCGGGATCTGTTGGACGAGTCCTGAGCACGGAGGGGTCCCATGCGCCGGGCGACCGAACGCGGCTTCACGCTGCTGGAGGTCATGATGGCCCTGATGATCCTGGCGCTTGCGCTGGGGGCGATCACCTACGCCAACTCGGCCGCCACGACGCACGTGGCCCGCATCACCCGGATGACCACCGCGGCCTTCCTGATGGAAGGCATCGTCAACGACGTGCACGCCTACTACACCCGCAAGGGCTTCCCGACCAACAGCCTGGAGGACAAGCAGTGCGAGCTGCCGCACGACTTTGCCGACACGTATTCGTGCAGCTATGACCTGAAGGCCATGAACATGACCCCCGAGCAGATTTCGGAAATGGCGAACGGCGCCATGCAGAAACTGATGGGCGGGGGGGCCGACGGGTCCGGTGGCGAGGCCGGTTCGGCGGCGTCGGGGATCGGCGGCAAGGTCGGGAACGCCGGGGTCGGCGGGCTGGGCGCGCTGATGGGGGCGTCGGGCGCCGCCGGCGCGGGGGCGGCCGTCGGGGCGGTG
>CAINDP010000031.1 GCA_903847405.1 uncultured Myxococcales bacterium | reverse complement strand
TCCGCCGCCCAGACCGCTCCCGTGTGCTCGAAAAGCCACTTGATCGGTTCCGCACCGAGGCGTTCCCGAGCCGGAGGAATGCTCGCAGGCGCCACCGTCCTTCCACTCGGCACGGGCAGCGCAAGGTCCAGACACGACACGACTTCTGAAATCCGTCGATTGCGAATCAACGCGATCCCGATCATCAGCCAGATGACCATTTCCGCCGGAAGCCGCCGCCGCCGAAGCGTCGCCGTCCCGGTCGCCTCCAGCGCCGCTGAGATCCATGTTGGGTCCAGCCGATCGCGGAAGGTCGTCAGGTCCTCAGGGACGAAACACGACGTGACGGGAAGATCAGCGCGAAGCGACATGGAAAACCCCTCCCAGACGTCGCCGATACTGATCTCCTTGATCTTCCTTGACAACGGCTTCGTGAAAAACGCTGGCGGCAAGATCAGTTGCGGGCTAACCGATCAGCATTGTGACTGTCCCACTTTCTAGATGATGCAGGGGGTGGCGTGCCTCAGGGGATCCTGGGGGCACTTGTCCTCGTTGACCGGTGGATCGGGGCAGCCGAGGTTCCGGTTTCCGTACCCGTCGCCGTCGATATCGCAGTCGCAGATGTCGCCGAAGCCGTCGTGGTCCATGTTGGCCTGGTCCGGGTTGGCGATCCTGGGGCAGTTGTCCAGGGGCGCGGGCACGGGGCACGCCGCGCCGCTGACGTCGATGCCCGGGTTCCCGAAGCCGTCCCCGTCGATGTCGCAATCGCAGGCGTCGCCCTTCGTGTCCAGTTCCTGGTCGGCCTGGTCGGGGTTGAACGTCCGCGGGCAGTTGTCGGCCGGGTTCAGCACGCCGTCGCCGTCCCAGTCCGGGTCGCAGGCAGTCCCGAACGCGTTGCCCGGGGTGAACTCCTGGCCCGGGTTCGCGACCGAAGGGCAGTTGTCGCAGGCGGGCTGGCCCCCGCCGCCGCACGCCGGGCAGCCGGGGTTCGCGTTCGGGACGCCGTCGGCGTCGATGTCGCAATCGCAGGCGTCGCCCTTCCCGTCCAGGTCGGTGTCCGCCTGGGTCGGGTTCCCCACGAACGTACAGTTGTCCGGTGTCGGCATCGGGCACCCGGGGCCGTAGTTCCCGACGTCGTCGTCGTCGATGTCGCAGTCGCAGGCGTCCCCGGTCCCGTCCAGGTCCTGGTCCTCCTGCCCCGGGTTCGTCACCGTCCGGCAGTTGTCCGGGTTCGTGACCGCGGGACAGCCCGGGTTGTTGTTCATGACGCCGTCGCCGTCGACGTCGCAGTCGCAGGCGTCGCCCAGCGAATCGTGGTCCGTGTTGACCTGGTCGGCGTTCCTGGCCAGGCGGCAATTGTCCGCCGGGACCGGCACGGGGCACGCCGCACCCGCCATGTCCAGGGGCGCCGGGTTGCCGACGCCGTCGCCGTCGGCATCGCAGTCGCAGGCGTCGCCGATCCCGTCCAGATCCGCGTCGCCCTGGTCGGTGTTCTTCACCAGGCGGCACTTGTCCGCGACATCGGGAATCCCGTCATTGTCGTCATCGTCGTCGCAGGCATCGCCGTGCCGCGCGTCCGCCGCCTCTTCCGCGGAGTCGTTGTTCGCCTGGTCGGAATTCCCGACCGTCGGGCAGTTGTCCGATGCGTTCAATATCCCGTCGCCGTCGATGTCCGGGTCCAGGCAGTCGGCGATCCCGTCGTCATCGGTATCGGGGAAGCCCTCGTCGGTGGTCCCGTCGCAATTGTCGTCCAGACCGTTGCAGGCTTCGACCGCAGCCTGGGGCCCCAGGCAGGCGTCCAGGTGGCCACCGCTGCAAACCGCGTTCCCCGGGCACTTTCCCCACTCGTTGGTCACCTGGCAGGGAACCGACGCCAGGCCCTCGTCCGTGTCCCCGTTGCAGTCGTCGTCCACCCCGTTGCACGCTTCAGCCGCGGGCGTCAGGGCCCCGCAGGGGGCGTCGCAGGTGCGTTGGCCGTCGCAGCGCCCGAACGCGTTCTCCACGAAGCATTCCGTCAGCAAGTGGTTCTGCGCGAACTTCGCGGTGCACGGGCACACGCCGTCCTGCGGCACGCATTGCAGCGCCTGGCTGCCGTCGGCCTTCTGGACGGCGGCGCACTGGAACATCACCGGGGTGTCCGGGCAATCGTCGTTCCGGGCGCAGGGCGAGCCGCAGAACCGGCCCGTCGCACCGCGGTCGATGCACAGCCAGTCCTGCCCGTCCGGTCCCGTGAACGGCAGGCAGTCGTCGTCGGACCGGCAGGGGCGGCAGATGTTCGCGTTCCGGGGTACGCATCCGTAGATCGTTTCGCCCCCGACCGTGATCGGTTTGCAGCCCCAGGCCCTCGGGCAGATTTCGCCCATGCCGCACAGGCTGGCGCACTCGAAGCGTTCGAGCGATTCCACGCACAGGCCCGTGTTGCAGTCCTCGAACAGCGTGCAGGGGCAGCCCAGGCCCCCGGGGCACAGCGGGACGTCCGTCTGGGCGGTGTCCTCCTCCTGCCAGCCATCCGGGGACTCGTCCCCGCCGGGGACGTCGACGGCGTCCACCGCCAGGTCCGCCGGGCCACCGTCCGTTCCGCAGGCCGTGCCGCCGGCGAGGGCCAGGACGAGGATGAGCGTGGACATGGTGCGGCCCAGGGGCCCACGGGCGATCATGCAGAACCTCCAAGAACACGGGCGTTTGCAGGCCCCGGTCGATGGCGCCAGGGGACTGCCCTGGGACGCGCCTGCGCCTCCGCGCTCGGGGGAATTGTACTCGGTGGCGCGCAAGATGCCTCCCGGATTGCTGACCCCTGGCCGAACGCGATGACGTCCCGCCCCGCGGATCCCGCTGGACTCCCCCGCGTCCCGGAGATATCTTCGCCGCGCGTCAACCGCTCCCGGGTCCGGGCGTGGCGGGCGCGGCACGCGTGATGGAGGATCGACATGGCATCCCGGACACCCTGGACCCTGGCTGCATTCGCGACCCTGGCGCTGGCGTTCGGCGCGTGCGCCGGTTCGATGCAGGTCAACCAGAAGAAGATGGCCACGCTGAACCTGCCCACGCCGACGAAGGCGATGGACAAGGTCCACGACACGATCGCGGCCAAGGCGGACGGCATGCTATACGCCGGCGCCGCGATGGTGGACATCACGACGGACCTGGCGCGGAAGGACGGCATCTACCTGGGCGGCTTCGACATGGGCCGCAAGAACACGGGCGTCCGGGACCCGGTGTACGCCCACGTGCTGTTCCTGGATGACGGGAAGGTCCCCTTCGTCCTGGTGACGATCGACACCATCGGCTACATGAACGACGACGCGAAGGCCTCGCGGGCGCGCATCACCGACCGGTATGCGGATCGCGTGATCATTTCTTCCATCCACGACCACGTCGGCCCGGACACGGTCGGGTACTGGGGCCCGGCGCTGGGCGGCTTCCTTCCGATTTCCAGCGGCCGCGTCCCGGAATACATGGAAGCGGTCGAAATCCTGATCGCCAGCGCCGTGGACCAGGCGGCCCTGGCGGCGAAGCCCGCGCGGTTGCGCGTGTCCCAGGGGAACGTCGATCCGTCGCTGTCCCTGAACATCCATGCCCAGATCCGCGACCAGAAGGACGACGTGGTGCGCGTGCTGACGGTGGAAGGCGCGGACGGTTCGCCCATCGCCACGGTCGCCAACTGGGGTTGCCACGTCGAGGCCCTGTGGAACGACACGGAGTTGTCGGCCGACTGGGCCGGCGTGTTCTACAACCGCATGCAGAAGGACGTGGGCGGCGTGCCCCTGTTCATCGAGGGCGCCCTGGGCGGCCTGGTCACGATCAACCCCGGCGATGCCAAGATGGCCCTGGAACCGGAAATCATGGAAGTCTTCCTGAAGCACATGACCCAGGACGAGCGCATCGCCCTGCGGGACAAGATCGGCAACGCCTTCGCGGACGCGGTGCAGGCCGCCGTGAAGGCCGGTCCCGCGCCCGTCGGCCCGGCCGGCGTCACGCTGCTGTCGGCCAACAAGGTGTTCCAGTTCCCCGTGAAGAACTGGATCTTCGAGTACATGGGCAACCGTTCGATGTTCAAGCGGAAACTGCAGACCGTGAAGGGTACGCTGATGATGACCAGCGAAATCACGGTCCTTCAGATCCGCAAGGGCACCGAGATCCTGCTGGACCTGACGTCGGTTCCCGGCGAGCCCGCGCCGACCGTCGTGGCCGAACTGGACAAGATGTCGGATGCCCCGGTGAAGTTCACGATGGCCCTGGGCAACGACGAGGTCGGCTACATGGTCCGCGAGGAGGACTGGAACCTGCCGCAGTACGAGTACGAGCGCACCATGTCCCTGGGCAAGACCACGGCCACGATCGTCATGAACATCGTCCGCGAGTTGCGCAACGCCCTGTAGTTCCCCGCCCCCTACACCAGCACCTGGCGTTCGCCGCGACTGTCGGGCGGTCCGACGATGGAGCGCCGTTCCAACTGCTCCATGATGCGGGCCGAGCGGTTGTAGCCGATCTTCAGTTTGCGCTGCAGGAACGAAATGCTGGCGCGGCGGCTTTCCAGAACGATGTCCTGGGCCTCGGCCAGCAGCGGATCCAGGTCGCTGGGGTCCTCCTCGGCCTCGGCGTCGGCGTTGGCGAGGATCTCCATCTGGTACTCGGGCGTGCCCTGGGCCTTCAGGTGCGCCGTGACGCGCCCCACTTCCTCGTCGGCCACGAAGGGGCCGTGGACGCGGGTCACCAGCGACGAGCCGGGCCGCAGGAACAGCATGTCGCCGTATCCCAGCAGCGCGTCGGCGCCCGACTGGTCCAGGATGATGCGGCTGTCGATCTTGGACGACACGCGGAAGGCGATGCGCGACGGGAAGTTGGCCTTGATCAGGCCGGTGATGACCTCCTTCGACGGGCGCTGGGTGGCCATCACCAGGTGGATGCCGGCGGCGCGGGCCTTCTGGGCCAGGCGGGCGACGGCGGTTTCGACGTCCTTCGATGCGACCATCATCAGGTCCGCGAACTCGTCCAGCACGATGACGATGTAAGGCAGCTTCTTCAGTTCGTCCGGGTCGTGCTCCACGTCGGTGGCCGGGGCGGGCGCGACTTCGGTGTCCGGGAAGTCCGAGCCGGCGGGGGCGTCGCCGTGGCCCAGGATCCGGTCGATGCGCTGGTTGAAGGACTGCAGGTTGCGCGTGCCGAACCGGGCCAGCAACTCGTAGCGGCGCTCCATTTCCTCGACGGCCCAGCGCAATGCCGCGGCGGCGTGCTTGGGGTCGTACACGACGGGCAGCAGCAGGTGCGGGATGCCCTCGTAGACCTGCAACTCGACGACCTTGGGGTCGACGAGGATCATCTTGACCTCTTCGGGGGACGAGTTGAACAGCAGGCTGAGGATGAAGGCGTTGACGGCCACGGACTTGCCCGAGCCCGTCGCGCCGGCGATCAGCAGGTGGGGCATCTTGGCCAGATCGGTCACGACGGGCGTGCCGAAGATGTCCTTGCCCAGGGCCAGGGTCAGCTTGCTCTTGTTGCGGACGAAGGCCTCGGACGCCAGGATTTCCCGCAGGTAGACGGTTTCGCGCAGCGCGTTCGGCACCTCGATGCCCACGACGCCCTTGCCCGGGATGGGCGCGACGATGCGGATGCTGACGGCCTCCAGGGCCATCGTCAGGTCGTCGGAAAGGTTGGAAATCTGGCTGATCTTCACACCCGGCGCCGGCAGGAACTCGTACATCGTGACGACGGGGCCGGGGTGGATTTCGACGACCTTGCCTTCGACCTTGTAGTCCAGCAGCTTGCGTTCCAGCGTTTCGGCGTTCCGGCGCAGGAGGTCCTTGTCGATGATCGCGTCCCGGGCCTCGACGGCATCCAGCAGGGACAGCGGCGGCGGGACGTAGGGGTCGGTCGCGACGCGGGGCAGGGCCAGGGATTCCTGGACCATGGGCGCCCGCTGGGGCGTCACGACGATGCGCGGGCTGTGGGTGGACTCGGCGCGGGGACGGCGGGTCGCGTCCGTGCCGTCCGGCGAGCCCAGGCGGATGTCCAGGGGCTCGAAAGCCTCGTCGTCGTCGTCCTCCGACCCCGGGGTGGCCGGCCAGGGCGTGCGTTCCGCGGCGGGTTGCGCCCCGCGGTCCGCGGCCCGGCGCGAGTCCACGCGGGTGTCGGCCGCGGATTCGGCCGGTGCGGCGTTCCGGAGGTTGATCCGGGGCCCGTCGTTGGCGGGAAGCAGGGCCGGTGTCGGCGCCGGGACCGCCTCCTCGGTGCGCCGGAAGCGGGCGGCAATGCCCTGGAACGTGTGGATCGCGCCCGCCTTCACGCCCCGCCCGACCAGGCGCGCGGCGGCGACCAGCAGGCGGCCGGCCCCGCGCAGCAAGGCCCCGATCGACCATCCGGCGAGGTAGGTGATCGCGATCACGAGGGTCAGCGAGGCGACCAGGGCCGTGCCCGGGACGGAAAGGAGGGCGACCAGGATCTCGCCGGCGTACATGCCCAGCCGGCCCGCGGGCGGATAGCCGAACAGGCGGGCATCGGGGATGGCGATCTGCAGGAGGATCGCCATCATGACCAGTGCCACGACGGTCCACACGACGTTCCGGGGGCCCAGGGGAATCGGGCGGCGGAACACGGCGCTGACGCCCAGCAGGCCCAGGACCAGCGTGAACGGGAAGGCCACCAGCCCCAGGACCCACAGGAAGAGGTCGGCCATGTGGGCGCCGACCGGTCCCAGGAAGTTCAGGGTGACTTCCCCGGCGCCGACGGCGACGTCCCGATGGTCCGACGTCGCCAGGGCCAGCAGCAGCACCAGCGCAAAGAGCGTGAGCAGCGCGCCGTACACCTCCAGGCGCAATGCGTGGGCGATCGTCATTTCGCGATCGCCCTTCCCCGTGCCATCCTTTGTCCGAACCGAGGTTGCTGCCATTGGACGTTGTTTCCCGAAGCGACCGGCGGCCAGCGTAGCACCCCGCATGCGTGCGTGCCAAAGTCCCGCCCGAGCGCGCAGGGGACGGGGACCGGTCTGCCGAAAAAGTCCCGTCGGCGCCGAAGCCGTCCGGGTCAACGGGGTGGCCCGACACGGCGGGCCCGCCGTGGGGAGGGGAATGGCGCCGCGGGCTTGATTGGTCCGACCGCGGATGCTACTCTGTCACGGAATCCCGGGGGCCTGCCTGGATGGAACTGACCTGCCTGAACTGTACGGGAACCTTCGAGGTGGACGACGCCGACGTCGACGCCGCCGGGGGGATGCTTCGCTGCCCCTTGTGCGGTCGCGAGCAGCGCTTCGCCGCACGGGGAGCCCGCTCCATTCCCGACGTGGAACCTGTGGATTCGGGCGCGCGCCGGGAGCCCGCATCGGACGGGTTCGGAAGTGCGTTCCGCAAGCCGATGCAAGCCTTCGGAGGCCGGCGAACCGGTCGGCCGACGGGCGGCGCGGCGGGGGCGGTCCCGCCTCCGACGCCCGTGCGTGTGGACACGGACCAGATGCCGGCGGTGGACGCCGTGTTGCCGCCGCCCGTGTTTTCCGCTCCGCCGCCGAAACCGGTCCCCGTCGAACCGCCCCCCGAGCGCCTCAACATCCCGAAGGTCACGGCCGAGGTCGATTCCGCCAGCGGCCTCTGGATCGTGAAATCCCCCACGGGGCTCATCCTCGAGTTCCCGTCGTCGATCCTCCTGGTCAACTGGTCTGCCGTCGTCGAGAATCCCGCGCCCTACCAGGTTTCCCGGGGCAGCGATTCGTGGATGTCCCTGGAAGAGTTCCTGCGGGAAACGAAGCGGGGCATCCGTGCCACGCAGGCCTTCCGGCGCGCTCCGGAAGGACAGGGGCTGGTGCCGGTCGGCGGTGTTTCGGAAGGGATGCCCGACGGCGCTCCGGCCCCGTCGTCCGACGCTGCCGCTGCAGTCGCTGCGGGGGATCCCAACGGTTCCCCGCGGGCACCGGACGCCGCGGCCTCCACGGGCCGGAACGCGGTTTCCACCACGGCGCAGTTCACGTTCAAGATCGCGAACAGCAGCAAGCCGGGTTTCCCCCGGTGGGCCATCGCCCTGATCGTCGGCGCCGTCCTGGCGCTGGTCGGCGGCGGCGCTGCTTCCTGGTTCCTGTTCTTCCGGGGCCACAAGTAGGGCCGGCGGCAGGCGATGGGAAAGGTCATCTACATCCGGACGGGCGACGGCGTCCTCCTGCGATTCGAGGACCCGAAGCGGGTCCGTGCCTGGCTGTCCAACGGACGCCTGACCCCCGATGACGTCTACCTCGGTCCCGATCAAGCCTGGCATCCCCTCGCGGACCTCGAGGATCTGGCCGGTGCCCTCGTGCAGGCTCCCGTGCCCGGCCCCGCGGCTTCCGGCGCGCCCTCCGCTCCCCAGGCCCCCGTGGTCCAGGCCCCGGTCGCGCCGCCGCCCCCCGTGGTCGTGGCGCCCCCGGCCAGGCCTGCGGCGGGGGACGGGCCGACCGAGCGCGAGACGCGACGTCTGCCCGTCGTCGAGGAAGCGCCTGCCGCAGCGCCGGTTGCACCGCCTGTCGCGGCGCCGGTTGCACCGCCTGTCGCGGCGCCCGAGCCGCTGGCAACCACCCCCTTCGTTGCGATTCGCGAGGCCCCGGTCGAGGTCGAGGTCGAGGTCGAAGCCGCCGCTGCGCCGCAGTCGGTGGCGATGCCGGTCCCCGAACCCCAGGCGCCGGCCCCCGAACCCGAGGCCGCGGCCCCGCAGGCTGCAGTGCCCGCGCCCGCCGAGCCCGTTCGTCCGGCCGAGCCGCTCTACCGTGCCCGGGACCGGTCCGTTCCGGTCGCTCCGGCCGCTCCGGCCGACGAGCCGATGGGCTTTCCCAGCGAGACCGATCCGTTCGGACGGGCGGGCGACGGCGAACTGTGGGCCTCCGACCCGGTCGGTGCCGCGGCTCGGCGGAAGGCGGTCATTCGGCGGGCAGTCCCGTTCGCGCTGCTCGTGGCGCTTGCCCTCGGCAGCGTGATTGCCCTGGTCATCCAGGCCAACGACTCCGCACTTCCCGATCTGCGAGCCCCGGAAGCCCCGACCGCCGCCGTGCCCGCGGCTCCGCAGGCTCCGGCCGTCGAACCTGCTGCTGCGTCGGTTCCCGTTCCGCCTCCGGCCGCGGCCGTGCCTGCCGCCGCGCCCGTGACCGTCCCGGAACCCGCGCCCGTACCGGTTCCGGAGCCCGCTCCCGTTGCGGCCCCCGTCCCCGTTCCCGTTTCCGCCCCCGTTGTCGTCCCCGTACCCGTACCCGTACCCGACCCCGCCCCTGTTGCCGCCCCCGCCCCCGCCCCCGCCCCGCCCCCCAAGGCGGTCGTCGACTCCCCCGCCCGGTTCCCGGTCCCCGCCTCCGCCGAACGGACGGCTCCGGCCCCGCGTGCCGCCGCGGTCGAACCGCCGGCTCGGGCGACCGCTCCCGCCGTCCGTGCGCTGCCGGTCCCCCGGGAACCCCCGGCCCCCGCCCGCACCGCCGCCCGAAGCGCCGCGGCCGGCGGCGAGGTGGCCTCGTCGGAAGAGCCCGGGACCTACGACGCCCACATGGCGGCCGGCAACCGCGAACTGAACAAGAACCCCGCCGTGGCGCTGGACGAGTTCCGCCTGGCGGCCCAGGCGCGTCCTTCGCGGGTCGAGCCCGTGGCCCGGATGGGGGAATGCGCCGTGCGAATGGGCGATCTGGAAAACGCCGAAAGGCAGTTCCGGGCGGCCCTGAAACTGGGCGCCTCCTACGCGCCGGCCCTGGTCGGCATGGCCCGGGTCCAGAAGGCCCGCGGCAACGTTTCGGATGCCCGGTACTACTACACCCGCTACCTCGAGGTGAACCCGAAGGGCTCCCAGGCCGAGGAAGCCCAGTCCTACCTCGAGCGGAATCCCTAGAGGCCGGCGGTCGTCCTGCCTGGTCCGAGGATGCTCATGACTGTGGCTGAACCCCGGTCGACCTCCACCGAAACCCTGCTGGTCCAGAACCTGTCCCATTCCCGCTGGCGATCGGGCCCCGGATCCCTGGACGCCCTGGCCGAGGAATGGCCCGAGGGCGCCGAACGGGCGGTGGTCGTCGCGGACCAGAAGGCCTGGCGGTCCTGGGGCCCCGAGGTGATGGGGGCCCTGTCGCGGGTCATCTCACCGCCGGACGTCATCGGGGTGGCATCGGGCGAGCGCTCGAAACAACCGGCCGTCTACATCCGCCTGGTGCAGGCCCTGCTGCGGGCGGGCGCCGACCGGACGTCCGTCGTGGTCGCGGTGGGCGGCGGCGTCACGACCGACCTGGCGGGCTTCGCGGCAGGCACGTGCCTGAGGGGGCTGCGCCTGATCAACGTGCCGACCACCCTGGTCGGGCAGGTCGATGCCGCCCTGGGGGGCAAGACCGCGGTGGACCTGCCCGAAGGGAAGAACCTCGTCGGCATGTTCCACTGGCCCGTCGTGGTGGTGTCCGACCCGCGCTTCCTGGACACGCTGCCCCGGCGCCACGTGCGCAACGGACTGGCGGAAATGGTCAAGTCCGCCCTGATCGCGGATCCCGACCTGCTGGACGTCCTGGACCGGGACGCGCGTCGGCTGGCGGCCGGACGCCCCCCGGCGCCCGATACGGTCCACCGGGCGGCCCTCGTGAAGTGGGGGATCCTGGGCGTGGATCCCTTCGAGCAGGGTCCCCGCCACGTCCTGAACCTGGGGCACACCGCCGGCCACGCCATCGAGGCGGCGTCGGGACTCCGGGTGACCCACGGGGAGGCGGTGGCCGCGGGCCTGGCGGTGGCGGCCCGGGTGGCGGTGCATCTCACGGGCTTTGCCAGGTCCGAGGCGGACTTGCTGCGCCAGCGGTTGCGCCGGCTGGGCCTTCCGGACGAACCTCAGGTGTCCTTCGACGCAGCCAGGCCGTTCCTGTTCCGGGACAAGAAGGTGCGGAAGGGGCGGGTCCGCATGGCCCTGCCCAGGGCGCCGGGTGTCATGGAACCGGGGACAGGCGACTGGACCGTGCCGGTGGACGAAGACCTGCTGCTGGAGTGCTGGCATGGACTCCCCTGAGGTGCCTTCCCGACTGTGCGTGACCGGCGCCGAACCCTCGCAGGCCGCCCTGGCCGCCCGCCTCGACCGCGCCGATTCCGCCGACCTCCAGGAAGTGCGGTTGGACCACCTGAGGGACCTGGACGATCGTGTCTGGGACCTGGTTCGGCGCCACGGCCCCAGGGTCGTTGCCACGTGCCGGCGGGCGGTCGACCTGGGCGCGTTCGCGGGTTCCGAGGAACAGCGCCTCGACCTCCTCTGCAAGGCTGCAGCGGCAGGCGCGGCCTGGGTCGACGTCGAGGCGGACGTGGTCGGGCAGGCCGGGGTCGCCGGGATCCCGGCCCAGCGCACCGTGGCGTCCCTGCACGCGCCCGACGTGGCGGCCCTGGACGCCGCCGCGGGTGGTCTGGCGGGCCTTCCCGCCGCGATGATCAAGGTGGCGGCCCCGGTGACGGGTGCGGCGGACCTGCTGGCCCTGCGACGGGTTCGGGAACGCCTGGGCGACCGGCCGGCCGTGGTCGTCGGCATGGGGGACGCCGGGCTGTGGACGCGCATCCGCCCCGGGGACGTGGGTTCTGCCTGGTCGTTCGTCGCTGCGGCGGAGGGCCTTTCGACGGCGCCGGGCCAGATCACCCGGGACCGGGCCATCGCCCTGCGGGTCCTGGAATCGCACCGACTGCGGCCCATCGCGGTGGTCGGTGGCCCGCAGGTCGTCCACTCGCTGGGCACCGACGTGTACAACCGGCTGTTCGCTGCCGGAGGCCTGGACCTCCAGTACCTGCCCCTTCCCGCGAACCGGTGGGAGGACGTCGAGGCGGCGGCGACGACGTTCGGGATCCTCGGGCTTTCGGTCACGATGCCCCTGAAGCGGGCCGCCTTCGATGCGGCCGTCGTCCGGGACGAATCGGCGGCCACGCTGGGGGCGGCGAACACCCTGGTGCGCCTGGCGGACGGGACGTGGCGGGCCGCCAACACCGACGTGATTGCCGCCCGCTGGCTGCTGGCGGGCCTGGGGCTGCGGGCCGGGCACGCCGTGCGCGTGCTGGGTACCGGGGCCACCGCGGTGACCCTCGCGTTCGCGGCCGACGGCCTGGGCGCCCACGTGACGCTGGCGGTGCGTTCGCCGGAGCGGTGCCGCCTGGCGCTGGCTTCCCTTCCCCACGGCATCGCCGGTCGCGCGGCGGCCTGGGCGGTGATTCCCTGGGAGCAGCGTGCGGCGGGGCGGATCGACCTTCTGGCGAACGGGACGCCCGTCGGCGCCGAGGACCAGGGGTGCCCCTGGGCGGACGACGCGCCGATGCCGCCCCGGGTACTGGACGTGGTCCGCCCCCCGAACGGGACCTCCCAGTTGGTGCAACGCGCCCGGGCTTCCGGCAGGCGGGCGGTGGACGGCCTGGCGTTTTGGTGCCGCCAGGGCGCGGCGCAGGCGGCCCTGCTGGCGGGGCTGGACGTTTCGCCGCGGGACCTGCTGGAGCAGGCCCGCCGCCTGGGACGGGCCGACGGGCTCCCGGCGTCGACGCCCCCCCTCCCTCCCGAGCCGCAGGCGGGTGGCCGGCGACCGGTGCGCATCCGCGTTCCCGGCTCCAAGAGCGTGACCCAGCGGGCCCTGATGCTGGCCGCGTTGGCCGACTCCCCGTCGATGATCGGCAACGCCTCGCCCTCGGACGACTCGCTGGATCTGACCGCCGCCCTGGCGACCCTGGGCGCGCGGTTCGACGTCCGCCCGGAAGGTTTGCTGGTGACGCCCGGTGCCTTGCGCCTGCCGTCGGCGCCGGTGCCCTGCGGGGAAGGCGCGACCACCGCCCGGTTCATCGCCAGCCTGGCCCTGCGGATCGACGGACCCCTGGTGCTGGGCCTGGGTTCCCGCCTTCGCGAGCGTCCCTGGGGCGCCCACGCGAAGGCCCTGGAAGCGGCCGGCGTGGAACTGCACCTGGATTCCGCCAGCGGCCGCCTGACCGTCCAGCGCAGGGGGCCGACCCCTGCCGAAGTGGTCGTCGATCTGACCGGTTCCAGCCAGCCCGCCTCGGGCCTGCTGCTGGTCGCGCCGGGCCTCCCCGGGGGCCTCCGGGTGCGGCCCTCGGGCGCGGTGGCGTCCCGCTCGTACCTGGACCTGACCCTGGCGTGGCTGCGGCGGTTCGGCGTGGATGCCGACGATCGCGACGGCGTCTGCACGGTGTCGCCGTGCGCCTATCCGGGACGGTCGGTGGAGTCGGGGGGCGACTGGAGCCTGGCGGCGTTCTGGATGGCCGCCGAGCGCGTCACCGGCCGCCGGGCCGAGCTGGTGGGCCTGGACCCGTCGGACGGGCAGGGCGACGTGGTCTTCGCGTCGCTGCTGCAGCAGATGGATGCCGGGGGGGACCGGGTCCTGGACCTGGGCTCGGTCCCGGACCTGCTGCCTCCGATGGTCGTGGCGGCGCTGTTCGCCGACGGGCCGGTTCGGATTGGCGGCGTGGCCCACGCCCGCCAGAAGGAATCCGACCGTCCCGCGGTCCTGGCACAGCAGTTCGGGCGCCTGGGGGCGCGGATATCGGAAACCCCGGACGGGCTGGTGATCGAACCCGGCCCCCTGCACGGGCCCGCGGTCCTGGATCCCTCGGGCGACCACCGCATGGCCATGGCCTTCGGCCTGGTGTCCCTGGTGGTTCCGGGCCTGGACATCCTGGATCCCGGCTGCGTCACGAAGTCCTACCCGGGGTTCTGGGAGGATCTGGAGGCGTACCGATGCGCCCGGTGATCGCCCTGATCGGCATGCGCGGTGCGGGCAAGACGACCATCGGGCGCCTGCTGTCGGCGCGCCTCGGGGTTTCCTTCGTGGACACCGATCAGGCCGTCGAATCGCGGCTGGGCGTCCCCATCGCGGACCTCTTCGCATCCGGGCGCGTGGCGCAGTTCCGGGAGGCCGAGGCCGCCGCCGTGGCGGACGCCCTGGCTCCGGCGAACGCGGTCGTGTCCACCGGGGGCGGCGCGGTCGAGGACAAGGGGACCCGGCGGTTGCTGGCCCACGCGTTCACGGTCTGGCTGGCATGCCCGGCCGGGGTCCTTTCCCAGCGGGTGGCCGCCAGCGGCCGCCCGACCGTCACCGGCGCGAACGTCGCGGACGAGGTGCCTGCCCTGCTGGCCCGCCGCGAGGCCTTCTATGCGGCCTGTTCCCGGATGGTCGTGGACACCGCCGTCCTGGGCACCGACGAGGTATGCGATGCAATCGAACACGCGTGGCGACGCCTTCCGGATCACGACGTTCGGTGAGTCCCATGGCCCGGCCGTGGGCGTCGTGATCGACGGCGTGGCGCCCGGGCTGCCCCTGGACGCCGCGACGGTCCAGATCCAGATGGATCGGCGTCGGCCCGGGCGCACCGGCCTGGACAGCCCCCGTGCCGAACCCGACCGCGCCGAAATCCTGTCCGGGATCTTCGAAGGCATGACCACCGGGGCCCCCATCTGCATCATCGTCCGCAGTGTGGACTTCCGGTCGGGCGACTACGGCAACCTCAAGGACGTCTTCCGGCCGGGTTCCGGCGATTTCAGTTGGCTGGCGAAGTACGGGGTCCGGGACTGGCGGGGCGGCGGACGCCTGTCGGGGCGCGAGACGGTCGGCCGTGTGGCCGCGGGCGCGGTGGCGCGCCAGTTGCTGGACCGCCGCGGGATCCGCATCCAGGGCGCGGTCGTGGAAATCGACGGCGTCCGGGCCCAGGCCTGGGACGCCGCCTACGCCGAAACCGATCCCCTGCGGTGCGCGGACCCGGCCGTGTCCCCGGAAATGATCCGGCGCGTCCAGAAGGCGCGCGACGAGGGCGACTCGGTGGGCGGCGTGATCGAGATTCGCGTCGAAGGGATGCTGCCCGGGATGGGCGATCCGGTGTTCCGCCGCCTGGACGCCGACCTGGCGTCGGCCCTGATGTCCATCGGGGGCATCCGGGGCATCGAGATGGGGGATGGTTTCGCCGCCGCCCGCCTGCACGGATCCGAATTCAACGACAGTCCCCTTCCCGGCGGCGGGTGGGCCACGAACCATGCCGGGGGCGCCCTGGGCGGGATCTCGACGGGCCAGCCCCTGGTGCTGCGCCTGGCCGTCCGTCCGACCGGTTCCATCGGCAAGCCCCAGGACACGATCGATCGGCACGGGCAGGCCACGACGATCGAAATCCGGGGCCGCCACGACCCGTGCCTTGCGCCGCGGATCGTCCCGGTGGCCGAGGCGATGGTCGCCTGCGTGCTGGCCGACACCTTGTCGCGGCAGGCCGGGATCGCCCGGGTGGAACCGACCGCCGACGAGTGGGCGCTGGAAATCGACCGGTGCGACGAGGCCCTGCTGGCGGCCCTGGCCCGCCGGGTCGAGGTGTCCGCCGCCCGGGATCGGGCCCTGGGCGCCGTCAGCCCCCGGCAACGCAAGACGGTGATCGGCCTCCCGGCGCTGCGCAGCGCCTGGGCCCGCCGGGCCCGGGAACTGGGCCTGCCGCGCGAACTGGTCCGGACGATCCTGGATGCCATCCTGCGACCTTCCGAGGGTTGATTGCGGCCGGGGGTTCGCCCCGGTACGATACGCCGGTGAACCAGCCCACACGACGCGCGCTGTTCTGCAACCCGCCGCTGCACCTGCCGGCCGACTTCGTGGACTATCCCTGGTTCGCCCACCATGGCCTGCTGTTCGCGGCGGCGCGCGTCGCCCGTGCCGGATGGGACGTCCGCCTGGTGGACGCGTTCGCGCAGCCTGCCTCGGGGCGCGTGGCCGAGGGCGCAGGCTGGCGGCTGGGCGCCGGCGAGGACGATCTCGTGGCTGCGCTGCCCGACGGGGACTTCGACGTCGTCGTGATCGGGGCGTCGCCGTTCCTGCGCCCCTGGGATCCCCATCCGGCAACACGGGCCTGGATCGCCGCCGTGCGTGCCCGCTACCCGGGGGCCTCCCTGGTCCTGGCCGACTGCGACGTCGGCGGCATGCACGTCGTGGACTACGACGGCGCCGCTGTCCTCAACGGCCTGCCCGCCCTGGACGCCGTGCTGCGGTATGCGGGCGAAGCGTCGTTCGATGCCCCCGAACGCCTCGCCGCCCTGCGGGGCTCCCGATCCGTCGTGAACGAACCCCCGGGCCCCTGGGAGGCGCCGCCGCCGTTCCCGATGCTGGGGGCCCTGGATCCGCACCACTACGGCCGCTTCCTGTCGCGCTGCTTCCTGGATCGTCCCGAGTCGGCTTCGGCTCCGGCGAGAGTTTCCTGTGGAAACCCGTCGCCGGAGCCTGCGCGCTCGGGAGGAGACGACGGCCTCTGGTCCAATCCCTTCGCCATCGACGCCGACACGCGCCCCTTCCTGACGTCCAGCGGGTGCCCCCATCGGTGCGTCTTCTGCAGCAGCAACGCCGGGTGGCGCGCCAGCGGCCGGAAGATCCAGCGGACCGTGCCCCTGGCGGTCGTCCAGGACTGGGCCCAGCAGGCCCGCCGCGATCACGGCGCCCGCCGCCTGTTCGTGCTGGACGAAATGGCGAACCTCCGGGACGACTTCGAGGACGTCCTGAACGTCTTCGAGCGCCTGGATCTGCGCTACGAGTTCCCGAACGGCCTGCGGGCCGACCGGCTGGGCCCCGGGGCGATCGCCCGCATGAAGGACCGCGTGTCGCTGCTGTCCGTGTCGGCCGAAAGCGCCAGCGCCGCCGACCTCGCGGGTCCGATCGGCAAGCGCCAGTCGCCCGCCCAGGTCGCGCGTGTCGTGGCCGAGGCCGCCCGCGTGGGTCTGCCGACCCTGGTCCACTTCATCATCGGGTTCCCGTGGGAAACGACCGACGCGGTCCAGGCGACCCTGGACTTTGCCGTGCACCTGCACGAAACCTACGGCGCCACCCCCGCGGTGCAGTTCGCGACGCCCCTGCGCGGGACGCCCCTGTTCGACGCCTGTCTGGCCGCGGGCCTGGTGACGCCGGATTCCGGCACCTCCGCGGACGGCTCCCTGTTCCAGCACCGGCCGGCCTTCCGCCCCCCGGCGATCCCGGAGGGCTTCCTGCAGTCCGCCCACGCGGCCTTCCAGCGCCGGATCGAAGGGGGCCCGGCCGCCCCGCAGGCGCCCGCCGCCGAACCCGAGCGCCCCGGCAGCAATTCGTTCGACTACATCCCGGTGCGCGCGTTGCCGGAGTTCGTGCTGGACCCGTCCCACTGCACCGCCCAGGGACTGGGCCTCGCCACGGCCCGTACCAGCCGCGCCGCGATCGTGGCCGTGGACGCGCGCTTCATCCTGTGCCGCACGGACACCTCCGACTTCGGGGACGCGGAAATCCGCAGCATCGTCCACGGCCGGGGCCAGTTGTACCTGGACGTGTCGGGGAAGGCCGCGATCGACGATTTCGGGCGCGACGTCCGGCAGGTGGTCCTGTCGCACCCGTGCCGCGGTTGCCCGGACCTGCCGACCTGCTGCGGCTGCCATGTCCCGGCGCCGACGTCGTTCTTCCACGAGGACGAGGCCCGCATCCACGACTGGCTGGCCGAACGGACGGGCCGCGTCCTGGACGTGGGCATGGGCTGGGTGCCCTACCTGTCGTCCCTGGCCGATCGCATCCGGTCGGGGCGCATCGAATACCACGGCCTGGACCCGGACCCTGCGGTGATCGCCGCTGCCGGCGCATCGGACCTGCCCCTGCGCCTGCACCTTGGCGAAATCGAGGCGTTCACCGGCGACGGCGGGCCCTTCGACGCCGTCGTCGCCCTGCGCAGCCTGAACCACTTCCGGGACGTGGGACGCGCCCTGGACGTGATGGCGGGTTGCCTGCGGACGGGGGGCCAGGCGCTGCTGGTGGAGTCCCTGCCCCTGCCGCTGGTCCGCGCCCGGCGCCATGCGGTCCGGGCTCACCGCGAATCCGCCGGCCGGTACGAGCACCTGCGGAACTGGGATTCGTCCCAGGTGGTGGACCTGCTGCGCGGCCGGCCCTTTGAGGTGCTGGAGGAGCGGCCCGTGGGCCGGGACACCTGCGACCAGTGGATCCTGCGCCTGCGTCGGGCGTGACCCTCCGTCCTCGCGCACGAATCGCTATCCCGTTTCGTCCGGGGCGGGCAGCACCGTCACGCGGTTCCGCCCGGCGCTCTTGCTGCGGTACATCCGGCGATCCGCCCGCCGGACGACCGTATCGACGGTATCCCCCGGCGCCACCATCGTGCCGCCGATCGACACCGTGACCGACAGGCGTCCCCGGGACGTCGGCAGCGAGGATTCCCGCACCAGCATCCGGGAACGTTCGGCAATCGACCACAGTTCGTCCTCGTCCACGTTGGCCAGGACCGCCAGGAACTCCTCGCCGCCCCACCTCCCCAGGACGTCGAACGTCCGCGTGTTCGCGGCCAGGGTGCGCGACACCATGCGCAGCACCAGGTCGCCGACGCTGTGGCCGTGGCCGTCGTTGACGTTCTTGAACCGGTCGATGTCCACGAACAGGACCCCGAACTCCCACCCGTAGCGTTCGTATTCGTCCATGCGGGCCCGCAGCGCCGATTCGACGCAGCGACGGTTCGGCAGTCCCGTCAGCGGGTCCAGCAGCGCGGCGCGTTCCAGGCGGGCGCTGCGCTCGTTGAGGGCCAGTGCGGCGCTGTTGTCCCGGAACACTTCGGAGGCGCCCACGATGCGCCCCTCGACGTCGCGGATGGGCGTGATGCGCGTGTGGACGGGGATGCGGTGGCCCTCGCGGTGGCGCAGGTAGACGTCCTCCGCCCGGGGGATGCCGTCGCGGATCGTGCGCGCCAGCGGGCAGTCCCCGTGGCACAGGCTTTCGCCCTCGGTGCTGACGTGCTGCAGCCGATCGTCACAGCAGCGGGTTCCGATGATGTCGGCAGCGGCGATGCCGGTCAGCGTTTCGGCCGCCTTGTTCCAGTACAGGACGCGCCGGTTCTGATCCACGAAGTAGATGGCCTCGTCCAGGCCGTCCAGCAGTTCCTTGTAGAACCCGAGGGGAAGGCCCTCGGGGCGCTCGACATCGCCCATCGTGGGAACCCGCTTTCCTCATCAAGTCCAGTATGTAGGCCCGTGGAACCATCGGTCAGCATCGTCGCGGCAACTGCCCGCCGACGATACGAAAAACTTGCAATCGGGGGGAGGGTGGACGTCCGTGGGCGGGGTGTTGCGGGAGGGAGGCCGGGTCAGTCGGTCACGAACAGCACCCGTGCGATCTCCTCGGGGGTCGTGATGCCGTTGACCAGCAGGTGCTTGCAGTGCTCGCGCAGCGGCAGGAACAGCCCCGCCTCCCGTGCCGCCTTCTCGATGACGAGCATCGTTTCGCCCGCCGCGATCAACGGCCGCAGACGCTCGTCCACCCGCAGGGACTCGAACACGCCCACGCGCCCCTTGTAGCCCTGGTAGTTGCAGTTCAGGCAGCCCGTGCCCTTCAGGAAGGTGAACCCGCTGGCCCCCTCGTCCTTGCCGAACAGTCCCAGCGGCTGCACCAGGTCCGGGTGGTAGGTGGTCGGCTGGCGGCAATGGGGACAGGTGCGCCGCAGCAGGCGCTGGCTGACCACGCCGACCAGCGTGTGGGCCAGCAGGAAGGATTCCACGCCCATTTCGCGCATGCGGACCACGGAGCCCAGCGCGTCGTTGCTGTGCAGCGACGTGAACACCAGGTGCCCCGTCAGGGCGGCTTCGACCGTCGTGCTGGCGGTCTGGGGATCCCGCGTTTCGCCCACCACGATGACGTCCGGATCCTGGCGCAGGAAGTGGCGCACCGAGTTGGCGAAGGACACCCCGGCCTGGTCGTTCACCTGGACCTGGCTGATCCCCTCGATGGTGTACTCGATGGGGTCCTCGATGGTGACGATGTTGATTTCGTCCTCGCGCAGCCGCATCAGGGCGCTGTAGATCGTGGTCGTCTTGCCGCTGCCCGTCGGGCCCGCGATGATCACCAGGCCCTGGGGCTGCTCGATCATCCAGCGCATGGCCTGGTAGGTCGGGTCGTGCAGGATCAGGCGCTCCAGGTCGATCAGGATCGTCTGGGGATCCAGGATTCGCAGCACCAGTTTTTCGCCGAAGCGCGTCGGCACCGTGGACAGGCGGAAGTCGATCTGGCGGCGGCCGTGCTCGACCGACAGGCGGCCGTCCTGGGCCCGGCGCTTTTCGGCGATGTCCATGCGGCCCAGGGCCTTCAGGCGGGACACCAGGGGCGCGTGGAACCGCATGTCCAGGGGCTCGGGGCGGCGCTTCAGGCGGCCGTCCACGCGGTAGCGCACGACCAGTTCGCTTTCCGACGGCTCGACGTGGATGTCGCTGGCGGCCAGTTCCAGCGCCTCGCCGATCATGCGGTTCACCAGGGCCACGACCATCTCGCCGGAAACGGCCTTGCCCCGCTCCTCGGCGGCCACCGACGGCATCGAGTCCACCAGCCGCACGTCCGTGGACTTCTGGCTGACGACCTGGAACCACCGGTCCCGGGGGTTTTCGTCGGGGCGCAGACGCTCCAGGACGGGCACGACCCGCGTGCGCAGGAACCGTTCGAATTCCGCGCTGTCCAGGGCCACGGGCCGCACGCGGTATCCCGCCATCAGGCGCGCGACGTCGTCCACGGCGTTCAGGTCGCCGGGGTCCGCGAAGCCCACCACCATGACGCGCCCGTTGCGCGCCAGGGGCAGCGCCCGGTACTTGCGGATGTGCACCAGGGGCAGCAGGCCCCACAGGGATTCGTCGATCTTCAGGCGGGCCAGGTCCACGATGCGCGCCCCGACCGGCGCGGCGGCGGCGTTCAGGCGCTCGGCCACCATCCGGAACAGCGAGGCGGCCAGCACCGGGTCGTCGGCGATGGCGTCCAGCAGCGCTTCCCGGGGCAGCAGGGCGATGCGGGAAGGTTCGCACGCCCACGCCGACCGCGGGTGGGGGACGTTCAGCAGGATTTCGGACAGGCCCAGGAAATCGCCCGGGCCCAGGCGCGCGCCCAGGTATTCCAGGCCGTCGGACACGTCGCGCCACCCGATCTGCAGCCGTCCCTCCAGGACCAGCACGACCATCTCGGCCTCGGTGTCCTGCCGGGTGACCTCGTCGTCGGTGTCGGCCGGGCACTCTTCGATCGCCTCGGCCAGGCGCTCCACCCGGGCCGGATCGAAGGCGGCGAACAGGGGTAGTGCCATCGCGACATCGAGGTCCATTGCGATTCTCCGCCCAGCGACGGTCTAGGATGGCAGCAAGCGGAGGTCCAGGCAATGACGAAGCGGGTTCGCATACATCTGGCACCCCAAACCGAGTAGAATCCCCCCGTCCGTCGGGCCGTGCGCCGCCGGCGGGAAGGATGTCCCTGGGGGGGAGTTCGCGTGAAGGGGTTCGGCGATCGGGTCCGGCAGGGACTGTACATGGCCACCGTGGGCGCCCTGGTCCTGGGCGCCGCGGACGCGGTGGCGACCCTGCAGGACGAGTGCCCCGACGCCCTGGCGGTCGGTGCCGGCGTCGTGGCGGGGATCGTCGGGTTCGACGGGATGCTGCTGCTGGTCGTCGGCGCGGTCCTGTCCGTCCTGGCGGCGCTGCTGTTCCCGGCCGGCATGGACGCGCCCCGTGCCTGGCCCGGTCGCATCGCCCGCGCACTGCTCCCGCGGGATCCTCACGAAAGGGCACTGGGCGGGATCGCGTCCCTGGTCGCCGTCGGCGCCGTCGGCGTGTTCACGGCCCTGCTGTTCGTGCTGGCCCTGACGGCCATCGAGTCGATCCGTACCACGACCTTCGCCGCGGCCGCCGTCGCGTTGCTGGCCGCGGCCAGCGTCCTGATCGTGGAAGGCCTGCGCCGCGCCGTGACCTGCCGTCTGGCCGGCTTCCTCACCCCTGAACGTGCGTCCGTCGCCCCCTGGCGGTGGTTGTCCCCCCTGGCGACCGTCGGGATCGGCCTGCTGGGCGTGCTGGCGGTCCTGGCCTGGGAGGCCAACGCGGTCGAGGACATCGTCGCGGCGACGAACCTGGGCCCGCTGACCGTGGCGAAACTGGCCGTCGTGTCGGGCCTGCTGGCGGGCTTGGCGGGTCCCGTTGCCGCGTGGCCCCGGCCCGTCCGCCGCGCGGTCCTGGGAATCGGGATCGGGATTCCGGCCGCCGCGTTCCTGGTGACGGTGCTGGGAACCGGCGCCGACAACGACGTCCGCCTGGTGGTCACCACGAAGGCCCAGGTGGCGCCCCTCGCGTACCGCGCCTTCAAGGTCCTGGCCGACGTCGACGGGGACGGCCAGTTGAACCTGATGGGCGAAGGCGACTGCGACCCGTGGGACGCCGACATCTACTCCGGCGCGCCGGAAATCGCCAACAACGGCATCGACGAGGACTGCGACGGCCAGGACCTGGAACTGCCGGTCGACGGCTCGTCCCGCCAGCCCCACTGGGACGCCCCGATGCCCGAGGGCGCCGCCCGGAAGTACAACGTCATCCTGATCAGCATCGACGCCGTGGCGCCCGACCTGATGACCCTGGAGGGGGAGGGCGCACCGGACACGACGCCGTTCCTGCGCAGCCTGGCGCACCGCTCCGCCTGGTTCCCGTGGGCCTACAGCCAGGGGCCCAGCACGCGCCTGGCGATCCCGGCCATGATGACGTCCCGGTACGACTCGCAGATCCGCCGGGAACCTTCCTCCCGCATCCCCCTGCTGCTGCTGGACGCGAACCTGATGTTCGCCGAGGTCATGAAGTCGGCGGGCTACCAGACGGCGGCCGTGCTGCCCACCGCCTACTTCCGGGACTGGAAGGGGCTGACCCAGGGGTTCGACACCGTCAACACCGACGCCATCGACGCCTATGTCGGTCCCGTCTTCCACAACGCCGAAAAGGTCACGGACGCCGCGCTGGACGTGGTGCGGAACCGGGGCGAGCAGCCGATCTTCCTGTGGATGCACTACTACGACCCGCACAGCCCCTACACCCGGCCGCCGGACGGTCCCGACTTCGGGGACGCGGAAAAGGAAATCTACCAGGCCGAACTGGCCTACACGGACCGCGAGGTCGCCCGGTTCGTGGGGGAACTGGACACCCTGCTGCCGCCCGGGGACACCGTCCTGATCGTGACGGGCGACCACGGCGAATCGTTCGACCCCACGCACTCCAAGCGCCATCACGGGTTCGACGTGCACTCGCCGGTGCTGCACCTGCCCCTGATCGTCCGCGCGCCCTTCGCCACGCCCGGGGCCGTGGACATGCCGGTCACCGCGATGGACCTGCTGCCCACGGTGGTGAACATGGCCGGGATCGAGGGCACGTTCGCGTTCGAGGGGAACAGCCTGGTGCCGCAGGTGCTGGGCGAGCCCCCCGAGGCCGGGCGGATGGTGTTCCACCAGTACTACCTGCCCGAAAACGTCTACCACAAGAAGCGGACGCTGCAGCAGGCGTCGGTGCGCACCTCCAGCCTGGACCTGATCCACGACCTGACCAACAACACGTTCCAGATGTACCGGTATCGCCTGGACCCGTACGAGCACCAGAACGTGCTGTCCGAAATGCCCGAGGCCGCGGCCATCCTGAAGAAGGAACTGGCGCGGTGGGTGACGCGGACCGCGCGGCCGTGAGCCTTGCGCCAAGGCCCTGCCAATGCTACCCTATGCCCCCTCCGGACCACGTGGCCCGGCACGTTTCGAAGAACAGCGAGGAACTCATGTCAGACACGAATGTGACGGTTCAGGTCCAGGGCTTCGGGGATGTGACCGTCCCTGTGGGCGCGGACTTTGTGGCGGTTCTGGCGGCGGCCGGCCGTGCGAACGACCCGGCGGTGCTGGCGGTATCGGTGGACGGCGTGACGCTGGACCTGACGGCGGCGGTCGCTGGCCCCTGCAGGGCGTCGTTCCTGACCTTCGAGGACGAGGCCGGATTCGAGGTGTTCCGGCATTCGACCGCGCACCTGCTGGCCCACGCCGTGCTGCGCCTGTTCCCCGAGGCCCAGCCGACGATCGGCCCGGTCGTCGAGGAAGGCTTCTACTACGACTTCGCGGTCCGTCCCATCACGCCCGAGGACCTGGCGGCGATCGAGGCGGAAATGGCGAAGATCGTCGCCGAAAACCACCCCGTGGCGCGCCTGGAGCTGTCCCGCGAGGACGCGCTGAAGGCGTTCGCGGCCAACCCCTTCAAGGTCGAAATGATCCAGGCCTTCGAGGAAGGCAGCATCACGGCCTACCGCCAGGGCGAATTCACGGACCTCTGCCGCGGCCCCCACGTCCCGCGCACCGGCATGATCAAGGCCGTCAAACTGACCAAGATGGCGGGCGCCTACTGGCGCGGCGACCAGAACAACCAGCAACTGCAGCGCATCTACGGCGTGTCCTTCCCCGACGCCGCCCGCCTGGACGCGTACCTGGCGGCCATCGAGGCGGCGAAGGAGCGCGACCACCGCAAGATCGGCCAGGAAATGGACCTGTTCTCGTTCCACGACGAGGGCACCGGCTTCCCGTTCTGGCACGGCAAGGGCATGACGCTGCGCAACACCGTCGTCGAGTACTGGCGGGAAGTGCACCGCAACTACGGCTACAACGAAATCCTGACGCCCGCGATCCTGAACATGTCGCTGTGGCAGACGTCGGGCCACTATGACCACTACCGCAAGAACATGTACGTCACGACCATCGACGACGTGCCGCACGCGGTCAAGCCGATGAACTGCCCCGGCGGCCTGCTGGTCTACAAGAGCCGCATGCATTCCTACAAGGAATTCCCCCTGCGCGTGGCCGAACTGGGCGCCGTGCATCGCCACGAAATGTCCGGCGTCCTGCACGGGCTGTTCCGGGTGCGGTCCTTCACCCAGGACGACGCGCACATCTTCTGCACGCCCGAGCAGGTCGAGGCCGCGGTCGTGGAAACGATCGGCCTGGTCTTCGAGATGTACAAGACCTTCGGGTTCACGGAGGTCGCCGTCGAACTGTCCACGCGGCCCCTGCAGGGCAGCATCGGCACCGACGAGATGTGGCAGGTGGCGGAAGCCGGCCTGGCCGCGGCGCTGACGACCAAGGAAATCGACTTCCAGTTGAACCCCGGCGACGGCGCGTTCTACGGGCCCAAGATCGACTTCCACGTGAAGGACTGCATGGGCCGCAGTTGGCAGTGCGGCACCATCCAGGTCGACTTCAGCATGCCCGAGCGCTTCCACGCGACCTACGAGGCCGAGGACGGCACCCGCAAGGTGCCCGTCATGATCCACCGCGCCATCCTGGGCAGCCTGGAGCGCTTCATCGGCATCCTGATCGAAAACTGCGCCGGCAAGTTCCCGCTGTGGCTGAACCCCACGCAGGTGAAGGTGCTGCCGGTCGGCGACAAGTTCGCGGACTATGCGAAACAGGTGACTGCGACGCTGACGGCCGCGGGCATCCGTGCCGAAGCCGACTTGCGCAACGAAAAACTGGGCAAGAAGGTCCGCGACGCCCAGATGCAGCACGTGAACTACCAGTTGGTGTGCGGCGGGCGGGAAGCCGAAAACGGCACCGTGTCGGTCCGCGCGCGCAACGGCGAGGACCTGGGCCCGATGGCGGTGGCCGACCTGGTCGCCCGCCTGAAGGACGAAAACGCGCGCCGGGTCCTGTAGCGCCTGCCTGAAACGCCCCGGAGGTACCCCATGGTCCGAACGATGCGCTCCATCGAGGAAGAGTCCCGGGTCCACCGCGTCAGCGGGCCGGGGCTGGACGCGTTCCTGGAGGACGCGGCGCTGACCGACGCCCTCGAGGGCGAAACGCTGGCCGACGTGCTGACGTGGGCCAAGGACGGCGCCCGCCGTGCCCTGGTGGTCGGCCTGGAGGACAAGGGCCGCATCGCGCTGGACCTGCTGAAGGCCAACGTGTTCGTCACCGTCGTGGAGCCCGACGCGGAGCGGCTGGCGGCGTTGCAGGCCCTGGCCGACGAGGCCAAGTGCGGGATCCGCCTGAACGGGTACGCGTCGGACTACATGAAGCGGGAGTTCGCGTCGGGCGGCTTCGACCTGGCGATCTTCTTTTCGGCGCTGGGCCGGTACAACGAGCCCGTGATCCTGCTGAAGAAGGCGGCCCGGGAGCTGCGGGCGGGCGGGCGCATCTTCGTGCGCATCCGCGTGCGGCCTCCGACGGGCGCGATGACGAAGGCGCTGCTGCGGATCCCCGGGGCGGACAAGGTCCTGCCCAAGGCGTCCGACCTGCTGGCCCGTCTGCCGGGCGCGGCGTCGCTGCTGGCGCTGCCCGATGCCGACGCGCTGGTGGCCGAGGCGGGCGACGTGTTCAAGGTCGAGCGCGTCGAGCGCTACCACGTGCTGGGGCCGCTGGTCGGGTGGCTGTCGGCGGCCCAGCCGGGGGCGATCGGGCGGATGGCCGCGAAGGCGCTGCCGCTGGTGCTGAAGGCCGACGCGGCGATGCTGAAGTCCGCGGCGTTGCGGCCCCTGGCGTCGTACCTGGCGTTCTATGGCGCCAAGGAACTGCAGTTGGGCAAGACGTTCCGGTTGTAGGATTCCGATCGGTCCGGGTCCGTCCCGGGTCTTGACACTCCCCCCCGCCCGTCAGAGCATAAGCCCCTGTCACCACCAGTACGCCAACCAGACGGGGGGGAACATGGGCCTTCTGAGCAACGTGACCTTCGTGTTCGACGAGACGATGTCCGGCTTTGCCGCCCTGGGGGTCACCGATCCCGTGGCCGGGGAAGTCGCGGGCCGTGATGGCAAGACGCCGATCCAGTTCACGGTCCAGGCCCGCATGGCGGACTTCCAGGACTTCCTGGAGGACGAGCGCCACATGGGCGTGCTGACCGGGACCGTCACGTGGGAGCCGCTGGGGGGGACGTTCCCCATCACCGACGGCGAAATCCACATGTTCGACCTGGACCCGGACAACGGCGAACGCCGGATGATGTACGCGTTCGGGTTCCAGGCCACGAACGGGCAGGCCTACTACCTGCATGGCCAGAAGCACCTGCGGGCGGACGAAACGAACGTCCTGTGGGACATCACGCACCTGTACACCACCATCCACCAGGGCATCGACGCGTCGGCACCGGTCGTGGGCGCCGGCATCCTGCAGTTCCTGTTGAAGGACTCGGGGTCCCTGGCGTCGTCCATGCGCGTGGAAGGCGAGGCCACCGCCCTGCAGCGCCTGGCGGCCCCCGCGGCGTTCCTGTCGCTGGCGATGGGGTCCATCCGGGACGAGTACCTGGACGAGTGGTCCCCGCTGTACGACGCGGCCTACTTCAACCTGGTCCTGTCAGGCGTGGTGGCGGACGCCGCGAACGTCGACCGCCCCTTCTTCCTGGTGGCAGGCACCCACGAAAAGGGCTTCCCCTGGGGCGACGGCGAGCAGTTCAGCGACGTGCTGCTGCTGGTGGGCGACGGTGCGGGAGGCTGGCGCCGGCTGGCGACCACCCGCCGGGCGCTGGCGGGGCTGGGCCTGGACCTGGCGCGGGGCACCTGCCATTTCAAGGGTACGTTGTACGAGGTGGCGGACGGCCAGTCGGTGTCGTTCAAGGCGATCGACGCCGGCGATCCGGCGCTGACGCCCCGGCACGTGGAGTTCGACCTGAAGTTCCGGGCGGCCGAGTTCGACGCGGTGGCCTTCCCGTTCCCGATCGTCCCGAAGATGGTCCGCAACCTGAACAGCGCGATGGCCTCGGCCCTGCGCCAGGTGCTGCCCGAAACGCACCCGCTGGGCATCACGATCACGCCGCAGTTGGTCCGGATGCTGTCGGGGACGTTGTCGATCGGGGCAGGCGCCGCGGCCGAACCGTTCGTGGTGGACCCGGCCCGCACGCGGGGCGAAGCCGAGCACGGCACCTTCTGCAGCCTGAAGGAGCCCACGCTGCTGTACCACTACCTGTGCGCGATCCCTGCGGGCAACGGCGTCATCCGGACGCAGATCCACACGGGCGTGCTGCGCGACGACCGGGTGAACTGGGGCAAGGACCGGCTGGACGCGTGGCTGGGGGCGTTGATCGATTGGTCCTCGTCGGCGGAGTATGCGCTGGAGGGCGCCCAGACGAAGGTGACGCTGCTGAACGACCCGAAGGAGGGCGGCGCGCCGGCCTTCGAAGTGCTGGGCGACCCGGTGCTGGAAGTCGCGAACGACCACTACCCGACGGGGATCTTCCTGCGGCGCATCCGGCGCGTGAAGGACGCGTCGGGCGTTGAAACGCTGGCGCTGGAAGAGGCGATGGACCTGCTGCGGCGCGAGCCGGTGGGGACCACGCGGGAGGCCGTCGTGGCGGTGGCCACGGGGGCGGATCGCTACGCCGCGCTGGACCGGGCGCTGGATGACTCGGGGTTCGACCTGAACGTGGACCAGGCGCGCCTGGCGTCGGGCAAGACGAAGGCGAAGTTCAAGGTCATCATCAAGCCGAACTTCATGTTTTCCTACAGCCGCGAGGACGTGTCCACTTTCACGAACCCCCGGCTGGTCGGGCGCCTGGTGGACCGGCTGAAGGCGCGGGGCTACACGAACCTCACGATCGTGGAAGCGCACAGCACCTACGGCCAGTTCTTCGAGCACCGCAGCGTGGCCGAGGTGGCGGAGTACCAGGGGTTCGGGGCCCTCGGCGTGCCGATCGTGGACATGACGCTGGACGTGGACGAACACCGGCCCCTGGGGCCGCACCTGGGCGCCGAGGCGCCGGTGTCGAAGGTGTGGCGCGAAGCGGACTACCGGATTTCGTTCGCGAAGAACAAGACGCATTGCTATGCGTACTACACGCTGACGCTGAAGAACATCTACGGCGCGTTGCCGCTGGCCAACAAGTTCAAGGAATACCACTGCGGGCGCGGCATCTTCGAGACGGCCATCGAGTACCTGCACGCGTTCCCGGTGCAGTTCGGCATCGTGGACGCCTATGACAGCGCGGACGGGCCGTTCGGGGTGTTCGCGTCGCCGGCGCCGCGCAGGACGGACACGATCATCGCGGGGTCGGACCTGGTGGCGGTGGACTGGGTGGGCGCGACCAAGATGGGGCTGGACCCGATGGTCAGCCGGTATATGCGTTTGGCGGTGGACACGTTTGGCAAGCCGCGGATCAAGCTGATCGGCGACCCGTCGCCGTACCGGCCGTGGGTCAATGTACCGGGGTTGCTGGCACTGTTCACGAACGACGGCCTGGACGCGCACTACCAGTTCGGCAACGTGTTCTACATGTCCTGCAGCCAGATGGACCCGGCGGCGTTCCCCGACAAGCCCGGGCCGGCGTGGAAGAAGGTCATGCGGAAGTTGAGCCTGCCGCTACGGCAGACGTTCTTCGTGCAGACGGGCGAAAATCCCACGTTGGCGAACCGGTTGGCCAGCCGGGTGTTGTACGAAATGGGGTTCTAGCCGCAGGGCCGCAGGGCCGCTGAGCCCCTGAGCCGCAGTAACAAGCCACATCGAATGACGTGACGTTGTGGGGGGCCGGGTCCCGGTGGTGCCACGCAGAACCGTTGTCCGGCCGGGGGCTCTGCCCCCAGCCGGCAACTGCCTACTCGGCGCGGTCCGATTGTTATTGCCCCCGCAAGGTGGACCGCGCCTCCGGAGGCTTCCGCGTTGGCACCCCCGGACCCGGCCCGCGGTCGCCTTGATATGATGTCTCACTCGAAACTGTCCGGTTGCATGGGAGGGCAGGTCCTTTCACCTACTTTGGCCGAGGCAACTGCTTCAGTGCCCCGTCAGAAACGACCTTGGGCGGTTCCTTGATCCCAAGCGCAGCGCAAACTTGCTGAGTTACCTTTTCTTCGACGAAACTGGCAGAAAGATGTGCCAATACCAGATGCTGGAGAATTCTTAGTGCGTAAAGATTTCCCCGAAGGTCCTTTGATGCGGCGCGGATTTTCTCCAAGGGGGTAGTTGGGCTCACATTCAGCGCGATCTCCAGCCCAATCAGACCATACGCAGCCGACAGCGGCTTCCCGTCATCTCCATTTATCACCTCACTGTAGACGGGCTCCAGCGCACGCATTCCTGTTGCGTCGGCTGCTCGCTTGATCATCCCGGTCGATACAAGCTCAGTAAGGGCATGAAGGGTCCGCTGCACTTCAAGGCCAAGACGTTCTGAATCCGAATACTCACGAAGGTGGTCCCTGACAATAACACGGGCCAATCCCTCGGCGACGGCTCGCTGGTTCTCAGTGATGAAGCAGAAGTACCAACTCACCACCCTCATCGCGAGTTCGTACGCAGCGCGAGAAATCTCGACCTTCTGATTCCCACCGAGCGTACCGTAGAAATTGCGCAGGATCTGTCCAAGAAGTTGAATACTTCGCACAGCAGCATAGCACTCCCGAAGCTCCGGGGGATAGTTCGATTCGGCCTCGTCCTCAAGCCTCAAGTCATCCTCACGCAGATTGCCGTATGGATTCGGCTCATGGCCATCACTTGCCTCCAACATCCGCGCGCGACGAGTATCTGGACACAGAGAGTCCAGTTCGGGCGGACTAGCCGAAGCGATCTGATCGCCTATGAGCCTCGCGTCATCTTCAAGGGTGGCAGGCAAGTGTTGCGGAAAAACGCTTCTTGCTGACTCGAGCATCATCTGCACGATGAACTCGGTGTGGCCAGATGCCTTGAAGCAAAGGAACACGAGAATGTTTGACGTCTCCTCATGAAAAAGAGACCGGAACATTTCTCGAACGCGCGCCTGGGTTTCCGGCTCTTCAATATGCCGCGCAAAATAGTCTGCCACATAGAGATAGTATCCAAAGCGGTGCAAGAAGCCGACCTCGTCGTCCAAGACTTGAAAAATTTGGGAATCAACAAGCCGTCTGCGGTAGTCGCCGGCATCAAGACGCAGTTTGAATTCCTTACAGTAACCGTCATGCCACTTGTCAAACTCAGAAATCGTCATGAACCGTTGCCGACGCTCGTAGAGTGCAAATGCGAAGTGAGCCAAGTAGTTCTTGGCTGTTAGGAGGTCTTCCTTGAAGTTCATCTGAAGCTTCAACGTTGCGAGCGCTTCGAAAACAGCCCCTTGTGATGCCGTATAGTTGTCAGGGCCTCCACTCGTCTCGATTTGCTGAAGTATCCCTAGAACAAATAGCGGTACGTATGGCACGAACCTTTTGCCAAGCACAGCGTTAACCTGCTGAACTACCCTCGCAGTCCGCCTCTTCACCTCGGGTATGTTTTCCTGAGACTCTCCAAGCGTGCACCATTGGTAGATCAATTCATTCCGCTTGGAGTGTCCGAACGGCAGAATTTCGTAACGTGCAAACAACGGCAGGATGCGTTCCTCCGGCCCGTCGCCGACCTCGTCGAGCATCAGCATGTTGTCTGCAAAACAAAGGATTGTTCCGAATTGGTCGGCGCACCAACGCAACACCTTGTCGATGGCTTCTCCCCGTTTGCTCGAACGGTGGATATCGTCAATGATCAGAACCTTCCTTTCCTTTGGTAGCTGGCGATACCGCTCCTTGGCGGATGAGTAGTGCTTGGTGAAGGCGTCATCAATCAGAGCACTACAATCGCGGGGAGAAGTGCTCTTGATGTCGATCCCCCTGACAAATACAGGGACAAGATCCTGCGATTGAGACGCGTCGGCAAAGAACTTCTTGGCCAATGTGGATTTGCCGCAGAGCTCACCTCCGACAATGATTGTCCGTTCGTGCAGCCAAGGAATTCTATCGGCGGAGAGCCTCTCGTTCGACGTAGTCGACGGTGGTTGCCGCGGTACCTGCCGGACAAAGGGATAGACAAACAGGTCATCAAGAGTGACGCGTCCACGTTTGACATGGGTTACGGGCAACCCTAGGTCTGTCGCAAACGCATTGCCCTTCTCGCTCCAGATGAAACTACTCTCAAGTCGTTTGGGATTGCTGATCAGAGGGCGCGCAGGAGGGTTCTCCGTCTCCGGCAGATAGATCCCGTCCGAATCCAATATTAGATTGTAGGTCACCTGAGATTGCATTGCCGTATCGACGACGATAACTTTGAAGGCGGACGTTGGCTGCCCTTTTGCTCCGTCGCATTGAAATGCGTATCCTTCGATATAGTTTACTTGTGCCCCAGTGGTTCGTGACACACTGGCATCGTCTGACTCATGCTCGTGTCCGGTTAGGATGATATCCGCCAAGCCCTCCAGGCGTCGCGTCAAGTCGCGAGCATTGCTTGGGCGGAACCAACCTCGCGCGGGATGATGCTGAAGCACGATCGAAAGCGATGGCAACGGAGCAGACAGTGGCTCACTGAGTCCTGCCGGTGGGAAGACGAGCTTTCCAGGGGTTTCATCTCTTTCAGACATCCAGGCTGTGTTCAGCGCGTAGAAGCGGATTACATTGCCGGATACTTTGAACTCATGGATTTGTACGCATGGCCCCGGCTCACTGACGAGATGGTCCTTGTCTGAAATAGGTGCCAAGCGAGACTCAAAATCCCGATAGGGTTTCTGGATGCAGGTTACGATCGTTGCCTCAAGTCCGGTGACATCTTCTAGCCCATCGGTTTTCAGTATCCGGCTCCTGAGGGCTATCTCCGGGTATTGCGTCTCGAAATCGCAATCATGGTTGCCAGGTACCAGAACAATCTGACAGGTAGCGTGTGCCAGTTCTGCCCGCAGTCCATCTAGCAGCTTCTTAAGAAATGGTGTGGCGAGCGCGTATTCTGTCTCCCTGCCGTGATAGGCGATATCCCCGGTTACAGCTAGAAAGCAGGCGTCGACTCGGTGGAGGGCCAGACGGGACCGCACGGCCGCTAGAACGCGTTCAATGGCCGAAAGATGCCCAGCAATCTGATTCTGGCGATCATCTCGAAAGTGAATATCGCTAATTTGCACAAAAGCAATTTCCAATTGTCCAATTCCCCCGATTGTGACGGCAGCGCAACCCTAGCAAACTTCGTTAGTGTAGTCCATATCGCTGTTCGTCGCTGTTCGTCGTGTTCCGAAGGTCAGAAACGCCCCTTAATGTGAGGTTGATTTCGGGCCACCTTCAACGTCCAGCCCGTCCAGCCCGTCCAGCCCGTCCGGCCCGTCCAGACGTCGTGAAACTGCGTCGAACGAGTTGCGCAGTGCATGCTGCTCTGCCTGGGTCGAACCCAACTCTTGGAGACACGGATCGAGGTTCTGTTGGCTCTGGGGCGCCGGAGCGCCGAGCGGCTGGGGGGGAATGCCGAACTGGCGGACCTTGTGCCGGCGGTGAGGGCGGCGATCGAACGGCTGGAACAGGCCGGGGAGGCGAGGAAGGCGGCGGCAAACGGCCGGTGGCTGACGCGCGGTTTGACGGAAGAGGCGGACCACGCGATGGTCCAGGTCATCCGGGCCTTGCAGTTCCATGCGCTGGAAGCGTGCTGCGGTGACCGGAGCGATGCGGCGTACCGCACGCTGTTCCCGGATGACCGGAAGGGGTTGGTGGAAGGAGGCGTCGCTCAGCGCCAGCAGGCGGTGCGGTTCCTGGTCGGGCGGATGGACGCCAATACAGGCAATCCGGCGGGGGCCCAGAGGTTGAGGGAAGCCGTGGCCGCGTGGCAGGGCGCCATGGAGGCATGGAAGGAGGCGGAAGCGATGGAGCGCAACGCGGTGCAGGCGCTGAAGGCCCAGGTTCGCGCGTACCGGAAGGCGGTCAGCATGGTGCGCTGCCAGGTGAGCATCCGCCTGCAGGACGTCGCCGCCGCAAGGCCCTACTTCCCGACCCTGTCGCGGAACCGCGCGGTGCAGGAACCCGAGCCGCCGGGGACCGGAGGGGTGCAATCGATTGCGCACCCCCAGCCGACCGCGTAGCCGCTGGCCCCGGATCGTCGCGGCCGAACGGGTCGCGGCGGTCCGGGGCGTCCCCCCTGCAATCCGCTACGCCTGCGTCTCCAGCCAATCCAGCAAATCCGGGTATACGTCCTTGGCCGCGTCCTTGCCGACGAAACAATCCATGTGCGCATACCCCGGCACGACGATCCGGCGGAACTTGGCCGGGCCGAAGGCGGCGACCAGCTTGTCGTGCAGGATGCGCGACGATTCGGGCAGGAACAGGCGGTTTTCGGCGCCGGCGATGAAGAGGATCGGCAGGTTCAGGCGATCGAAGTTCGGGAGGTAGGTGTCGTTGCCGTCCTTGTCCACCACGTGGCCCTCGCGGAGGATGCGCGTGATGTGCCGGAAGGCGGGGACGCTGGACACGCCGAACATGTCCAGGATGGCGGCGTGCGTGGCTTCGTCCAGGCGGCTGTGCTTGTAGGACGGCCCGTACAAGGCGAAGATCCGGCGGCACACGGGGCTGTCGCAGTCCTCGTCCCCCACCGGGTACAGGCGCAGCAGCAGGTCCAGGGCCCGGGCGGCCGCGGTGGGCTGGACGGTGGTGTCCAGGCTGTGGATGCCGGCATAGTCCATCAGTTCGGCCAGGTGCAGCACGGCCTTCAGGCGCGTCAGGCGCGTGGTGACCGGGTGCGTGGTCAACTGGCTGCACACGGCGGCGCGGACGTTCGGCAGGCCCGCCAGCAGGCCCATCAGCAGCGTCATGGACCCGACGCAGTGCCCCAGCGCGATGACCGAATCGGCGCCGGTGAATCCGCGCACCGCCTGGACGGCCGTGAACCAGTCCTTGCGGGCCACGTCGTCCAGGGAAAACCGCGACCGGGCGGACGGCAGGTCCGGGCTGGCCCGGTAGTCCAGCAGCCACGTGTCGAAGCCCCGCTCGGAGATGGCCTGGGGCAGGTTCGGCTTCACCGTGTCCACGTTGAACGACAGCGTCGACACGCCGAAGCCCGGCGCCAGCAGGATGGGCCCCTTGGTGCCGCCGTTGTAGCGCGTCAGGCGGATCGTCACGCCGTCGTCGGTCTGGACCTCGTGGATGTCGGGGTGTCCCCAGCGGTGGGGGCCGGGATCCCGGGGATGGACCTCCCGGGCGAAGATCAGGTCCGTGGCCAGCAGGCCGCCGTAGATGTCCAGCAGCGACGTGCCGAAGAACGCCCCGAAGCGCGCCAGCAGGGCGATGCGCTCGGCTTCCGGGACGTCGCCCGTGACCGCCATGGTCCCGACCTGCGCCAGGAAGTCCGTGATGGCGATCCGCAGGGTGCCGCGGTGCGTGACGGGCCCGTCGGCCGCGCCGTCGTGGACCGTCACGAACAGCGTGGTCGTGTCCTTCCACAGGTCGTGGCCGGCCCCGCGGCGCAGCACCTTCACGCCGTCCAGGAACCAGTGCTGGCCCGTCGTGGACAGCAGGTCCATCCGGTAGCGCATGGACCAGGTGTCCACGGCGGTGGGATCCTCGACGATCAGCGCGAAGTCGCCCGTCGCCGACAGGGGTTCGGGGCTCAACCCGGGCGCCTGCACCGTCCCGAACAGGCGGGCCGGGTGGTCCGGGCGCTGCAGCAGGCCGTACAGGTCGTCCGTTTCGATGGTGACCACGAAGGCCAGGGGCGTGGCGCCGGGCCCGTCGGCGGTGAAGTCCAGCACGCCGTTGCCGGGGGGCGCGGGCCGGATCGCGCCCGCCATCTTCTCGGTGAAGGTCAGGCCGGGGCGCGGCGGCGGGTCCGGGGGCAGCACCGGGGCACCGCCCGCGTCCTCGGTCCAGCCCTGCTCCTTCAGGATCAGGGCGGCGGTGCGCTCGGCCAGCGCGGCGATGGTCAGGGACGGCGGCACGCCCAGCGAACGCGGCACGACCGAGGCGTCCACGACGTACAGGCCCGGATGCACGGCCGTGCCCGTGGCCCCCGCGAACACGCGTCCGGCGGAATCGACGACGCCTTCCGCGGCCGTTTCCGCCATCCCGCAGCCGCCCAGGGCGAACAGGACCGGGACGTCGGTGCCCGGGACCGCCGTGGTGCCCAGCGACAGCGCGGCCCGGTCCATCAACGCCTTCACGGCAGGGAAGGGCGCGGCCCCGTCGGCCCACACCACCTCGGCGGTGCCGTCAGCCAGCACCACGCGCCCGGTGGACGTGTCGTGCCCGGTGGCGACCAGCGTCTGGGTGCGCGCCGCGGCCCCCTGGTGGGGACCGAACACCATCGCCATGCCCTGGTCGGCGGCCCGGTGGATCCAGCGTCCCAGCGTGCCGCCCCCGTCCGCCGCCCCGCCCGGAGTGCCCCCCGTCAGCCCCGCGAACCCGACGGCGGCACCCATCAGGCGCCCGACGGCACCGGGGATCGCCCCGTCGAACAGCATCACGCCCCCGGCCATGCCCGTTCCGGGGCGCGCATCGGCGATGCCGGTCGTGGCGGGCCCCACCGGGCGGCCGGTCACGGGCGGGTTGGGGTTGCAGCCCACGCCGTCGATGATCCGCTCGCCGTCCCAGGCGAAGGCGACGGCCGACCCGTTGGCGGACACGCGGTGGCCCAGGCGGTTCGAAACGGTCAGGCCGTTGGCCTTCGACCGCAAAAGGATCCCGGGCGATCCGGGCGTGCCCGCCGCCAGCACCACGACGCCGGCCCGGACGAACGACGGCGGCGCGTCGAAGCGCTTGCGGTCGTCGGCGTAGGGGCGGAAGCGGACGATCCAGTCGTCGCCCTCGCGCCGGATGTCCACGACGTCGGTTTCCGCGAAGACGTGGGCGCCGTACCCGACGGCGTTGGACAGCCAGGTGTTCGCCGTGGTGCCCTTGGCGCCCGCGTTGCAGCCGGTGCAGCAGTCCCCGCACAGCAGGCACGCGCCCCGGTCCACGTTGCCGATCGTGCGGTCGGCCGTGTACGCGATGGTCGCCGGCGCCCGCCGGAAGGGCACGCCCAGGGTGCGGGCCGTCCACGCGTGGGCCTCCAGGCGCGGCAGGTGCGGCGCCGTGTCGGGAACGGTTGCGGGCTTCATCACGTCCTGGGCGCGCTGCAGGCCCGCGATCCAGTCGGGGTCCGTGCCGCCTCGCAGGGGGGCCGGCCACGCCGGGTCGTCCATCACCCGCGGATCGGCCGCCACCATGACGCCGCCGTTGATCAGCGAGCTGCCGCCCAGGCCGCACCCCGACAGGTGCCCGCCGGGACCGGGCTGGAAGTCGAACAGCCCCGGGCCCCGGGCCAGCGGGCGGTCGATGCCGACCTGGGCCAGGACCTCGGCGAAGGTGCGCGGGAAGTCGCCGGGGTGGAACTCGCGCCCCCGCTCCAGCAGGCAGACGGTGCGGCCCGAGCGGGCGATCCGTTTCACCACCGGTGCGCCGCCGTAGCCGCTGCCGATGACGATGGCGTCGTAGCGATCCAGCATCCGGTCCAGGGGCTTCGCGATGCGTTCCATCTAGATTCCCTCCGTCGCCGGGTTCGTTTTCGTGTTCGTGGGTTCGGGCCACTTCTCGGCAAAGCCCGACCAGAAGTCGAAGGACTCCTGCCGCACGCTGTCGTCGGCGTCGCGGCCGCCGTCCTCGGTGGAGCCATAGACGGTCACGTAGGTCAGGGACTTCAGGCGGACGAACCCTTCGCCGGCCACGGTCGGCAGCACCTTGTTCCGCCAGGTCCCCGTGTCGATGAAGACCTGTTCGCGCGAGGCCTGGCCGACAGGCACGACGTCCGGGTTGTGCGTGTGCCCGGCGACCACGAACCGCGTCGTGCCGTGCTGGATGGCGTGTTCCCGGTGGGCGTAGGTCGCAGGGGCGTCACCGGCGCCTTCCAGTTGGCCCATCAGCGACCGCATCACCCCCAGGGGCAGGGCGCGCCGCCACACCCGGGACCGGATCGCCGCCTTGACCGCCAGCAGGGCCAGGCGCTTCTTGATGCCGACCGGCTTCATCCTGGCGATGCTGGCGCGCAGGAAGGGGTGGTCACAGACGTCGTCCAGCAGGCCGGCCAGGACCGGTCGCAGCAGGTTCCACTGTTCGTCCTGCCTGGGGTTGGTGTCCGCGGTGCCCAGCACGAAGTCCAGCAGGCGGGACTGGGGGCGGACGTCGTCGAACTCCAGCAGGCGCAGGTAGATCGCGGCCAGGGCGGGCGTGTCGACGATGGTTTCGTCCCCGTAGTGTCGGCGCATGCGCCAGGGCAGGGCGCCCACGATGTCGACCGTCACAAAGTCCCCGAACGTGGGGGCTTCGTAGTGCTCCTCGGGGATGCTGGACGGGATCGAGGTCTTGCGGCTGTAGTCCGTGCCGAAGTTGAAGGCGTCGTACTCGTGGCCGTGGCGCACGATCACGCGGGGATCGTCGGAGGTGTGCGTGTGCAGGAACGGCGCGTCCGTTTCGGGCAGGCCCAGGTGGTGCCGGACCCTCTGCTGGATTTTCGGGGTCGCGTTCGCCAGCCGGTCGTGGTTGCCGGGGAGGTACACGGCGCGGATGCAGTCCGCCGCCAGCGGGAACTGTTCAGGGGCGCTGGGATCGCCGCCCTTCGGGACGTACAGGCCCTGCCACAGCAGTTTGAAGGCCTGCAGCGCCCCCGCGACGCGCTCCTCCTTCGCGATGGCGTCCAGGATGTCCACGATCTTCGTTTCCAGATCCGGCGTCACCTTCGTGTTGGCGACGTAGGGACGCACCGGGTCCGGCGTCGGCTGGAAGCGGCCCGCGCCGTCGTCCTTGCCGAACCACAGCAGCGTCCGGTGCAGGTCGAACACGTCGCCGGCCAGCACGACGTCCAGGTGCGTCGCCTTGTTGCGCATCACCTCGTCGGCCAGTCGCGCGATGATCTTGTGGTACGCCCCGGCGGGAAGGTTCCGCACGAACGACACCCCATCGGGGTTCGCCGCCGAAGTGACCTTGTCCAGGGCCTCTTCCTCGAAATGAAGATCCGAGATCACCGCCAGCATGATGATGCCTCGCAGAGGGTCTTGGTTGGCGGCGAGCATAGCGCGTCTTGCGGGTGGAGGCACCAGGGTTTCAGCGCGGAATTGTCGTCTGCCCCCCCGGGGTCGGTTGGACGTTCGAACCGAACCAGGCCAGGATCGCGGCGCGGGCCGGGCCCACCTCGCGGTTGAAGCGCATCAGCGTGGTCACGTACAGGAACGCCAGCACGAACAGCTGCAGGCCGGCGGTCTTGAAGTTCGGGTCGGCGCCGCTCTGCCACTGGGCCCAGACGCCCACCCCGAAGCCGGCCGCGAGCAGCCCGAAGAGTCCCCACATCATCCAGGAAAGTCGGAACACGACGTCCACGCGCACGCCGGACGGGGTCTGGACGAACCGGCCCTCGGCCACGTTCAGGGACTGGTGCTGCAGCCAGGTGCGGGCGGGCTTCACCTTGAACCCCGCGCGCCCCACCCGGCCCCGGAAGGGGCGCGTCAGCCGGTGGAAGATCGCCAGCAGGCTGGACGGCTCCACCTGGGACGTGGCGAGCTCGACGATGGTTTCCAGGGGCAGGTCGGTCTGGAACGAAAACGACGCGGACGGGAGCCACCGCACGGGAACCTCGCGTGTTCACGGACGGCGCGAGTGTAGCATCGTTGGAGCAGCCCGAGGCGACTGCGGCTGCGCGCTTGCCTCCACGCCCCATCCGGCCAACAATCGGGCCAGCGTGACGGGGGCGGGACGACGCATGGCGGGCGACCGGAAAGGCTACTGGACCTACCGATCCAGCGACGGGTTCGAAATCCTGGTGGGGCGCACGGCGTCGGAAAACGACGACCTGACGTTCCACGTCGCGGATCAGGAAGATATATGGCTGCACGTGGCGCCCACGCCCGGCAGCCACGTGGTGGTGCGCAATCCCGACCACCTGCAGCGCCTTCCTCGGACGACGCTGGACGAGGCTGCCTCCCTGGCGGCCTGGTACTCCAAGTGCCGCACCGCGGGACGCGTGGCCGTGCACTGGTGTCGCCGCAAGGACGTCCGCAAGGAGCGCGGCAGTCCGGCGGGCCAGGTGATGCTGACGAAGTTCGACCAGGTGAAGGTCCGCCCCGGGATCCCCCCGACCGTCGTGGTCGTGGACGGTCCCCCGCCCGAGTGACGCTCCGACCGATTGCCTCCGTGTTAGTATCCAATCTTCCCGACTTCATCATGGTGGGCCTGGACGGCCCGAGGAGGTACCCATGAGCAAGGTTGTGGTGTTGGGTGCGATTCGTACCCCGATCGGCGCGATGGGGGGTGGGCTGGCCTCGATGCAGGCCCGCGAACTGGCGACCTTCGCCATCGGCAAGGCCATCGAGGCGTCCGGCCTGGCGCCCGAGGACATGCAGTACACCTGCATGGGCTGGGTGATGCAGGATCCGCGGGCCTCGAACCTGGCCAAGCAGGCCGGCGAGTTCGCGGGAATCCCCAGCAGCGTCCCCGGGACCACGTTCCACGAGAACTGCGCGTCGGGCGCGGCCGCGGTGCACTCCCTGGCGCGGCGCATCCTGCTGGGCGAAATCGAGGTCGGCGTGGCCGGCGGCGTCGAGGCGATGTCCAACGTGCCGCGCTTCCTGTACCAGGGGCGCCTGAAGGGTCAACTGTACGGCGACATGACGCTGGAAGACGGCGTGCAGGGCGCCCTGGTGGACCGCAACGTCGGCCCGAAGGGCGAAGTCATGGGCCTGATGACCGAGCGCCTGGTCGAAAAGTACGGCGTCACCCGCGAGGAGCAGGACCGGGTGGCCTTCAACAGCCACGCGAACGCGATGCGGACGTGGGAGGAAGGCGGGTTCGCCGACTACGTGGTGCCGGTGCCGATCCCCCAGCGCAAGGGCCCGCCCGTGATGTTCGCTGTTGACGAAGGCCCGAAGGCGCTGACCATGGAACAGTTCGCCGGCCAGAAGCCCTACTTCAAGCCCGACGGCGGCACGATCACGGGGATGAACTCGTCGTCGATCAACGACGGCGCCGCGGCGCTGGTCGTGTGCAGCGAGGAGTACGCGACGCGGACCGGCAGGAAGGCGCTGGCGCGGTTGGTGGCCTGGCACAACGTCGGCGTGCCGCGCGAACTGATGGGCGAAGGCGCCTTCAAGGTCATCCCGAACCTGTTGAAGCGGGCCGGGCTGACCCTGGAGCAGATCGATCGGTTCGAACTGAACGAGGCCTTCGCCGCGGTCGTCGCCGCCGCGTACCACGACCTGCCCGGACTGAACCCCGAGCGCGTCAACCAGTGGGGCAGCGGCGTGTCGCTGGGCCATCCCGTCGGCTGCACGGGCGCCCGCCAGATCGTCGACATGATCCACCAGTTGGGGCGGGCCGGGAAGCGCCTGGGCCTGACGACCCGCTGCGTGGGCGGCGGCATCGGGAACGGGGAGATTGTGGAGAGACTCTAGACCGTCCGCCGCCGCAACGCCGCAAACGCCAGCACCATCATCAGCAGCGTCGGAATCAGCGCCCCGGTGGACCCGGCATCGCAGCCGCCGCCGGACTTCGTGTCGCCGGTCTTTTCGACGACGATCAGCTTGCGCGACGCCGAGGGGGCCCCGGCCGGCTCGCGGCCGATGTTGTTCTGCGCCGACTTGTCGCGGGCCTCGAAGTAGTAGCGCAGCTCGCCCGCCAGGACCTCGCCGGCGGGGATCACGCCGTTCCACAGGCTGCTGCCGGCCGCCGCGGTCATGTCCACGGTGTTCCAGATGCCGCCCGCGACCTGGTAGTGCAGGACGGCGGCGGCGATGCCGCTGTCGTCGGTGATGGTCGCGGCCAGCGTGATGGCCTGGCCCGCGTACAGCGTCCCCTCGGGCGGCGTGTGGACGATGGCGGGCGGGGTGGTGTCCGGCGTGATCGGGACGTCCACCGTGAAGGTGTAGGGGCCGGTCGGACCGGCGGTCGGGGCGACCGTCTTGTTGGCCGTGGCGGCCTGGTCCAGGGCCTCGACATAGTAGTCCACGCCGGGGGATGCGACGGCCGCCGCCGGGATCGTCGCCTGGTAGGTGTCGGCGGTCGCACCGGCCGCCATGGTGACGGACGTGAACCCGGACGTGCCCTGGGTGCGGTAGAACAGCGTGACCGTGCCCACCCCGCTGGCGTCCGTGACGGTCGCCGTCACGACGACGTCGACGCCCACCGGCTGCTCGTCGCGGATCGTGTCCACGACGACCGTCGGGCCTTCCGCGTCGGGCGGAGCGGCGAGGGTGAACGATGCCGGCGTTTCGGGCGCCGTCGCAGGCCAGATGGCCGTGTTCGCGGCCGCGGCGTCGTCCACGGCCAGCACGTAGTACTCGATGCCCGTGCCGGTGACGTCCTCGGCGGGGATCTTGCCCTGGTACTGGACGTCGGTCGTCGCCGCCATGGGCACGGCCGTGAAGTCGGTGCTGCCCGCCTGCCGGTAGAACAGCGTGACCGCGTGGATGCCGCTGGGGTCCTGGGCCGTGGCCTGGACCGTGACGCTCTTGCCCACCGGACGGTCGTCGGCGACGGCCGTGACGGCCAGGGACGGGCCGGCCCCGTCCACGGTCACGACCGTGAAGGAGTACGGCATCGCCGCGCCCCACTTCGGGTCCAGTGCGGTGTTCGACGGGTCGGCCAGATCGGCCGCCGTCAGGAAGTACTCGATCGCCGCCGGGACCATCGCGGTGCCCGGGATTTCGGCCGACCACAGGTCGCCGTCGGCGGTCATTTCCACGTCGAACCACGGCGTCGTGCCCTTGGCGCGGTAGGACAGCGTGACGGTTGCGACCCCGCTGGCGTCCGTGACCGCGGCCAGGACCAGAACGGCCGCGCCGGCCATCTGCCCGTCGGACAGCGGCGTGTGATCGATGACCGGGCCGACCGTGTCCAGCACGATGACCGGGAACGCGTGGAACGTCGCCGGGGCCCCGCCGGGGCTGGTGGCCACGTTGGCCTGCGCCGAGGCGTCGACCGCCTCCAGGGTGTAGTCCACGCCGGGCGTCGTGACGGCGTAGGCCGGCACGGTCCCTTCCCAGACGTTGCCGCCCTTGGCGGTCATCGCCGTCACCGCGAAGTCCGCGGTGCCCGTGGGCCGGAAGTACATGCGCACTGCCGCGACGCCACTGGGGTCCGTGACGATCGCGGTGACCGGCACCGCCATGCCGGCGACGTGGTTGCCGGTCAGCGGGTCGTGGTCGATGGTCGGGCCGGCGTTGTCCAGCACGATCACGGTGAAGTGGTACGGCGTCCCGGGGGCGCCGTCCGGGGCCACCGAGCCGTTGCCCGCGGGTGTGCCGTCCTGGGCCTCGATGTAGTACTCCATGGCCGGTGCGACCACGGCCGCGCCCGGCAGCGTGCCGGCGTAGACGTTGCCGCCCTGGGACGCCATGTCCAGCAGGCCGAAGGTGGGTTCGCCCTGGACCCGGTAGCGCATCCGCACCAGCGACACGCCGCTGGGATCGGTGACCGTCGCCTGGAACACCAGGTCGGCGCCGGCGGGCCGCCCGTCGGCAATCGCGGTGTGGAGGATCGACGGGCCGGTGCTGTCGGTGGCGGACACGGTGAACTGGTACGGCGTGCCAGGGCCGTCTTCCGGTGCGACCGATCCGTTGCCCAGCGCGTCCTGGGCCTCGAGGTAGTAGTCCATGCCGGGTGCCGTCACGGCGGCGCCCGGGATGGCGCCGGCGTACAGGCCCTCACCCTGGGAAACCAGGTCCCGGCTGTCGAAGTACGGGCTGCCCTGCACGCGATAGCGCACCCGCACCAGCGTCACGCCGCTGGGATCGGTGACCGTGGTCTGGATCGCCACGTCGACGCCGACCAGTTGCGCGTCCCGGACCGGGGTGTGGACGATCGCCGGGCCCATGGTGTCGGCGGTCGTGACGGTGAACGAATGCGGTGCGCCGGGGGCCCCGGCCGGGTCCTTCGAGGTGTTCGAGGGCTGGGCCTGGTCCGCGGCGACCAGGTAGTAGTCCACGCCCGGGACCTTCACGGTGGCTGCCGGGATCGTGGCCTGGAACAGGTCGCCGCCCTGTGCCGCCATGGTTGCCGACGCGAACGGCGTCGTGCCGGAGGTGCGGTAGTACAGCGTGACCGACCCGACCCCGCTGGCGTCGGTGACGGTCGCCTGGATCGTGATGTCCCCGCCCGCCGTCTGCCCGTCGGTGACGGGCGTGTGGTCGATCGTCGGCCCGGTGCCGTCGGACGCAAGAACCGTGAACGTGAACGGTGCGGCCAGGCCGCCCGCCGGCAGGACCGAGGTGTTCGCCGGCTGCGCCTGGTCCGTGGCCACCAGGTAGTAGTCCACTCCGGGAACCGCCACGGTCACCGCCGGGATCGCGGCCGAGTACAGGCCGTTCCCCTGCGCGGCCAGGGTCACCGACGTGAAGGCCGTCGTGCCGGACGTGCGGTAGTACAGCGTGACCGTCCCGACGCCGCTGGCATCGGCCACGGTCGCCTGGATCGTGATGTCCCCGCCCGCCGTCTGCCCGTCGGTGATGGGCGTGTGCGCGATCGTCGGCCCGGTGGTGTCGGACGCGCGGGCCGTGAACGCGTAAGGCACGGTCGGCGCGCCCGCCGGCAGGACCGCGGCGTTCGGCGGCTGGGCACTGTCCATGGCCTGCAGGAAGTACTGCACGCCCGCGGCGGTGACGGCGTAGCCCGGGATGGTGCCCGCGTATGCGTTGCCGCCCTGGGCCGTCAGTGCGACGGAATAGAACGTCGCGGACCCCGTCGGCCGGAACCACAGCGTGGCCGATGCGATGCCGCTGGCGTCGGTGATCGTGGCCGCGATCGCCACGTCCACGCCCACGGTCTGCCCGTCGGCGACGGCCGTGTGGACGATGGACGGTCCCGTGGTGTCCGGCACCTTCACCGTGAACCGGTACGGCGTGGTCGGGGCCGTGACGGGCGCCACGGCCGCGTTGGCCGGGGTCGCGACGTCCACCGCCTGGAGGTAGTAGTCGACGCCCGCCGCGGTGATCGCCGCGCCGGGCAGCAGGCCCGCATACTGGCCCGTCCCCTCGGACACCATCGGCGCCGACGCATAGGTCGGCGAACCGGTGGCGCGGTAGAACAGCGTGACCGACAGGACGCCCCCGGCGTCCACGACGTTGGCCTGGACCGGCACGTCGATCCCCAGCAGTTGCCCGTTCGCGACGGGGGTGTGCTGGATCGCCGGCGGCGTCACGTCCCGTGCCGTCACGGTGAAGTGGTACGGCGTCGTCGGCGCGGTCGTGGGCAGCGTCGCCCCGTTGGCCTGCACGGACGCGTCCACGGCCGTCAGGTAGTAGTCCACGCCTGCCGGCAGCACGGTGCCCGCCGGGATGCCGGCGTCATAGACCCCGTCGGCGTTCCCGTCGGTCATCGCGACGGACGCATAGGCGCCGCTGCCCGTGGTGCGGTACCACAGCGTCGCGCCGGCGATGCCGCTGGCGTCGCTGACGGCCGCGCTGATGGCCACGGCCACGCCCTCGGGCCGCCCGGCGGCGATCGGCACGTGCGCGATGAGCGGCGCCGTGTTGTCCACCGCCAGCACCGTGAACGTGTTCTTGGCGGTCGGCGCGTTGGCCGGGCTGGTGGAGGTGTTGGCCGCGCCGGCCAGGTCCGTGGCCAGCAGGTAGTAGTCCACGCCCGCGGTCGTGACCGCGAAGGCCGGGATGTCGGCCTGCCAGGTGGTGCCCGTCGTGACGGCCATGTCCACGATGGCGTAGGTCGCCGCATTGGACGCCTTGAAGTACAGCTTCACGGACGCGACGCCGCTGACGTCGCTCACGGTCGCGGCGACGGTCACCGCCACGTTCGCGGTCCGCCCGTTGGCGATCGGCGTGTGCGTGATGACCGGGCCGGTGGTGTCCGGCAGGACGCCGGTGAACCGGTACGGGGTGGTCGGCGCCGTCGTCGGCAGGACGCTGACGTTGGCGTTGGACGACGCGTCGGTCGCCCGGATGTAGTACTCCACGCCCGCCGTCGTCACCGATACGGCCGGGATGGTCGCCGTGTAGGTGTCGCCGGGCGCCACCGACATCGCGATGGTCGTCCACGACGCCGCGCCCTGCACGCGGTACAGCAACTGGACCGACGCCACGCTGCTGCCGTCCGTGACCGTCGCCGAAATCGCGACCGCCCGGTTCGTGACCTGCCCGTCGGCGATGGGTGTGTGGGTGATCGTCGGACCCGCCAGGTCCTGGGGCGTCACCGTGAACGCGTAGGGCGTCGTGGGCGCCGTGGACGGCACGATGGACTGGTTGTTCAGCGGCGAGTTGTCGATCGCCACCAGGTAGTACTCGACCGAGGGCGTCGCCACCGACGTGCCCGGGATCGTCGCGGAATACGTGTCCGTTGCGCCCAGGGACATCGGCGCCGTCGTGTAGGAACCGCCCGGGGCGCGGTAGTACAGGGTGACGCTGTTGACGCCGCTGGCATCGGTGACCGTCGCCGTGACGGTGACCGGGCTGCCCGCGATCTGGCCGTTGCGCACCGGCGTGTGGGCCACGTCCGGCCCGGTCCGGTCCTCGACCTTCACCGTGAACCCGTAGGGGGTGCCCGGGGCCGTGACCGGGGCGACGCTGGCGTTGGACGCCGTGCTGGCATCGACCGCCCGCAGGTAGTACTGCACGCCGGCGCTGGTGACCTGGTCCGCCGGGATGACGCCCTGGTACGAATCCCCGGTGCCGTGCGACATGGCCTGGATCGTCCAGGAGGCCGCCCCCAGGATGCGGTAGTACAGCGTGACCGACGCGACGCCCGAGCCGTCCACCACCGCCGCGGCGATCGTGACGGCAGCCCCCGCGACCTGTCCGTTCGCGACGGCCGTGTGGGCGATGGACGGGCCGCTGGTGTCCCCGGAGGTGACCGTGAACGCATAGGGCGTGGTCGGGGCCGTGGCCGGCGCCAGGCTGGCGTTGTGGGCCGCGGAATTGTCCTGCGCATACAGGTAGTACTGCACGCCCGCGGTCGTCACCATGCCGGCCGGGATCTGGGCGCTGTAGGTGTTGCCCGTGGTCTTGGACATCGCCGTGGAGGACCAGGACCCGGCCGTCACGCGATAGAACAGGTTCGCGGACTGGACGCCGCTGAGGTCGGTGATGTCCGCCAGGATCGTCACCGCGTTGTTCGACAGTTGCCCGTTCGCGACGGCCGTGTGGACGATCGTCGGCCCCGCCGTGTCGGTGACGTTCACCGAGAAGTGGTAGGGCACGCCCGGTGCCGTCAGCGGCGCCGTGCTCTTGTTGGCCGCGGGCGCCTGGTCGGTGGCCTCGATGTAGTAGTCCACGCCCGTCGCCGTCACGATTTCGGCAGGGATGGCGCCCGCGTAGACGCCGTCGCCCGTGGTGCTCATCGACAGGTTGCCGTAGGCCGAGCCGCCGCCGACGCGGTAGTACAGCTTGACCGTGGCCACGCCCGACGCGTCCGTGACGGTCGCCCCGACCGCGACCAGTCGGCCCTCGGCCTGGCCGTTCGCGATCGGCGTGTGCACGATGGTCGGTCCCAGGTTGTCCACCGGGTTCACCGTGAACGTGAACACCGCGACCGGCGCCGTGGCCGGCAGGGTGCCCGTGTTGGGCGTCGCGTAGCTGTCCGTCGCCTCGATGTAGTACTGCACGCCCGCCGCCGTCACGGCCGCGGACGGGATCGTCGCCTTGTACGACGTCCCCCCCAGCAGCGTCATGGCCATGGTCGTCCAGGATGCCGCGCCCACGCTGCGGTAGTAGACCTTCGCGCCCTGGACGCCGCTGGGGTCGGAAATCGTCGCGTTGATGTCCACCGCCTGGCCTTCCGGCCGCCCGTTGGCGATGGCCGTGTGGACGATCAGCGGACCGTTCGTGTCGGTGGTGCCGTACACGTGGGCGATGGTGGTGTCGCTGCTGCTGAAGCCGTCGTTGTCCGTGACGGTCAGGGTGACCAGGAAGTCCTTGGACGGGCCGGCGCTGTACTGGTGCGAGGGCTTTGCCACGGTCGACAGCGGGCTGCCGTCGCCGAAGTCCCACGAGTATGCGGTCACGGTCCCGTCCACGTCCCGCGACTGCGAGCCGTCGAACGCCGCCGCGTCCCCGCCCGCCGCCGCGAACACCTCGGGCCCGGCCTCGGCGATGGGCCGACGGTCCACGTCCACGGCCAGCACGTCGTGGTCCACGCCGCCGTGCTCGTCCGTGACGGTCAGGATGACCTCGTGGACGATGTTGTTCGTGAACGTGTGGCACACGAACTTGCCCGCCGCGCCCTGGCCGTCGCCGAAGGTCCACGCGTACGTCATGGCGTCGCTGTCCAGGTCCGTGGTGGCCGACGCGTCGAAGCACGTCACGTCTTCCTGGGCCACCAGCAGGTCCGCGCCCGCCGCCGCCCAGGGGTCGTGGTTGACCGCGGGGTCATACTCGTAGGCGCCGATGTCCCACTTGGTGACCTTGGGCCGCGCGGTCTTGATCAGATCCTCGGTCGGGATCAGCCCGCCGCTGGTGCCGGCGTCCACCATGGGCGAAATCGACAGCAGCCGCAGGTCGTACCAGCGCCGCCGACCGCTGGGGTCGATGTCCTCGTACTGCGGGTCGAAGGCCGTGTCGTTCGCGCCCTTGTTGATGCCGCTGTACGGGTTCGCCGCCGTGTAGTTCGCGGTCTTGTAGACGTTGTTGTAGTTCCAGCCGATGGTTCCCATCTGGATGCGGTACGACCCGTCGTCCAGGAACGCCCAGCCCGTGGACCAGGTCATCAGGTTGTTCCGGCCGTTCAGTTTCATGTAGTTGGCCGAACTGCCGTAGTTGACCGTGTGGATGCACTCCGCGGCGTGTTCGTGGATCGTGTTGTTGTACAGGTCGAAGGTGATGACGGTGGTGCCGGTGCTCTTGTACCCGTAGAAGCCGGTGTTCGACCCCATCAGCACGTTGTTGAACAACTGGACGCTGCCGTCCGCGACGTAGACGTCGTAGGACCCGTTGTCCAGCACGATGTTCCGCCGGATCACCGGCGTGCCGGTCAGGTTGGCCAGCGAGATGCCGCCCTGGCCGTTCAGCGTGATCAGCCCGTCCTCCCAGGTGCCGTTGGCGCCGGAACTGAACGTGTAGCCCCAGGAACTGGCGTTGCGAACGACGCCCGCGCCGTACACGTTGCCCGTAGTCGACACGCCCCGGAAGCCGTTGTCGGCCCACTCCACCAGGTAGCCCCTGGCGTTGACCGTGGATCCGGTTTCCAGCACGACGCCGGTCCAGTCGCCCTTGGCCGGTGCCGTCGCGCCCGTCGTCAGCGCGACCTGGGCCGTGACGCCGTCCATGACCAGGTTGTCCAGCACGCGCAGTTCCGTCCGCGCCGCACTGACGCCGCCGCCCATCGCGTCGGCCTTCGCCGCGAACTGCAGGACCGTGCCGGCCTGGATCGTCAGCGTCACCGGCGTGGTGCTGCACTTGTTGTCCACGATCAGATCGCCCGGGATGACGTACGGCGACCCGGCGGCCGTCAGCGTCATGTCGCCGTGCAGGTACCCCATCAACTGCCCCGTGGGATCGCCCACGAAGGGCTTGTAGCCCGCGGCCTGGACCGCGTCCTGGTGGCCGCACCGCAGGGGCGAGCGGTCGGTCGGCGTGAAGTCGCCGTTTGCCGCGTCCTTGAACAGCGGGTTGTAACTGAACGTGCCGGTGCCGCCCGACATCGTGATGCCCAGGGACGCGCCGCTGGTGTTGCCCCAGTTGTTCGTGTTGGACCAGGTCGTCGTGGGCGTGTAGTAGCTGTTGGAGCCGTACAGGCCATAGCCGCCGTTGGACGTGATCGACGAGTTCGTCAGGTTCAGGGTCATCGCGTTGTTGACCGTCCTGTACAACTCGAAGCCGTGGCTGCCGTTGCCGTGGATCGTGCAGCGGTTCAGGCCGAAGGTGATGGCGCCCGAGGACTGGTAGACGTGGCCGCCTTCGTTGGGGTTGCCGTACAGCATGCAGCCGTCGACGTTGATCGTCCGCGTGGTGCCGTCGGCCTGGGACACGTACAGGCCGTAGCTCGAGTTGTGGTGGGCCACCAGGTCGTAGATCTTCGGCGTCGAGTTCACGATGTTCAGGCCGATGTCGTTGTCGTGCAGCAGCACGTTGCGGACTTCCGGGGCGCCGCCTTCCACGTACACGCCGGTGCCGCACTTGTAGGCTTCGAAGTTCTTGATGATGTGGTTGTTGGTTTCCAGGCGCGCGCCGAACAGCGCATAGGACGCCTCGGTTTCGCTGACGTTGGTGCCGAAGGCGTCGGAGGCCACGACCACGCCGTACCAGTCGTTCTTGGTGGGGACCGTGGCGGCCGAGGTCGCCTTGACCCACATGCCCGTGATGCCGTCCATTTCCAGGGTGCCGTGGTTCACGATTTCGATGCGCGCCGCGTCGCGGCCGCCTTCCATCGTGTCGGTGGTGGCCATGCGTAGGGTGACGCCCGGCTGGAACGTGACGCGGGCGGGCACGTCGTCGGTGGGGTCCGCCGGGTCCACGCCCGAGCCCGGGATGCGGCGGGCGGTCACGACGACGTCGCCGGCGACCTCGTAGGTGCCGGGCGTGAACGCCTGGTTTTCCCAGTAGAAGCCGTGGTAGCCGGGGGTCTGGTCGCTGCCGTAGGCGTGGTACCCGATCTCGGCGGCGGCCCCGTCGGAATAGCGCAGGGGCGACCGGTGCGTCGGCTTGAAGTTCCGCGCGGCCGGGTTCGCATACAGCGGGTTGTAGATGAAGGAGCCCGTCGAGGCGCCGCCGGTGATGGAGGCCGAAACGCCCGAGCCGTTCTTCCAGACGTCCGAGTAGGTCCAGGTCGCGGTCGGCGTGTAGTACGAACTGCTGCCGTTGAACGCATAGCCGGTGTTGTTCGTCACGGCGGATGCCGACAGGACGACGCTCATGGCGTAGGAGTTGCTGGTCCGGTACAGGTTGAACGCGTCGCCCCGGTTGAACGCCACGGTGCAGTGGTTCAGCGTGGCGGCGATCGCGCCGGACGAGTTGTACAGGTAGAAGCCGATCTGGTTGTCGTAGATCAGGCAGTGCTTGAAGGCGTTGGTGAAGCCCGCGCCGCCCTCGCTGATGTTCACGCCGTAGCTGGTGAAGCCGTTGATCGTCAGGTCCTGGAAGTCGGCCTGCGTCGCCGTCAGCACGATGCCCGAGGTGCCGTTCGTCAAGGCGACGTTGGTGAACTGCGGGTTGCCGCCGGTGGCGTAGATGCCGGTGGTGCCGTCATGGATCGTCAGGTTCGCGAAGGCGGCGTTCGAACCGCTGACATACAGGCCCGTGTCGCAACTGTCGGCTTCCAGGTCCGTCGGCGCCAGGGCGGTGCCGTCGATCCACAGGCCGCGGGTGGCCCGGACCACCTTCGTGCCGCCCATGGACAGGCCGTCGGCGGTCGGGAAGACGTGGATCCCGTACCAGTCGGTCTTGGCGGTACCCGTGGACGTGAAGGTCACCTGCTGGGTCGGCGTGCCCGCGACCGACAGGGTCCCCTTGACCAGGAACTCGATGCGGGCCGTGTCCACGCCGCCCTTCATGGCGTCGGTGGTGGCCATGCGCAGGGTGGCGCCGGCCGGGATCGTCAGGATCGCGCCCTTCGCCACGGTGACGTCGCCCTCGATGGGGGTTTCGCCGGTGGGGAACGTCGTGCTGGTCCAGTACACGCCCTGCATGCCGGGCGTGGTGACGCCGTCGTATTCCAGCGGGCCGATGGTGCCCTTGACCGTGTTGGAATCCGAGTAGCGCAGCGGCGAGCGCTCGGTGGGGCGGAAGTCATAGGTGGCCGGGGCGACCAGCAGCGGGTTTTCGACCATGCTGCCCGCGGTGCCGTCCACGGTGTTGCCGGACGTCGCGCCGCTGCCGTTGCTCCAGATGTCCGAGTACTGGTAGCGGACGTGGGGCGTGTAGTACGAGTTGCCGCCATAGAACCCGTAGGAGGTGTGGCCGAACACGACCGAGTCGGTGACGTTCAGCGTCAGCAGGCCCGAGGCGATGTTGTACAACTCGGCGCCGTAGGCCCCGTTCGCGTACAGCAGCGAGTTCTTCAACTCGAAGGTCCGGGCCGTCGCCGAGGCGCGATACAGGTACAGACCCTGGGTGGTGTTGGCGTAGACCTGCGAATCCTGGATCGTCGCGCTGGTTTCGTAGGCGTACACGCCGTAACTGCAGTGGTGCAGTTTCAGGCCCGAGTGGACCGCGTTGCCCACGGTTTCCATGTAGATGCAACTGCCGGGGCTGGCGACGCCCTGCTCGTGGATCTCGCTGTTCGTCACGGCCACCGTCGTGGTCGCGCCCAGCAGGTAGACGCCGTTTTCGCTGAAATGGTGGATGAACAGTTTGTCGAGGGCGAGGTTCGCGGCCGGCGTGTTTTCGATGTGCAGCGCCTTCCGGGCGTAGGCGATTTCGACGTTCTTGATCACGGATCCAGCGACCGCGGTCGTCAGGAAGTCGATGCCGTACCAGTCGCCGGTGACGGGGGAGGCCTTGGCCGACGTGAACACGATCGGGCTGCCGGTGCTGGCGTCGGCGATCAGCCTGCCCTGGATGACCAGTTCGATGCGGGCGCTGTCCCTGTTGCCGCTGCCGCCGGTGCTGTTGGCCTTCACCACGACGCCGGGATCGATGGTCAGCGTCGCCGCCGCCACGACCGCGACGTCGTTCTGCAGCACGTAGGGGCTGCCCGCCGTCGTCCAGTGGGTGTCCGTGTTGATGTTGCCGCTGACCAGCGTGTCGGCCCGGGCCGGAAGGGCCAGCACCAGCAGCAGCGCGGTCATGAGCAGGGAGATGCGTGTCATCATTTCCGGACCCCCGACGTGTGCGACATGGATGGGTGGTCACGGGGAGCGCCTGGCGAACCCGGATCGCGTTCCCCCGTGAACCGCCGAGGTGTAGCCCTCGCGCGCGTTGTTGTCAAGGCGCGCCCGGAGGCGTTTCGCCGCCCCATTTCGCGCAGGGGCGCACCTCCGCGGGCCGGTTGCTTGCGTCGCGGCCCGTCCCTGTTGATGATGATGCTTCGGCGGGACGATCTCGCGAGGGGGGGGCATGGCCCAGACACGGCTAGAGGTCCACAAGTTCGGCGGTACCAGCGTGCTGGGCGCGGATCGCATGCTGGCCGCGGCGCGGATCGTCGCGGAGGCCGGTGCAGGGGCGCGGATCGTTGTCGTGGCCTCGGCGATGGCCGGCGTCACGGACGACCTGGTGGCCGCGGCCGACGCGTCGGCGGCCGGCGATCGGGGCGCGGGCCTTCGGATGCTGGAATCGATCCTGGACAGGCATGAAGACGTCCTGTCCATGCTGGATCCCGCGGCCGAACCCACCCGCCTGGAAATCCGCCGCATCGCCTCGGAACTGGCCGACCTGGTCCGCGGCGCGTCGCTGCTGGGCGAAATGACCGCCCGGACCCGCGACCGGATGATGGCCGGCGGGGAAAAACTGTCGGTGCGCCTGCTGGCGGTGGCCCTGCGCCGCCAGGGCGTCGACGCCGTTCCGCTGGATGCCGACACGTTCCTGGAAACCGACGGCCGGTTCGGGGCGGCCAGCCCCCTGTCGGGCGTCGCGGACCGCGGCATGGCCATGGCCATCCGGCCGCTGCTGGCGGCGGGACGCGTTCCCGTGGTCACGGGGTTCTGCGGGCGCGCGCCGGACGGTGCGACGACCACCCTGGGACGCGGGGGTTCCGACCTCAGCGCGACGCTGGTCGCGGCGGCGCTGGGGGCCGACGAGGTGTCGATCTGGACCGACGTGGACGGGGTCTTCGGCGCCGATCCGCGGATCGTTCCCGAGGCCCGGACCATCCCCCAGTTGAACTACCGCGAAGCCGCGGAAATGTCCTACTACGGCGCCAAGGTCCTGCACCAGCGCACCATGATTCCCGTGGCGTCCCTGGGCATCCCGGTGCGGGTGCGGAATTCCCTGGCGCCGTCGGCGACGGGCACGATGGTGGATGGACGCTTCACGCGCCTGTCGCACCCGGTGAAGGCCATCACGGCCGTCCGCGACCACAGCCTGGTGTCGGTGGAAGGGAAGGGCATGTCCGGCGTCCCGGGCGTGGCGGCGCGGGTGTTCCGGGCCCTGGCCGATCGGTCCATCAGCGTGACGATGATCAGCCAGTCCTCGTCGGAATCGTCCATCTGCCTGGCCGTGCCGGCCCACGACTCGGCCGCGGCCGAGGCGGCCCTGAAGCGCGAGTTCCGGGCGGACCTGTCGTCGGGCGACATCGAGGACGTGGTGGTCCGGCAGGGCGTCGGCCTGGTGGCCGCGGTGGGACTGGGGATGGCCCAGACGCCGGGGGTCGCCGCGCGGGTCTTCGGGGCCCTGCACCACGGCGGGATCAACATCCTGGCCATCGCCCAGGGCTCGTCGGAGTTGAACATCTCGCTGGCCCTGGCCGGCGCCGACGTCGATGGGGCGGTCCGGGCCATGCACCGGGAGTTCGGGCTGGAGCGGATCGACATCGGCGTGGATTCGCCGCGGACGCTGGACCTGGTGATCCTGGGATGCGGCAAGGTCGGCCGGGCCTTCATCGAACTGGCCCTGGACCGGCACGCCCACGTGTTCGAACGGTTCGGCCTGGAGGCGCGGATCGTGGCCGTGGCGGATCGGTCGGGGTACGTGCTGCGGCCGGCCGGGATCGCCCACGACGACCTGTTCGACCTGGTCCGGGCGAAGGCGGCGGGCGGGCACCTGGCGGCGGTCCCGGGGGCGATCGCGACGCCGGATCCCTTCGACGTGGTCGCGACGGCGCTGTCGTACCGGTTGGCGCGGCCGATCCTGGTGGACGTGACCGACGGCGAGGGGACCGGTCCGATCTTCCTGCGGGCGTTCGCCGCGGGGTGCGACGTCGTGACGGCCAACAAGAAGGCCCTGGCGGGAACGCCCGAGTCGTTCCGCGCGATCACGTCGGCGGCTGCGGCGACGGGTCGCCTGATGAAGGCCGAAGCGACCGTGGGCGCGGGCCTGCCGGTCGTGGACACCCTGGAGATGCTGCTGGCCACCGGGGATCGCCTGGTCCGCGCGGAAGGCTCGCTGTCGGGCACGCTGGGCTTCGTGATGACGCGCCTGGAAGAAGGGATGCTGCTGTCGGACGCAGTGGCCGAGGCCGCGCGCCTGGGGTACACGGAACCGGACGCGGCCGAGGATCTGTCGGGGATCGACGTGGCCCGGAAGGCCCTGATCCTGGGCCGGTGGTCGGGCCTGGCGGCGGACGTGCCGGTGCGCCTGGCGCCGCTGGTCGAGGGCCTGCCGATCGGGCTGTCCCGGGAGGCGCTGTTCGCGGTGCTGCGGGACGGCGATGCGGCGATGGCGGCACGGATCCAGGATGCGCGGTCGCGCGGTCGGAAGTTGCGGTTCCTGGCCCGCGTCGTCGAAGGGGCCATCGAGGTGGGACCCGTCGAGGTCGAGGCGACGTCGCCGTTTGCCGCGTTGCAGGGCACCGACAACCAGATCGTGTTCGTGTCGGATCGCTACCGGGACCGTCCCCTGGTGATCACGGGGCCCGGGGCGGGGGTCGAAGTGACGGCGATGGCGGTCCTGGGGGACGTCTTCCGCATCGCCGCGGAGAGACGATGATGGGGGACGTGACCGCCTTCGCGCCGGCCACCGTGGCCAACCTGGGACTGGGGTTCGACGTGCTGGGCCTGGCCCTGGCGGGGATTGGCGACACGGTCACCGCCCGCCTGGCGCCGGGGACCGGGGTCCGGATGGTGCGGATCACCGGGGACAACGGCGCCCTGCCGATGGAGGCCGAACGCAACACGGCCGGCATCGCGGCCATCGCCACGCTGCGCAAGGCCGACGTCCGCGTGGGCGTGGAACTGGAACTGATGAAGGGGCTGCCGCTGGGCTCGGGCCTGGGCAGCTCGGCGGCCAGTGCTGCGGCGGCGGCCTTCGCGGTGAACCTGCTGGTCGGGTCCCCGCTGCGCAAGGCCGACCTGATCCTGCCGTGCGTGGAAGCCGAGGAGGCGGTGTCGGGACGGCACGCCGACAACGCGGCCCCGGCGCTGCTGGGCGGCCTGGTGCTGGTGCGGTCCGTGGATCCGCTGGACGTGGTGCGCCTGCCGGTGCCGGAAGGGCTGACGCTGGCGGTCGTCACGCCCGTGTTCGAACTGGCGACGCGGAAGTCCCGGGCGGTCCTCCCCAAGGAGGTGCCCCTGACCTCGCACGTCAGCAACACGGCGAACCTGGCGGCCCTGGTCAGCGCCTTCTACAGCAACGACCTGGCGCTGCTGGCCCGGTGCCTGCCGGACGCGATCGTCACGCCGGCCCGCGCGGGGCTGATCCCGGGGTGCATGGACGTGATCGATTCGGCCCTGGAGGCCGGGGCCCTGGCGTCGTCGATCAGCGGTTCGGGCCCTTCGATGTTCGCGTTCTGCCGCTCGGTGCGCAGCGCGTCGGACGTCGGGATGGCCATGGTGGCGGCATTCCAGCGCGCGGGACTGGAGGCGTCGGCCGTGATCTCGGCCGGCGACTGTCCCGGCGTGCGTCGCGTGTGAAGGGGGACGGGAAGCGATGAGTGACGTGACCTGGTCGTTGAAGTGCGTGGATTGCGGCGTGTCGTATCCGGGCCTGGACGTCCGCTATCGCTGCGACTGCGGCGGCACGCTGGACGTCATGCACGACCAGGAAGCCCTGCGCGGCCTGCCCCTGCTGGCGGAATTCGACGCGCGGCGCGCCTCCCGGAACCGGCTGGATCGCTCGGGCGTCTGGCGCTTCCGGGAACTGGTGCTGCCGCTGGACGACGCATCGGTCGTGACGCGGCCGGAAGGCAACACGGCGCTGTACGACTCGCCGCGCATCGCGTCCTGGGCGGGGCTGGACGCGATCCGCCTGAAGCACGAGGGCGAAAACCCCACCGGATCGTTCAAGGATCGCGGCATGACGGTGGGCATCAGCGTGGCCCGCCGCCTGGGCATGACGCGGGTCGCCTGCGCGTCCACCGGCAACACGTCGGCGTCCATGGCCGCCTATGCGGCGATGGCCGGGATGGAGGCCTTCGTCTTCATCCCCGAAGGCGCCGTCGCCGCGGGAAAACTGTCCCAGGCCCTGGCCTACGGCGCCCGCACGCTGAAGATCGCCGGCGATTTCGACGCGGCGATGACGCTGGTCCAGGAGGTGTGCCGCACGGAAGGCATCTACCTGCTGAACTCGATCAACCCGTTCCGCATCGAGGGCCAGAAGGCGATCGCCTTCGAACTGCTGCAGGACCTGGGCTGGGTGGTGCCCGACTGGATCGTGCTGCCCGGCGGCAACCTGGGGAACAGCGCGGCCATCGGCAAGGGCCTGTCCGAACTGCTGTCCCTGGGGTTGATCGACCGCCTGCCGCGGATCGCGGTGATCCAGGCGGCCGGCGCCAGCCCGCTGGTGGACGCCTTCCACACGGGCGCGGACCTGGTCCCGACGCCCGGGGCATCGACCATCGCCACGGCGATCCGGATCGGGAACCCCGTGTCCTGGCGCAAGAGCCTCCGGGGGATCCGGGCCGGTGACGGATATGTGGAACGCGTCACGGACGCCGAAATCCTGGAAGCGAAGGCCGTGGTGGACGGGGCCGGCGTCGGGGCCGAACCGGCCTCCTGTGCGACGGTCGCGGGCATCAAGAAGCTGGTCGCAGCCGGCGTCATCCGTCCCGACGAGTTCGTGTGCGGCATCCTGACGGGCCACGTTCTGAAGGACGCCGACACGGTGGTCGGCTACCACATGAACACCCTGCCCGGCTTCACGCCCCTGCGGGCGAATCCCCCCGTGTCCGTTCCCGCCGCGCTGGATGCCTTGCGGAAGGCGATCCTGCGGTAGGGCGGTCGGCGGGCCGTTCGTCCTTCCTACGCGGCCTGCTGGCTGAGTCTGTCGTACAGAGCGTCGGGGGCGAGGTCGTACCCGTTGGGCCAGGCGACCGCGCCGAATTCGTCCACGAAGACCTTCCGGAAGTAGGCCTCGTCCAGCAGCGGAGCGGTCATGGGGCCCCGGAAGGAATCCGCCAGCGCCACGACGCCCGCCACGCCATCCTCGAACCGGACATGAAGTCGCCAACCCGGCAAAGCTTCCACCTGCGCGACTCGAATCATGGGACACCTCACTCCAGCGGTTCGATCCGTCGAAGCGCCTCCTGCGCTTCGGCCAGTCGCCAGTTCTCCCGGAGTTCGTCGCGATGCACCGAGGCCCATTCGAGGACCAGCGCCAACGCACGTCGCGGCATCGCGCCCCTGACGACGTCGAGGGTCTCGATCGCGATGCAGGCTTCGTGTTCCGCATAGATGGCGTGGAAATGGGGCGGCGCGTGCTCGTCGAAGTACATTCGAATGATGATCCCGAAGAACTGCGAGATCGTGGGCATCGGGACGCTCCCTGGAACTTCAGAACGATTCTAGCATTCTCCGGGAGTTCGTCGAATGAGTCCTGGCGGATTCTCGCTGATTCTGGGTGGAGAGTGCGTTCCCGCCCGCGCCTGCGGCGCTTCGGGGCAGGGCACGGGCTGGACGCGAACCCCCACCGCGACCTACACTTCCTGCATGGCGTGGAAGCAGAAAACCGTGGGCGACCGGCCGGACCGATGGCGTGTGACGTCGGCCGAGGCGGCTGCGTGGCAGGAACAGGTGGCCGCCTGGAATGCTGGGCGGGCCCTGTGCGACAAGGGCGTGTATCGATTCCGGACCTTCGAGGAGGCTGACCGGTGGATGATCGAGCAGATCGCGAAGAAGGCCCGCGAACGTCGACGCCGGCAGACCTCGAACGGATCGCCCTGAGCCTGAACGAGCTGGGCTCCCGCTACGCCGTGATCGGCGGTTTCGCGATGCAACACTAGGGATTTCTGGTCGGGCCGCCGTACCCCGGACCGCCGCAGCCCGTTCTGCCACGACGATCCGGGGCGGGCGTCACGCGGCCTGCGATGCCCCGGCGCCCGGGTGCGGCGTTTCGCGTGCCGGCGGTTCCGACTCGGGCGTCAGGTGGTCCTTCGGAGCCACCTTCGGGAAGAACGGCCGCGCGGCGACGGGGTCCTTCAGGCGGATGATCACCTGGTACCGCGTCATGCAGCAGTCCTTCTGGAAACTTTGCCCTGCAAATCACCGTATTGCGGTCGGATGACGCCCGTTGCGTCAAGTAGAAAAGTATCTGAAGCAGGATTCGTTGCCTCACCAGGAAATGTATCTGGGGCTCCGGAGCGAAGCGACGGCCTGTAGGCCCCCGGCAGGGGGGGTGTCGGTTCATCCGCGGGCTCCCTGGATGG
>CAINDP010000030.1 GCA_903847405.1 uncultured Myxococcales bacterium | reverse complement strand
GACGTGCCGGCCCTGCGCGGCGCCCTGGACATCGTCTGGGTGCCGATGCTGTCCCTGATGGAGCGGCCCGAGGACACGGTCACCGTGCCGCTGACCTTCGCGAACGCCTGGGGCCTCCCGACGCCGCCCAAGCAGCGGGACGACTCGGTCGGTCCCGACAAGATCAACAGCAAGCCGCTGCTGATCCCCCACGACTTCGGCACCGACAGCCGCGTCGGCGCCCGCTGGAAGGGGAACGCCGGGAAGGCGCTGACCTACTCCCTGATGTACTACTGGACCCACCAGATGTCGCCGCCGATCCCCAAGTACACCCAGCGTCCCGGTACGGGCGCCGACGGGTGGGACGGGGTGTCCTCCGAGGGGTTCACCGCGACCCGCGGCACCTACGACGTGTTCCTGGAGTTCCCGCGCCAGCACATCCTGGGCTTCTCGCTGGAGGGCCAGGTGCCGTTCCCGCTGGGCACCATGCTGAAACTGGAAGGCTCCGTGGAACTGAACCGCACCTACGCGATGTACTCCGCGGCGGCCAAGGGCAACCCGACCTACCCGGGCAAGACGGTGGAGCAGGTCCTGTTCCAGCACAAGGAATACCCCGTCATCCAGTACGCCCTGACGCTGCAGCAGCCCTTCTGGATCCGGCCGGTGAACCGCGAGGAGCCCTTCGTGCTGGTGTTCCAGTTCCAGCACACGGCCGTCCCGGGCATCGACGATCTGGACAAGGACAACGCCGTCGTGGACGTCCCGGGCTATGACACCACGGTCGCGTCCCGGCACCAGTTCAAGTTCATCGGTGCGCTGTTCACGTCGTTCCTGAAGGGCACGATCACTCCGAAGATCACGGCCGGCTTCATCCCCAAGACCACCCACTGGTCGGTGAAGCGCACGGGCGAGATCGAGGTGTGGAACCTGAAGCACCAGTCCATGAGCCACGGCAGCGGCTTCGCGACGTTCTCGCTGGCGTTCAAGCTGATGGACTCGATGCGGGCGACGGTGGCCTACAACCGGTTCTTCGGGGACGAGCCCTACGACGGGCTGGGCTTCTACCGGGACCGGGACGAGGTCAACCTGATGGTCAAGTACCAGTTCTGACCATCCCGCCCGGGGGCGCAGGCCTCTGGAAGGAGAACGATATGAAGCGGACGATCACGATTTCGATCCTCGCCGCGGCCCTCCTGGCGACGGGCCCGGCCGCCGCGAAGCTGAAGGACGGCGAGGTCCTGGCGCGAGGCACGTGGGGCGCGCAGGTGGGCTTCGCGCCGGATGCGGACCTGCCGGGGTTCACCCCGGGGGCCGTGCTGGACAAGGACACCGCCAGGGCGTTCGCCGCCTGGATCCCCGAGGGCCTGTGGAACCTGGTGGAAACGTGGGGCCTGACCCTGCGCACCGCGGCGTACCGGCCGATCCATCCGTCGGACGGCTATATCGAGGCGACCAACAAGTACGCGCAGGGCGTCACGGTGGCCGAAACCGGCGCCAAGGACTACCGCACGAAGGCCGTGACGGGGTACGTGGCCGGCCTGCCGTTCCCGGATCCCCAGACCGCGATGGAGGTCGCCTACAACCAGCAGTACGCCTACGTCGGCGACGACGGGCGGCTGTGGTTCCAGGCGATGTGGATGACCGCGAAGAACGGCGTCTGGCGGACCGAGGAGTGGATCTGGAATTCGCTGAACCGCGCCCTGCACCGGACGGACCTGGCGCCCCTGCCGGCCTTCCCGGACTCGGCCGCCGACGGCATCCAGTATGCCTCCATCGCGACCGCGCGCACCCCGGCCGACAAGCGGGGAACGGCGGCGCTGTACTACCGCTTCGAAAAGCCCACGGATCAGCAGGGGTGGGCCTGGGTCCCGTCCATGCGCCGCGACCTGAAACTGCTGTTCGGCGTTCCCGGCGTGTCGTGGAACAACAGCGACATGCTGTGGGAAGACATCCGCGGCTACTCGGGCCACCCCGAGTGGTACACGTGGACGCTGGTCCGGAAGGCGACGATCCTGGCCCCGATGCACGCGGGCGTGACGTTCGGCAAGAAGGCCGTGAAGAGCACGTTCGACACCTGCAAGGCGCCGCACTGGAACCCGGGCGTCGCCTGGGAGCCCCGGCCGGTCTACGTGCTGGAGGGCACGCCGAAGATGGACACCGGCCTGTCGCCCCACCCGTACGGCAAGGTCGTGATGTACGTCGACGCGGAAACGTACCTGGTGCCGCTGAAGGTGGCCTACGACCGCAAGGGCAAACTGTGGAAGGTCATCCTGCACGCCTGGAACCAGTCACCGTCCCCCGATCGCCTGCCTCCGCCCCTGGGCCTGGCCCTGGCGGTGGACCTGAAACGCGGCAGCGCGACCGCCTTTGCGCCGTTCGAATCCTCGTCGAACCTGGGGATGCGGTCGACCGATTTCACCGAGGGTCGGCTGCGCGCCCTGGGACAGTAGCAATCACCTCCGTTTCCACTCGATTGAAGGGCTTCCTGAATTCCCATCGGGCTTCCTGAGGATTCCGTAGCACTCGCGCACGGGAAGGGATAAACTCCCGCGAGCCGCCAGGGCGGGTGCCCGAGGGCCTGACGTCGTCGCAGGAGTGAACCCCATGTCGCGCTTGAATCGATTGGGTTTTGTGGCCGCTGGCCTGCTGGTCCTGGCAGTCGCGGTCGGGTGCAGCAGTTCGTCGTCGAATGACATCGGGACGGACATCGTGAACGACATCCCGGCGGACGTTCCGGCGGACGTCGTGGCCGACACAAACCCCGTGGACCCGGGTGCCGAGGCGGTCGAGGACGTTCCCGCCGTCGACACCCCGCCGGACATCGACTGGGAAACCCTTCCCCGCCTGCCCGCCGGCAAGACGTTCACCCTGGCCTACGCCGCCGGCGTCGCCCAGAAGGACGTTTCGCCGACCCAGCCGACCCACCTGGGCGGCTTCGGGTTCTGCATGGGCGACGAACTCCTGTGCCGCTCGACCGACGGCGTCCACGACCCGCTGCTGTCGTCCGCCGTGGCCATCGCCGATCCGGCGTCCAAGGAAGTCGTCATCTTCATCGGCGTCGACACCATCGGCATCCTGCGCAGCGACATCGAGGACATTCATCGCCGCATCCAGCAGCGCCTGTATGACGATTTCGGGGTCTACTTCCCGGGCGACCGCGCCCTCATCAGCAGCAGCCACGCCCATTCGTCCTGCGACACGGTGGGCCTGTGGGGCCCGGGGTACGGCGCCGGCCGCCAGGAGCAGTACGTGGAACTGCTGAAGAACGGCGTGGTCGAATCCGCGCGGGACGCCTACGCGGACCTCAAGGACGTGACGCTGGACTGGGGGAAGGGCTCCTATGCCAACAGCTACGAGGACGCCTTCGCCTCGGACGACGAACTGTTCATCCTGCGCGGCAAGGGCGCGGACGACGCCACGATGTTCACGATGGTGCGGTACCCCGCGCACCCGACCACCTATGGCAGCAAGATGAAGGCGGCTTCGGCGGACTGGCCCGGCACGATGCGCAAGAAGCTGGAGGACGACCTGGGCGGCCTGAACGTCTTCATGCAGGGTCCCATCGGCGGCGTGTACCCCAACCGTCCGTCCACCTGCGGGCTGACCGAAGAAGCCTTCCCGAACGGCGATCACACGCTGACCGACATGGACGTGGGCGACTACATGAAGACGACCTGCACGGGCAACGCAATTGCCGAAGTGGCCAAGACCGCCCTGCTGACGGCGCAGCCGCTGGCCGCCACGGGCATCACCTACAAGGCGACGGAATTCCCCTTCCACCCGACCAACGGCACCTTGATGCTGCTGGCCGAGGTCGGCCCGCTGCCCTACGAGTTCGTGGACGTCGATGATCCGACCGCCATGATGCATTCCATCTTCGCCGTGGCGACCGTGGGCGACCTGACCTTCATCACGACCCCCGGCGAGTCGTTCCCGTCGTTCGGCAAGGAAGCCAAGGACATCGCGATCGAAGCCAACCTGACCAATCCGATCGTCCTGGGCCTGACCCAGGACTGGATGGGCTACCTGCTGCTGGAAAAGCAGTGGGAAAACAAGGATCTGGCGTACAACCAGAGCCTGTCGCCCGGCCCCGGCGTCGAGCCCGCGTTCATGGCCGCCATGCGCGCGATGCTGGGTCTGCCCGCCACCGTGAAGTAGGCGCCTGCCGCCCGCCCCCTTGAATCCCGCCCTGTGAAACAGCCCCACCGATTGCCTGATCCTCGCGAACCGCAAGGGGTGCAGACCAAGGGCCCGTATGCGCCTGGGCCGTTGAGCCTTGCGGATCCCCGGGGGCCGCGTCAGAATGCCTTTCAGAATGGCGGGACGGGGCTGGCCCCGGCCGGCCGGTGGAGGCGAGGATGGCACGGGTGTTGGTCGTGGACGACGAACTGAGTCTCCGGTTCACGCTCCAGGCGTTCCTGAAGGGCGCCGGCCACGACGTGGAGACGGCCGAGGACGTCGCCCAGGCCAGGCTGGCGTGCCGGGACCGGACGCCCGACGTCGTGGTCAGTGACGTGGTTCTCCCCGGCGAGTCCGGCATGGACCTGCTGCGGGCGGTCCGGGAATCGTGGCCCCGGGTCCAGGTGGTGGTCATCACCGGCGAGCCTTCCCTGGAAACCGCCGTGGAGGCCGTCCGCTGGGGGGCCTTCGACTACCTGCCGAAGCCGGTCCGCAAGGATGCCCTCATCAGCGTGGTGGCTCGGGCGGCGCGGATGAAGGCCGTGCTGGACGACAACGCCCGCCTGGAAGCCGAAAACCATCAACACCGGGCGGATCTGGAACGGTTGGTCGCCCAGCGCACGCTGCAGTTGAGCCAGAGCGAGGCCCAATACCGGTTGCTGGCCGAGAACGTGGCCGACGTGATCTGGTCCGTGGACATGGACCTGAAGTACCTGTACCTCAGCCCTTCGGCGGCACGCCTGTGGGGGGACGATTCCATCGAGCGCCTGATGCGCGAGGACGCCCTGGCGCCCTATTCGCCCGAGGACGCCGCCCGCCTGATGGCCGTCCTGCGGGAGGAGATCGTACGGGATGCCACGCCCGAGGGCCGGGTCGACCCGTTCCGGGTGCGGACCGTCGAGGTGGAATCCCACCGGGACGACGGGACGATGCTCCCGGTCGAACTGCGCATGCGCTTCGTGCGCGACGCCGAGGGCAACGCCGTCGGCGTGGTCGGCGTGACGCGGGACATTGCCGATCGGCGGGCCGTGGAACTGCAGTTGCGGGACTCCCTGGCGAAGCTGCGCCTGGTGCTGCGGACCACGATCGAGGCGATGGCGACGACGGTCGAAAAGCGCGATCCCTACACCGCGGGCCACCAGCGTCGCGTTTCCCAACTGGCGCGGGCCATCGCGGCGCGCATGGGAATGTCGGAGGACGACGTCGACGGCATCCGCCTGGCGGCGCTGGTCCACGACGTGGGGAAGATCAGCGTTCCGTCGGAAATCCTGGTCAAGCCGGGGCGCCTGAATCCGACCGAGATGCTGCTGATGCGCATGCACTCCGAGGCGGGGTACGAAATCCTGAAGGACATCGAATTCCCCTGGCCCGTGGCCGAAACCGTGTACCAGCATCACGAGCGGTGGGACGGCACCGGGTATCCCCGGGGGATGCACGGGGAGGACATCGTGCTGGGCGCCCGGATCCTGGGGGTGGCGGACGTGGTCGAGGCGATGGCCTCCCATCGGCCCTATCGTCCGGCGCTGGGAATCGCCGCGGCCCTGGCCGAGATTCGGGACGGCCGCGGCACGCGCTACAACACGGACGTCGTCGATGCGTGCATCCAGGCCGTGTGCGAGGACGGGTTCCAGTTCTGACGGTTCCTGCGACCGCCCGAGTCGGGCACGTCCTTCCTGCATGCGCGGCCTGTCGGTGATGCCCTGACGGCCGTTCGGTTCCACACTTTCCTCTGAAGGCTTCCTGCAGTCCCTGTTTGATGAAGGCCCTTTCGGGGGAGGGGTGCATGGACCGCCGGGACGACCTGCGCGGACGGGATCCTTCCCGGCCGGGCGCGCGCGGCGTGTCGGGGCGCCAGCAGGTCGCCCTGGTGCTGCTGCGGGTCGCGATCGGGTGGCATTTCCTGTACGAAGGCTGGGTGAAACTGGTGGACCCCGGCTGGACCTCGGCCGGCGCCCTGGCCGCCGCCCAGGGACCCCTGGCCGGGGTCTTCCGGGAACTGTCCACCCACTGGCGGATCCTGGAGGTCGTCGATCGGGCGATGTCCTGGGGACTGACGGCGGTGGGCCTGGGCCTGGTCCTGGGGTTGCTGACCCGCGCCGCAACGGTGGCCGCCGCCGGCCTCCTGGTGCTGTTCTACCTGATGAATCCTCCGGTGCCGGGGATGGAGTTCCTTCCGGGCGAAGGCTCCTACCTGATCGTCAACAAGATCCTGGTCGAGTTGTTCGCGCTGGGGGTCCTGCTGGCGTTCCCGACCGGGACCGTGGCGGGCCTGGATCGGTTGCTGCAGGGCAGGGGGCGGGCGATCGCCGGAAGGGCGGACGTCGTGGGATCGGAGCGTCCTCCGGAGGGAATCCCGTGAGCAAGGGCGACGAGGCGCCGCTGCTGACCCGCAGGGACCTGCTGGCGGGACTGGCGACGACCCCCGCGCTGGTGGCCTTCGTCGTGGCGGCGCGGACCCATGCGGCCTACCGGAAGGACAGTCGGCACGGCATCTTCGGCGATCTCCTGGAACGGCTGCCGCTGCCCGGGGGGGCGGGCGAGAGTGGCGCGGCGCCCGCAGGGCCCGTCCTGAACGTCGGGCTGATCGGCGTCGGGTACCGGGGCAAGCAGTTGCTGGTGGCGGCCGGCTTTGCGCAGCCCGGGCAACTGGCGGCGGGGGAGAGCCTGGGGACCGACGGCGAGGCGCCCCTGGGCATCCGCATCGCCGGCGTGTGCGACATTTACCAGCCGAACCTCGACTGGGGCGTCGTGGCGTCGGGGGGTACCGCGGTCCCCTATCGCAAGGCGCGGGACCTGATCGCAAGCCCCGGGATCGACGCCGTCATCCTCGCCGTCCCGGACCACTGGCACGTGCCCCTGGCGGTGGAGGCGGCGCGGGCCGGCAAGCACGTGTACGTCGAAAAGTGCTTTTCGCACGACGTCGACGGCGCACTGGCGGCCGCGGAGGCCGTCAAGGCCGCGGGCGTCGTGCTGCAGTTGGGCCACCAGGGACGCCAGAATTCGCTGTACGCCCTGGCGGCGCGCCTGGCGGGGGACGGCCTCCTGGGCGGCATCCGGCTGGCCCAGGCGTTCACGAACCACAACGGTCCGGTCCTGGCCTGGAACGGAGCCATCCCGAAGGAGGCCGGGCCCCGCAACGTGGACTGGGAGGCCTTCGAGGGAAACGGCGCGACGCATCCCTTCGACCTGGACCGGTTCTTCCACTGGCGCAAGTACTGGGCCTACGGGACCGGCCTGTCGGGCGACGCCTTCACGCACGAATGGGACGCCCTGGACCTGGTGCTGGGAGGGCTGGGGATCCCGGGCACGGCCATCGCGTCGGGGGGGATCTACGGCTGGAGGGACGGCCGCGAAACGCCGGACACCTACCAGGTCGTGTACGAGTATCCCGAGCGGGGGCTGGCCCTGACCTACAACGCGACCCAGGCAAACGGCTGGCGGCGGGACAAGATCCTGTTCGGCGCCGATGCCACCATGACCCTCGAGGGCGGGGTGCGCGTCTACGCGGACCGGGACTCGACGCGCTATGCCGAGTTCCTGAAGACGGGGCGGATCGACCCCGATCGGCCGATCGCGGCCTACCTGCCGGGGGACGGGCGCTGGCTGGATGCCGGGACGTCCGCGACGCAGCACTGGGCGGTCAGCCGCGGGCTGCTGTACTCGACGACGCCCACGGGACGGCGCGTGAACACGGCCACCTTGCACCTGCGGGACTGGCTGGACGCGATCCGAAGCCGCCGGCAACCGGCCTGCCCGATCGACCTGGCCGTGGTCGAGGCGGTGACCGCGCACATGGGGACGCTGTCGATGCGCTGGGGATGCAGGGTCCGATGGGATGCGGCGGCGCGGAAGGTCGTGCCCGATCGCGACACCGGGGGGACGGCGTGATTCCCGGGCCGGGGGGGCAGCGGGCCGGACCCGGACTGGGGCGGCCCTACGAGATCCGGGTGGCCGTGCGTCCGGGCGGGCGCGGGACGGACCTGCGCGCCGTGATGCCTGCGATGGGAACCGGTGTCCACCTGCGGATCCTGGACGTCCCCGAGTCCCTTGCCCGCCGGGCGGCCGTCGCGGCCCTCGCCGAAATCGCGGCCATCGAGCGCCTGGCGAACGTCCACGATCCCGACAGTCCCCTGTCCCTGGTGAACCGGCTGGCCGGGCGCCAGATGGTCCGGGTGGGCGGGCCGCTGCTGGACGTGGTGCGCCGGGGAATGGACCTGGGCGTGGCGTTCCAGGGCGCCTTCGACATCACCGCGCTGCCGCTGCTGCGTGCCTGGGGCTTCGGGGGGTACCGCTTCGACCGACCGCCGACGGGGGAGGAGTGCGACTGCGCCCGGGAGGTCGTGGGCCGTCACCACGTCGAGATTTCCGGGGACGCCCTGGGGCTGCGGCGGGCGGGGGCCGGGATCGACCTCGGCAGCATCGCGAAGGGGGTTGCGATCGATCGGGCGGTGGACGTCCTGCGTCGCTTCGGGGTCCGGCGGGCGCTGGTCGAGGCCGGCGGGGACCTCTACGCCCTGGGATGCCCGCGGGACGCCCCGGGATGGCGGATCGGCCTGCGGCATCCCCTGCGGCCCGGGTGGTGCGCGTCGTTCCCGCTGGCCGATGCCGCGGTCGCCACGTCGGGCGCCTACGAGTCGTTCGTGGACTACGACGGACGGCGCTGCGGCCACGTGATGGACCCCCGGACCGGCCAGCCGGCCGAAACCTGCCTCAGCGCGACCGTGATGACGAACTCGGCCGGCCTCGCCGACGCCGCGGCCACCGCCCTGTTCGTGACCGGGACGCCCGATCACCTGCCGCCCGGCACCGGGTGGATGACGGTTGTCGGGGGGAAAGGGGGCCGGGTTGAAGTGCAATCCGGCGGCGTCGTGCCGCGCTGGACGCCCGTCCCGGAAGGGGAGGGGGTCTGACGCCGTGTCGTGGTATCCTCGCGTCGCCGGGAAGGCGCGTCATCACAGAACATGCCTGGGTGGCGAAACGGTAGACGCAGGGGACTTAAAATCCCCCGATCGCAGGATCATGTGGGTTCGAAACCCACCCCAGGCACCACTCGATACTACCGGATTCCGGCTCGCGGTCTGCCCTTCCTGCCAGTTGCCTGGCAATGATCCCGTGGACACGAGTGGAACACCTCGAAAGCCCGGTCCGAATCGCACCCGTCCTCGGGGTTGATCCGGTTGACCTACCGAAGCGCCTGGAAGGGCGACCGGACGCTGGTTCAGGGCGGGATCCTGATGCAGCAGGGCGATGAGAACTGCAGCAAGGTGTTGAAAGTACAATTTGCGGACTGCGAATTTGTACCTCGGTGGGATTCGGGCGAATCGACCCCACCGTTCTGAATCCGGACGGGCCGCGCCCGAATGAAACCCCGGAAACCTGTTGCCTCCGGCGGTCTGGCCGCTATGATGGGGGCGTGCCTCACGAGGCGGCCATGCCTTCCCTCGACCCGCAACCCCCGTCGGACGGATTCCTGGCACGGCGCTGGCGCCGGCTGGGCCTGGCCCCGAAGGTCATCCTGTCCCTGACGATCATCGTCGCCCTGGTGTCGACGGTTTCGGCCTACATCGCCCTGCGCAACCAGGAGGCCCTCCTGCTGCGCGAAATGATCCGCGGCGTCGACCAGTTGTCCCAGACCATCCGCTCGGCGACCTGGCAGGCCATGCGGCTGGACCAGCGCCAGTCGGCGTACGAGGTCATGCAGACCGTCGGTCGCCAGGAAGGGATCGAAAAGATCCGCATCTTCAACAAGGAAGGGCGGATCATGTTCTCGACGGGCGACGACCTGGGCGCCCTGGTGGACAAGTCCGCCGAGGCCTGCGACCTGTGCCACTCCCGGGAACAGCCCCTGGTGCGCGTGGACGTGCCCACCCGGTCACGGCTGTTCACGGACAAGTTCGGGCGTCGCGTCCTGGGCATGGTGACGCCCATCTACAACGAGCCGGCGTGCAGCGGCGGCGACTGCCACGCCCACCCGGCGGCGATCCACGTCCTCGGCGTGCTGGACGTCAGCGTGGACCTGACCCCGGTGGACGAGCAGGTGGCGATGCTGCGGTCCATCACGGCGACCCGCGCCATGATCGAAATCGGGCTGCTGGGCCTGATGATCCTGTTCCTGACCCGCCGGCTGGTGGGCCAGCCGATCCGTCGCCTGATCCTGGCCAGCCGTTCCATCGGTGGTCCCGGCCTGGCGGCGAACGGCGAGCCGGCGGCCGATGCGGGAGCGCCCCGGGAACAGGCCCGGCCGGTCGGCGCCCAGAACGAACTGGCGCAGTTGCAGAGTGCCTTCGAGGAGATGCGCGAGCGCCTGGACACGGCCAGGAACCAGGTCACCGCCTTCACGCGGGATCTGGAACGGAAGGTCGAGCAGCGCACGGCCCAGTTGGAATCCACCCGGGTGCAGCTGGTCCGGGCGGAACGGCTGGCATCCCTGGGGCGCCTGGCCGCCTCGGTCGCCCACGAAATCAACAATCCCGTTTCCGGGGTCCTGAACCTTTCGCGCCTGATGCAGCGCCTGATCGACGACAAGGGCCTGGACCCCGCGCGGGTGCCGGAGGTCCGCGCGTACCTGACGCAGGTCATCGAGGAAACGACCCGCGTCGGCCGGATCGTGTCCGACCTTCTGGCGTTTGCCCGGCAGAGCCGTCCGCGCATCGAGCCGGCGGACCTGGCGGACGTGGCCCGACGGACCCTGTCGCTGCTGTCGCTGAAGCTGCGCCACCGGGACGTCGACGCGGCCCTCCTGGTGGATGCGGATCTGCCGCTGGTCTCGTGCGATCGCGGGCAGGTCGAGCAGGTCCTGATCAACCTGGTGATGAACGCGGCCGAGGCGGGACCCGACGGCGCCCTGCTGGAGGTCCGGCTGAAGCACGGCGCGGCCGATCCCTTCGTGTCGATCGAGGTCGAGGACCGGGGCTCCGGGATTCCCGCCGAGCACCTTCCCCGGATCTTCGACCCGTTCTTCACGACGAAGGAGGACGGAAAGGGCGTGGGGCTGGGACTGGCGGTCGCCTATGGCATCATCGAGGCCCACGGCGGGACGATCGACGTGGTCAGCCAGGAGGGTCGGGGGACCACCTTCCGGGTCCGTCTGCCCCTGGAGGCCCGCGGGCCGTCGGAGAGTTCGGGAGGAGGAGGCGCATGACGGCATCGGGACGGGTCCTGATCGTGGACGACGAAAAGGTCGTCCGGGATTCGCTGGCGGGCTGGCTGCGGGAGGACGGGCACGTCTGCGAGACCGCGCCGTCCGGCGAGCAGGCGGTGGAGGCCGTCAAGCGCACCGAGTTCGACCTGTGCGTCGTGGACCTGAAGATGCCCCGAGGCATCGACGGGATCGAAACCCTGCGTCGCATCCGGGACATCCGGCCGGGCTGCGCGGTGGTGATCGTCACGGCCTATGCCACGGTCGGCACGGCCGTGGACGCCATGAAGCAGGGGGCCGAGGACTACCTGGTCAAGCCCTTCGAACCCCAGGAACTGTCCGCCATCGCCGAGCGAATCCTGGCCGTGCGCCGGGCGCGGCGGCCGGAAGGGGGGGGCGGGGCATCCGGCGAAGCGGAGCATTTCCACGGGATGGTGTCCCGGAACCCGGCCATGCGCCAGGTCTTCGACCTGATCCGGAACGTCGCGGACCTGCGCAGCACCGTCCTGATCGAGGGCGAAAGCGGCACGGGCAAGGAGCTGGTGGCCCGGGCGATCCACGAGGCCGGCCGTCGGCGCACCGGTCCGTACATCCAGTTGTCCTGCGCCGCGCTGCCCGAAACCCTGCTGGAATCGGAACTGTTCGGGTACGAGCGGGGGGCCTTCACCGGGGCGGTCGCCCGGAAGCGGGGCACGTTCGAACTGGCCAGTGGCGGCACGTTGCTGCTGGACGAGATCGGCGACGTGGGGCCGAAGGTCCAGACGGACCTCCTGCGCGTCCTCCAGGAACGGCGCATCGTCCGCCTGGGGGGCAGCGAGGAGATCGCGGTGGACGTCCGCTTCGTGGCCGCGACGAACCGGACCCTTCAGGCCGCCGTGCGGGAAGGCCGCTTCCGCGAGGACCTGTTCTACCGCCTGAACGTGATCCACATGGCCGTCCCGCCCCTGCGCGAGCGCCTGGACGACCTGGACCTGCTGGTGGCCGACCTGCTGGAACGTGCGTCCGGCGAGGCGGGCCGGACCGTGAAGGGGGCGTCGTCCGCGTCGATCGCGCGCCTGGCCACCCATGCCTGGCCGGGCAACGTGCGGGAGCTGGAAAACGCCGTCGAGCGGGCGCTGGTCGGTTGCCGGGGCGACGTGCTGGAGGCGGAGGACTTCGACTTCCTGTTCCGTGCCGGGGCCGGAGGCGCCTCCTGGGTCGCCCCGTCGCACCTGTCATTGAAGGAGGTCGAGGCCCAGGTGCTGGAGTCGGTGCTGCGCCGCTCGGCGTGGAACATCACCGAGGCTGCGGCCATCCTGGGGATCGACCGCTCCACGCTGTACGACAAGATCCGACGGCACGGCCTGGAACGGCCCGAGGGCGGGAACGATCGCGAAACCTAGAACTTTGTTACCAGTTGACCCGTGAAACCGGGTGAGGAACCGACGAAGGGGACCGCGACGTCAGGCGGACGCGGGATGACCTTCGTGATGCGTGGCGTTGGCCTTCCAGGCAGCCTTGCAGCCCCCGATCACGCAGGCAACCACGACACCCAACGTCATCGCAGCCAGTGCGAGGTTTGTAGCAATCACGGCGATGACCATTCCGTCCGACATGTTGATCTCCTGCAACGGTCCTACCGGGCATCTCCCGGCACCATTCAGTACTCGCAAGAACAGTGCCGGGGCCGCCGGCCGCCGTCGAAGCTTCACAACCACCGGTTTTTCGGACGTTCAGCCGGGAGGAAGCGAGTGCGGCCGGGAGGTGCGTGCAGCTGGAGGTTGGGGGGAATCCCGACATCGGTGTTGGAAATCCCGACACTCGGGGCGTTCCCAGGGGGCTGCGGGGGGGGGCTCAGGGCTTCTTGTGGCACTCTGCGCACTTGACCGGTCCGGCAGCCTTTGCCTGGTGGCATCCCTTGCACAGCGGGTGGGCCTTTTCCTTGCCCAGGGGCAGCGCGCCCGGCGTGCCCTCGCCATGGCAGGGGGCGCACCCCATGCGGTCGGCATGGGCGCGGTGGGTCAGCGTCACGTCCCCCTGGGGCGACTTCAGGACGACCGATGCCGGCCCCGGGACAGCGGGCGCGGGCTTGGCCGTGGCGGGAGGGGTGGCGGGCGTGGCGGGCGCCGCGGGCGTCGTGGGCACCCCGACGGCAGGCGGCGGCGTCTGCACCGGGGCCGATCCGGGGACCTTCGCCTGGATCGGCGGGGTCGGTCGGGGTTCGACGGCGTTGGGGGGCGTCGTGGGAATGGCGATCGGCGCCGGGTTGGCCGCCGGGGAAGGCTTCGTTTCGCCGGGGACCGGCGCTGCCAGGGGCGCGACGACGACGTCCGTGACCAGGGCCTGGGGCGGGACGGTCCCGGAGTCGGGCGCGGGGCGTTGGCAGGCCAGGGCCAGGCACGTCAGGGGCAGCAGGATCCACAGGCGAGGCATCCGAAACTCCGGTTGCGGCTGGAGGGCAGTCTACCACCGGGTCGGCGGGGGGGCGGAGAGAACGGCCCTCGCCTTCGGTCGGAAGGACGCGCCTGCGGGCAGGCTGCATCGGGCCGCCACCTCGATCCGCTGGACGCTGGTGCGGTATTCTGCGAAAACCTTCGGCCGTGGTGCCGTTCTTCCCGAGCGCGCCGGAGCCGAAGCCGACTCGGGACGATCCAACCTGGAGGTGCCCGTGCCCTCAGCCGCGCTGCTCGAACGGAACCGCATCGTCGCCCGGGGAATCCGGGTGCGGGTCCTGGAACACACCCTGAAGAACAGCGGCGGGTACCTCAGCCAGGCGTGCTCGTCGGCCGAGATCCTCGCCACCCTGTACGGCGGGGTGATGAACCTGGCCCCGGTCCCGAAACCGCTGACGCCCCGCCCCTTCGCAGGGGTTCCGTCCGCAGGGAACACGAACTACCGATTGGGCAACGAGTTCAACGGGCCCCACCAGCGCGTGTCGGACCGGTTCATCCTGTCCCCCACCCACTACTCGCTGATCCTGTATGCGGCGCTGATCGAAACGGGTCGCATGGACCCGGACGGCCTGGCGGAATTCAACCGGGACGGATCCTCGGTCGAAATGATCGGCGCCGAGCACTCCCCGGGCATGGAAGTGATGACGGGCTCGCTGGGCCAGGGGCTCAGCCAGGGCATCGGCATGGCCTTCGGCCGTCGCCTGAAACAGGAACCGGGGAAGACCTGGCTGCTGATGTCGGACGGGGAGTTCCAGATCGGCATGGTCTGGGAGGCCTTCCAGTTCATGAGCCATTACGGGATGGACGGCATCGGCGTCTACGTGGACGTCAACCGCCAGCAGTGCGACGGCGCCATGTCGTCGGTGATGGGCCTGGCGCCGCTGGCCGACAAACTGGCGTCGTTCGGCGCCGAGGTCGTGTCGGTGGACGGCCATGACCTGGCGGCGCTGCACGACGCGGCCCTGACGCCCCACGCCGGCAAGCCCCTGGTGGTGCTGTGCGAAACGGATCCCTGCCGGGAGGTCCCCGAACTGCGGAACCTGGGCGGGAAGCTGCACTACGTGCGGATCAAGAACGAGGTCGAGCGGGGGCGCTACGAGGCCATCCTCGCCACCCTCGGCCAGGCGGTGGGGTGACCATGGAAATCCATTCGCAGGTCCATGCCCGGAACCTGAAGAAGTTCGGGGAGTACCGGCCCGAGGTCGTGGTGCTGACGGCCGACCTGTCCGAGTCGTGCGAAACCGGCTACTTCCGCGATACCTACCGGGACCGCTTCATCACGTGCGGCGTGTCCGAGCAGAACATGATGAGCATCGCCGGGGGCCTGGCGCGCGAAGGATTCATCCCCTTCGTCCACACCTTCGGCGTGTTCATCTATCGCCGGGCGCTGGACCAGATCGCCATGTCCATCGCGTACCCGAACCTGCCGGTCAAGATGTTCGGGTTCCTGCCCGGCATCATGACGCCCGGCGGCGCTACCCACCAGGCCATCGAGGACGTGGCCGTGATGCGGGCGCTGCCCAACATGACGGTCCTGGACGTGGGCGACGTGACCGAGGTCGAAAGCGTGCTGGACCTGGCGGTGTCCATCGACGGACCGGTGTACGTCCGGATGCTGCGCGGCGAAATCCCGCGCCTGTTCCCGGCGACCGAGCCCATGCGGTTGGACACGCCGCGCGTCCTGGCCACCGGGACCGACGTCGTGGTCCTGTCGTCCAGCATCTGCACCGAGGAAGCGCTGCGGGCCACGGCGGCCCTGCGGGCGAAGGGCGTTTCCGTCGGCCACGTGCACGTGTCCACGCTGAAGCCGTTCACGCTGGCGAAGGTGGCGGACGTGGTGGGCGCGGCGAAGCACGGGATCATCACGATGGAAAACCACACGGTCATCGGGGGCCTGGGCACGATCGTGGCCGAGCAACTGGTCGAACTGGGCCTGCGGCAGCGGTTGGTGAAACTGGGCCTGCAGGACACGTTCGCCCACGGGGCCAGCAGGCGCTACCTGGCGCGGGAGTACAGGATCGACGCCATCGCGCTGGTCGAGGAGGTCGAAACGCTCCTGGGGACCCGGTTCGGAATCACCGAGGCGGACCTTGCGGAAGTTCGAATCGAAGCCATTCATTCCAGTGCCAAGGCAGAAGCCTTGTGATTTTCAGGAGGACGTCATGCCCAAGTACCGGTTCGAAACCCTTGCCCTGCACGCCGGCCAGGTGCCGGATCCCGCTACGCTGTCCCGGGCGGTGCCGATCCACCGCACCAGTTCCTTCGTGTTCAAGAGCACCGAGCACGCGTCGAACCTGTTCGCGCTGAAGGAACTGGGGAACATCTACACGCGCCTGGGCAACCCGACCACCGACGTGCTGGAGCAGCGGGTCGCGGCCCTGGAAGGGGGCGAGGCGGCCGTGGCCGTCGCTTCGGGTACCTCGGCCATCCACTACGCCATCCTGGCGCTGGCCCAGGCAGGGGACGAAATCGTCAGCGCCTCGAACCTGTACGGCGGCACGTACACGATGTTCGACTCGCTGCTGCCCCAGATGGGCATCACCGTGCGGTTCGCCGACCACCGGGACCCCGCGTCCTTCGAACGCCTGATCACGCCGAACACCCGCGCCTTCTTCGTCGAAACGATCGGGAACCCGGTGCTGGACGTGACCGACATCCAGGCGATCGCGGCCGTGGCCCACGCGCACAACATCCCGCTGATCGTCGATGCCACCTTCACCACGCCGTACCTGCTGCGCGCCATCGAGCACGGCGCCGACATCGTGGTGAACTCGCTGACGAAGTGGATCGGCGGGCACGGGACCGGCATCGGCGGGATCATCGTGGACTCGGGGCGGTTCGACTGGAAGGCCTCGGGCAACCCCCTGATGAACCTGCCGGACCCGAACTACCATGGCCTGCGCTGGGCCCACGACCTGCCCGCGCCGCTGGCGCCCATCGCGTATGCGTTGCGGGTGCGGACGGTGCCG
>CAINDP010000029.1 GCA_903847405.1 uncultured Myxococcales bacterium | reverse complement strand
GTTCAACTGAACCAACTTCCGGAGGGCGGTCCGAGGGATGTCCGGCGGCAACTTCTGTGGCCGCTCACGATGGAACAACCGCTCGGTCTCCGTATCTCGGAAGTTCCGAATCATGGAAGGATGCTCACGGATGGCGTGATTAACGTCAAGCGTTACCAAGGAGGCGCTCGTAGCACGGCCATCGGCAAGGCGCACGCGTCTTCTCGGGTCCGGCCAACTACCTTTATACGGACCCAGGAATACGCACCGCGACCCATCCGCCGGAGGTGTTTGATCCGATCTTTCAAGACGTGATGAGAGCGCAAGGCACCTGATTCCTTCACGAAAGCCCTACGGAACAATCCCGAAGATCCGTAGGAAGACGGATCGACCCTAAAAAGGCCACTTCCAGAGGTGAGCGACCCTGGTCTCGACAGCGCCTGCTCGACAGCATCGCCATCAACGGAAACGCCCTCCGGCTACAGCAGGTCCGCCGGACTCGCGACACCCGACGGCCCCCGGTTCAGTACATGCGTGTAGATCTGCGTCGTGCGGACCGAGCGATGGCCCAGCAGTTCCTGCACCGTGCGAATGTCGTGGTTCGCCTCCAGCAGATGCGTCGCGAACGAATGCCGGAACGTGTGGCAGGACACGCGCTTGGCCATGCCGGAGGCCAGGACGGCATCGTGAACGGCCTTCTGGAGGATCGTGGGGTCCACATGGTGCCGTCCCTGCTCGCCAGTGCCGAGGTTCTCCCAACGACGTTCCTGGGGGAACACCCATTGCCATCGCCAGTCGCTGGGTGAACCAGGAAACTTCCGGTACAGCGCGTCAGGCATGACCACGCGGCCCCAGCCGTCTGCAAGGTCCTTCTGATGGATCAGGCGAACCTTCTCCAGGTGGATCAGCAACGGTTTCTGCAGAACCCGGGGCAGCATCACGTACCGGTCGCGCCGTCCCTTCCCGTCACGAACAAGAATCGTGCTGGCCGCAAAGTCGATGTCCTGGACCCGCAACGTCAGGCATTCCGCAAGGCGCAGCCCGGCTCCGTACAGGAGGGACGCCATCAACCAGCGATCGCCTCCCAGGTGCCCCAGGATCTGCCGGACCTCCTCGCGAGTCATCACGACGGGCAGGCGCAGCGGCTTCCGGGCCCGGATGACCTCGCCCAGATCGCCCAGATCGACGCCCAGCACCCTCCGGTACAGGAACAACAGGGCGCTCAGCGCCTGGTTCTGGGTCGAGGTGCTGACGCGCTCGTGAACCGCCAGATCGGTCAGGAACGCGTTGACCTCGGTGGCACCCATCTCCCCGGGGTGCCTCATGTGATGGAAGGCCAGGAATCGCTTCACCCAGTGGCGATAGGTGACGCCGGTTCGCGGACTGTAGTGTCTGGCCTTCAACGCGGCCGTCAAACGGTCCAGCAGTTTCGGGGACCGGGGACCGGCGTCACTGGGGTTGGGGGTCGCACGAACGGGAAAGGATGTCCCGGCCGAAACGGCCGGCGCAGGCGAGGGAAAGGGCTTCATCGAGGCCTCCCGGGATGGCTACCGGGAGGAGATCGGACGAAAGGGGCGAACGTTTCGCGCGCCCCCTCCCCTGCTACTTCCGCGACATCTGGATCCCCGTGCAGCCCAGGGGACAGTCCATCGTCATGATGCTGCCCAGGGTGATGCTGGCGGTGCAGTTGTAGACCAGGCTCAGCGTGACGTCGTAGTTGCCCGCCGAGGACTGGGCGAAGGTGCCGTTGCTGGCGCCGCTGCTGACCAGCTTGATCTTGCCGTCGCAGCCGGTCTCGGGGATGAACTCGTACACGGTCCCCATGGGCACCAGGAGGCACGTGGACAGCCACACGGTCCACTGGCCCTCGACCTCGGAGCACGTGCCGGCGTAGGACGGCTTGCACTGTCCGTTGTTGCACGTCCAGTCGGTGGGGCACTGGAAGTCGAACCAGCAGTTCTGGGTGGTCGCGGGCACGCACTCGTTCCAGGTGCCGTTGGACTTGCACACCAGGCCCTCGCCGCAGTCCGGGTCCACGAAGCACTGGTTGCGCGAGCGGCAGGTGCCGATCGGGCCCAGCGCCAGGTCGCAGTACTCGTCCGCGTCGCAGTTGGAGTCCTGGGTGCAGATGCCGCTGACGGACAACTGGCACCGCGTCCAGTTGCCGTTGAACACGCACTGCTGCGTGGCCGTGCACTCGGAGTCGTTGGCGCACTCGTTGGCGTACACGCACTCGGCGCGCGGGTTGCCGGGTGCGCAGGTGTAGCCGCGCGGGCAGTCGGTGGCGACCGCGCAGGTATGCAGGTCCTTGCACTCGTTGTACAGGCCGTTGAACTCGCAGCCGAAGTCCGTCGGGCACTCGCTGTCGGTTTCGCACTGGTTGCGGGACTTGCAGGTGCCGAAGCCCAGGGCGCCCTTGTCGCAGTACTCGGTGGTCGCGCAGTCCGCGTCGCTGCTGCAGAAGCCCGGGTTCCAGTCGAACTTGCACTCCTTCCAGTTGTCCACGGTCACGCAGGTGCTGTTCGCGCCGCAGTCGGTGTCGGACCGGCAGGTGCTGGCGTAGCGGCACATCTTCGGCGTTTCCGCGCTGTTGCACATGTACCCGAACAGGCAGTCGCTGTGCTGGGTGCAGGGCGTTTCGACGGTCTGGCACTCGCGCCAGTAGGCCCCGTCCAGGCAGCGCTGGCCCAGGCCGCACTCGCTGTCCAGGTTGCACTCGTTGGCCGCCTCGCAGCGGTTGTGGGGCTGGGCGGGCACGCACCGGTTGCCGAAGCCGCAGTCCGCGTGGCGCTGGCAGTTGTTGTCCTCGACGCACACCAGGTACAGGCCGTTGGACTCGCAGACCTTGCCCGCGCCGCAGTCGGAATCGGTGCCGCATTCGTTGCGGCTCTTGCAGGATCCGACGCCCAGGACCACGCCGTCGCAGGTCATGTCCGCGGGGCAGTCGGCGTCCTTGGCGCACACGTCCAGGCCGATCTTGCACGCCTTCCAGTTGTCCGTCTGGCGGCAGATGCGCCCGAAGCCGCAGTCCGGGTCGTCGTTGCAGGTCGAGGCCCACACGCACGCCGTGGGCTGGACCGACGTGTTGCAGCGGTAGTTGAAGTTGCAGTCGGCGTTCACGGCGCACTGGTCCTTGGGCACCTCGCACACGTTCCACTGCAGGCCGGGTGCACACAGTTTGCCGTCGGTGCAGTCGGCGTTGACCAGGCACTCGTTCGCGTTGTCGCAAACCTTGCGGCCCGAGGGGTGCACCTGGCAGCCCTTGCCGTAGACGCAGTCGTAGTCGATCGCGCACTCGTCGGACATCAGGATGCAGGTCTTGCGGACCGTCAGGGCCTTGCAGGTGAAGTCCATCGGGCAGTCGGCGTCCGTGGCGCAGGCGTCGGGCAGCGGGCGGCAGACGTTGTTCAACCCGTTGAAGTAGCATTCGTTTTCGGCCGGGCAGTCCGCGGACGTCGTGCAGGTGTCCCGGGTCTTGCAGGTGCCCCAGGACCCGACGATGCCGCTGCAGAACATGTCGGGCGAGCAGTCGGCGTCCTTGCTGCAGTTGTCCGTGCCGAACTTGCACTCCTTCCAGTTCCCGACCTGCTGGCAGGACTGGTAGAACGCGCAGTCGCTGTTCACGCGGCACTTGGACGCGTACACGCAGGCGTTGGGGTTCGCGACGGCGTCGCAGCGGTACAGGAAGGCGCAGTCGGTGTCCACCTGGCAGTCGTCGCCCTTGGGCTGGCAGACTTTCCAGTGGCCGGCGTCCACGCAGACCATCGCGACGCCGCAGTCGGCGTCCACGGCGCACTGGCTGGCGACGCGGCAGACGCGGCGGCCCGAGGCGGTCACGTCGCAGGCGGAACCGTAGGGGCAGTCGGTGTCCACGGCGCACTGGTCGGCTCGGCGCACGCAGATCTTGTACACGCCGTTGGTCGCGCAGTAGAAGTCGTCGCCGCAGTCGGCGTCCACCTGGCACTCGTCGGCCCGCGGGAAGCACGCCAGGCGCACGCCGTCGGACCGGCACTCGTTGTACCTCGGGCAGTCGGTGTCGCGCTGGCACTTGTCGTGGGGCACGCACACCTTGCGGCCCGAGGGGTTCGTCACGCAGGTGTGGGTGGACGGGCACCCGGTGTCGTCGGCGCACTGGTCGGCCTGGATGCGGCACTCCTGCCAGTGCTGGACCGTCACGCAGGCGAAGTCCACCGGGCAGTCGGTGTCCAGCGTGCACGTGCCCATCTTGATGCAGACCTTCTTGCCGGACGGGCGGGCGGCGCAACCGTCGCCGAAGGGGCAGTCGTCGTTCACGGCGCAGGTGTCGGGCTGGATCTGGCAGACCTTCCACTGGGCGCCGTCCACGCAGTCGTGGTCCTCGGCGCACGGCACGTCATCGCCGCACTCGCCGGCGGCGACGCATCCGTAACCGGACGTCGTTTCGGTGTCGCACCGGAAGCCGAAATCGCAGTCACCGTCCACGGAACAGCGCGCGGGAACGTCCGGGGGGACGTCCGGGGCCGCATCGGGCGGCAGTTCGGCGACGACGTCGGCGGCCGGCAGGTCCGGCGCGATGTCGACGGAACCGTCGGGGTCCAGGAGGTCGGACGGAAGTTCCGCGGCCACGTCCGTCGGCACGTCCCGGCCGGGTCCGATGTCGGGCAGCGCGGCGTCGGGGGCCGCGTCGGCAGGAATGTCGTCCAGCGACAGGTCCTGCGGCGGAGCGTCCAGCAGGACGTCGTTGACACTGGGCGTCGAACCTCCCGAGCATCCCAGGCCGACGGCGAGAACCATGGCAAGCACCATCCGGATCGCGAAATGTCTGCGGTTCATGATCGACCCCTCCTTGGCCTGGAACCCCGGCGCAGGCACGGCGCAAGGGCAAGCGTGGCTTTTTACGTCTATTGTGGGTGGCTGTTCAAGTCGAAAAGTACGGAACGACCGGTGCGCTGGGGGCCAATGTGTCGGTTGACTGTCCGCGATGGAAATCGCCGGAAGGTTGACGCGGAACATTTCGCGCCCTAGTTGTCTTGAATGAGCGGCCAGCCGGGGCCGCCCCATGCGGAGGAACAATGAAGCGACAGTTGATCCTGAACTGGAACGAAGCCCACCACGGCGTGAACCAGGCAATCGAGGCGAAGGTCGAGTCCCCCTGGGACCTTCCGGATACCGGGAAGGGGTGGACGTACGTCACCTTCTGTCCCCCGGGCACGGACCCGCAGGGCGTCCTGTTCGACATCGACCAACTGGAGGAACTGGCGAAGAACAACGGCTACCACCTGTCGGCCGACGTCGTGGCGCAGCACAACAAGCTGGTCGTGACCGCGATCGCCGACAGCCCGTCCTCGCAACTGTTCGGACTGGTCCGCCTGCTGGAGGCCTACGCGAAGCGGTACGCCGACACGTCGAAGCACCCGGACCACACGTTCTACGGCAAGCTGGGCGGGCAGTACGACCGGACCGAAAAGGGGCGCGTGCTGGCCATCTATGCCCGGGATGACGAGGCGCTGCTGGCGATCGCGGAGGCCTTCGAGGCGCTGGTGCAAACGGTCACGGTTCCGGGCGTGACGTTCACGACGCGGCTGGCGAACGGCCTGTCGGCGATGCCCCGGATGCTGCACGGGTTCGACGATCCGACCTACCGGGGATCGGGCGTGACGGTGTTCCGGATCACCGACCCCACCCGCTTCGAGGTGCTGCTGGACCAGGCCCGGGCCGACTACCCGAACTACCAGTTCACCCCGTCGCACCGCGCCTGAGGACGCCGCACCCTCGTCACGTCGCCGTCATCAGGTCGCCCCAGCCCACGCCGTCCCGCAGCAGCTTGGTCGCGGCAACGCCGTCCACGGGGCGCGAGAACAGGTAGCCCTGGGCATAGTCGCACTGCAGGCCGCAGAGTCGCCCCAACTGCTCGACGGTTTCGACGCCCTCGGCGATCGTGCCCATTTCCAGGCTGCGGGCCAGCAGCACGATGGTCCGCACGACCTCGCCGCGGGCCACAGCGTGCACCTGCGACACGAACGAACGATCCACCTTGATGACGTCGATCGGGAACCGGTGCAGGTAGGCCAGGGACGAGTACCCGGTCCCGAAGTCGTCCATCTGCAGTTGCACGCCCAGTTCGGCCAGGGCGTTCAACTGCTCGTGAACCTCCTTCGAGTCCTCCATCAGGATGCTTTCGGTGATCTCGACCTTCAGGTATCGCGCGTCCAGGCCCGTGCTGGCCAGGGCCGCCTGGACCTCGCCCAGGGCGACCCCCGACGCGAACTGGCGCACGGAAAAGTTCACGCTGATGGTGGGACGGCGCTCCTCGGGCAGCCACGACGCCCATTCGGCGGCCTGGCGGCAGGCCTCGTTCAGGACGTACTCGCCCATCGGGACGATCAGCCCGGTTTCCTCGGCCACGTGGATGAAGTCCATGGGGCTGCGGATGCCGCGGGTGGGGTCGTTCCAGCGGACCAGGGCCTCGAATCCCGTCAGGACGCCCCCCGGGATCGACACGATCGGCTGGTAGAACACCACGAACTCTTTCTGTTCGACGGCGCGCCGCAGTTCGGCTTCCACGCTCAGGCGCTGGGCCACCTCGCTGTGCATCTGGCTGGCGAACACGACCGTGCGGCCGCGGCCCAGGGACTTCGCGCGGTACATCGCGGTGTCCGCATCCCGCAGGACGTCGTCCGCCTTTTCGTAGCCGGCGCCGCTGTGGGCGATGCCGATGCTGACGTTGGGCAGGAACTCCTGGTCGCCCAGCATCACCGGCCGCGCCATGTGGGCCAGGATGCGATCGGCCACGTGGTTCGCGTCGCCGACGTCGTGGAGGTCGCTCAGAAGGACCGCGAACTCGTCCCCGCCGACGCGGGCCACGGTGTCGCCCGGACGAAGGCACTCGGCGATGCGCTGGGCCACGCAGTGCAGCAGTTGGTCGCCCGCGGTGTGCCCCAGGCTGTCGTTGACGATCTTGAAGCGGTCCAGATCCAGGAACAGGACCGCGTAATGGAACCACGCGCGACGCCGTGCCACCGTGATGCACTGGTTCATGCGGTCCAGGAACAGGACGCGGTTCGGCAGGCCGGTCAAGGCGTCGTGCAGCGCCTGGTACTCCAGTTGTTCCTCGGTCTGGCGCAGCGCCTCGGCCGTCACGCGCTGCGAATCCTCGGACTCCCGCTCGGTGCGTGCCCGATCCGTTTCATCCCGCAGCACCACGAGGGTTCCCGCCGGAACCCGGCCCAGCGACTGGACCGGGCTCAACTGGACGTCGAAGTCCCGGGGGCCGTCGATCGTGTCCAGGGTGTAGCGGCCCTGGACCCTGCCCTTGACGGTTGCGGTCAGGTCGTTCACCGGCGCGCCCACCGCGGGAACGGCCTCGGCGAGGACCAGGCCGAAGCGATCCAGCCCCCCCGGCCCGACGCCCAGGAAACGCTGGTATGCAGCGCGGTTGATCGACTGCAGGCGCCCTTCCGGGTCCAGCAGGAACACGGGTTCGCCCAGGCTGTCGAACACGGTCCGCCATTGGGCGACCTGCCGGATCAGCGACCGGTTCGCTTCCTGGATGTCCTGATCGACGCCGGGAAACGACGCCTGCGCCCAGTCGGCGCAGATCCCCAGTTCCACCACGTCGTAGAAGCAGTCGATGAACCGGTGGGCGGCAAGGGCGGCCTCGGGCTGCACGGGCGCCTCGGCCACGACCTCGTGCCACCCGCGGCGGTACAGCTTGAACATGCCCAGGAACAGGGGGAATCCGACGCCCCGCACTCGGTGGCGCCGCGCCTCCCGGATGCCGAAGCCCGACACCGGGTCGTCGGGATTGACGGAATCGTCGGGACCCCAGGCACACGGCACGATTCCGTTGTCACAGGCCGCCTGGAACGCCCCGAACAGGCCCTTCACGCTGTCGTTCCAGGCCCCCAGGGCCGGCGCGGTGTAGCGGGTGTACCGACCGGCATCGGCGGCGTCGTAGATTCGTCGAACGAGGTCGTCCCGGCGAGCCTCCAGAAGGTCCACAAGCCACTGCATCCTACCCTCCGTCGGAACGTCGCGAACACGTGCACCGGCATGGGTCACGCAACCGCGAGGACAAGTGTCATCGCGCCTTTGCGGGCTGTCAAACTCATTTTGCCCCTGCGGATTCAATCGGCGAAAACGTGGCTTTTGGGGGGGTATTCTGGAGGGGCTGGAATCAGGCGCCGGCCAGGAAGTTGCGCAGGACCGCCTGGAGGATCCCGCCCTGACGGAAGTAGTCCACCTCGATCCCGCTGTCGATTCGGCACTTTACCGTGAAACGCCGCACGTTTCCGGCGTCGTTCCGCGTTTCGACCACGAGGTCCTGTCCGGGGCGCAGGGCATCGTCGATCGCGATGGCGAAGGTTTCCCGGCCCGTCAGGCCCAGCGTCTCCGCCGATTCGCCGTCGTGGAACTGCAGGGGCAGGACCCCCATGCCGACGAGGTTGCTGCGGTGGATGCGCTCGAAGGACTGGGCGATCACGGCCCGCACGCCCAGCAGGTAGGTGCCCTTGGCCGCCCAGTCCCGGGACGAGCCCATGCCGTAGTCGCGGCCGCCGATGACGACGGTCGGGATGCCGTCGGCCTTGTAGCGCGTCGCCGCGTCGAAGATCGGCAGCACCTGGCCCGACGGCAGGTGCGTGGTCCAGCCGCCCTCCCTGCCCTGGGCCAGGCGGTTGCGCAGGCGCACGTT
>CAINDP010000028.1 GCA_903847405.1 uncultured Myxococcales bacterium | reverse complement strand
GGCGGTGGCCAGGGCCGGCGTCAGGTCGTCGTTCGGGAAGTACTCGATGGTCAGCACGCCGGTCGTGTCGGCGCCGTCGATCGAGGTGCGCAGCGCGGGCCGCCAGATCAGGCTGCCCGCCATCTGCTTGCGGTCGGCGCCATGGTAGGTCAGGCGGAGGAACTCGTCCTCGGTCAGGGAGCGCTTGAGGACCTGGTGCACGAAGGTGTAGTGCAGCAGGGCGGGGTGCATTTCCTGGAAGTACATCGTGATGTCGCCGTCCAGGCCGTCCAGGAAGAACTTCACCACGTAGGCCGGGCCCAGGTCATCGGCCGCCGCGTAGGCCTGGCTGACGAAGGCGTCCAGGCCCCCGTCGGCCGCGAAGGCGGTCCGGTAGTCGTCCGTGACCACCGGGGCCGGCAGGGCGACCATCGCCACATCGAGGATCGCGGCGCTGACCCGCCCATCGCATCCCGCGGGTGCGGCCGCATCGGATACGTTGTTCCAGGCGGGCGTGGCCGTGGTGCGGACCGTCCGGTACCCGGGCGCCTTGACCGTCAGGCCGAGGGTGACGGCGCGGGCCAGCGCGAATGTCGCGACGCCGCCAACGCACGTGGCGCCGTCGGGCCGCAGTCCTCCTGGCGAGCAGTCCACGGACCGCCATCCGTCGCCGCCCGGGTCGGCCAGGACCTGGAACAGGGCCGGCGCGTTGCCGGATCCGTCGGTGACCGCCACGGACAGGCGGCCGCAAGGGGCGGGCGGTGCCGCAGTTTCCCCCCCGCAGGCCGCGTGGGTGGCGACCAGCCCCAGCAGGACCCAGAGGAGGGTGTTCCGGCGTGCGTGCCCCATGCTGTGTTCCTCGTCAGGTGGATGACCCTCGTGCCGGGGGCATCATACGGCAATCCGGGCGCCGCATCCCTTCCGGCCCGGCCAGGAAGCGGTACAATCCCCCCGAACGATGCGGGTGCGGACAGGGGCTTGGACGGGAGGCGTGCAATGCGTGGATGGGCGTGGATCCTGATGATCGCGGTGGTGGCGGCGACGGCGTGCGATTCGTCCAGCGGTGCCAACGACGCGGACGTGGTGACGCCGGACGTGCCGTCGGATCCGGGTACCGACACGGCGACCGATCCGGGCACGGACCCGGGTCGCGAGGACGTGGACACCGACGTGCCGGCCGATGTCCCGACCGACGTTCCCGCGGACCTGCCCGTCGACGTCCCTGCCGACGCCTTGACCGACGTGCCGCCCGTGCCCGGCCCCTGCGGGTTCATGATCCGGGTGCCGCAGACGTTGACGATTCCGTTCTCGATGAATCCGGCGGACCCGCCCTCCACCCAGGAAATGCCACAGACCGATCACGTCTGCACGTTCAAAGGCGGCGTCAAGGAGGGGTGCTTCTATATCCAGGCGACGCCGGTCTCGTGGCTGGACTACAAGGGCCCCCAATATCGAACTGACGGGTTCTGGACGTCGTTCGACGACGTGGTTGCCCCGGTGGCGGACGCGACCTACGATTGGGGCACCAACCACCACAACGACTCGGTGACCTTCCCGCTGGACGGCAAATTCTACAAGGCGTACCACTCGTCGATCGGCTTCGGGAACAGGGCGTGCCAGCCCATGGACTGCCTGCAGGTCTACGCTGCGGACGGGACCACCCTGGTGGAGGACGGCTGCGACGGCTTGACCCGCACGCTGCCCATCGCCTGCGTGATCGTGAACGCGGACGGCACCGTCCCGGACTTCCCGACAACCTTCGAGCGCTGCCCGGGCGACCCGAACCTGCCCCCGTGACATCGTCCCGCGCCGGACCTCCCGCCCCCGCCGCCCCGGCTGCTCAGCGCGCCGCCACCAGCCCGGGGGAAAGAAGTCCCGCACGCCGTCGATTCATGGTCCTGCCTCCTGTTGAAATCCACCGGGATTGCACCGGAAGTCGCTCCGGTCCCGCCACCCGGTGTACCCTTGGCGAACACCACGGGGGGGCCGGGATGCGGGTTCCGGGGCGGGCTGCCAGCCGAAGGTTCGTCCCTGCGCTGCGGCGACCACCCGCGTCCGCTGCCTGTGCCCTGCTGCCGGCGTGCCTGCTGCTGGTGCTGGCAGACCCGTCCGCGGCCGTGGCGCAAACCGTGGACGCCCCCGATTCCTCGCTGCGCCTGGACATCGCGGGCGACGCCACCGTGATGGCGCTGTCGCTGCTGGCCCTGCAGTTCCCGACCACCCTCGACGATTCCATCGCCTGGCGGGCGCCGCACCTCCGGGATCGGTCCGCCGTGAACCCCTTCGACCGGATCGCGACGCGCCAGTGGTCGCCGGCGGCCGGGACCGCCAGCGACGTCCTGCTGTGGGCCGGCGTCGGCGGCGTGTTCGCGGCCTCGGGCATCGAGGCGCTGGTCCACCGGCACACGGCGCGCAAGTGGGTGATCCAGGGGGTGGTGATGGCCGAGTCCCTGCTGGTGGCCTCGGGCCTGACCCAGTTGGTGAAGTACTCGGTGCGCCGGGCCCGTCCCCAGTTCTACAACCCCGCGGCGCCGGCCTCCTCGCGTGACGAGCCCAACGCGAACCTGTCCTTCTGGTCCGGGCACACGGCGTCGGTGGCCGCGGTGCTGACGTCCTTCGCGGTGGTCCAGTGGCTGGACGAGCCGGGCGGGCCCCTGGCCTGGGCCTCGATCGTGGCGGCGGGCCTGGTGATCCCCACGGTGGCGGTCCTGCGCGTGGCCGCGGGCAGGCACTACCCGACGGACGTGATCGTGGGCGGGGCGGTGGGCGTGGCGGTCGGCGTCGCGGTGCCCTTCCTGCACCGATGGAAGCCCGCCGGGGCGGCCCGGACCCTGCGGGTCGATCCGTTGCTGCTGCAAGGCGGCTCGGGCGCCGTTGCCACCCTGGCCTGGTAGGGCGCGCCCTTACGGGGTCCGCCAGCACCGTCCGTCGTCCCGCAGCAGGTCGTCCGCCTCGGCCGGCCCCCACGAACCCGCCGGGTACTGCCGCAGCGGCGCCCGGGACGGGCCGTTCCCGGTGTCCTCCCACGCGGCCAGGACGGGCGTCAGCAACTCCCAGGCCGCCTCCAGGGCGTCCGTGCGCACGAACAGGGTCTGGTCGCCGTTCATGCAGTCCAGCAGCAGGCGCTCGTAGGCCTCGGGCACCTCGACGCCGAACACCGACCGGTAGTCCAGCCGCATCGTCAGGGATCCCATGCAGGTCTTCGGGCCCGGCTGCTTGGCCTCCACGGTCAGGCTGATGCCCTCCTCGGGCTGGACGTTCAGGACCAGCACGTTGGGCGGCATGGCGCCGTCGTTGAACGTGCTGAACATCGAGTGCGGGACGTCTCGGAACGTGATGGCGATCTCGCTGATGCGCCGCGGCAGGCGCTTGCCGGACCGCAGGTAGAACGGCACGCCCTTCCAGCGCCAGTTGTCGATGGACACCCGCATCGCCGCGTAGGTTTCGACCGACGAATCCGCCGACACGCGCGGCTCGGCGCGATAGCCCGGGACCTCGACGCCCCCGGCCGTCCCGGCGGTGTACTGCCCCCGGACGACGTGGCCCCCCAGCGCGGTCGGGTCGTCGGGGAACGGGCGGATCGACCGCAGCAGCTTGATCTTTTCGTCCCGGTACTGCCCCGCCTCGAAGCGGGCCGGCGGCTCCATGGCCACCAGCGTCAGCATCTGGACCATGTGGTTCTGGAACATGTCCCGCAGGCACCCGGCCTCCTCGTAATAACCGCCGCGGTGTTCCACGCCCAGGGCCTCGGCCACGGTGATCTGCACGTGGTCGATGTAGCGCCGGTTCCACAGGGGCTCGAAGATGGTGTTCGCGAACCGCAGGACCAGGATGTTCTGGACGGTTTCCTTCCCCAGGTAGTGGTCGATCCGGTAGACCTGCTCCTCGTCCAGCGCGTCGCCGACGGCCTGGGACAGGGCCTTCGCGCTGGCCAAATCCCGGCCGAACGGCTTTTCGATGATGACGCGGTTCCACCCCGGATGCCCCTTCGGCAGCCGGCCCAGCCCCGCCTTCCCCAGGCCCGTCACGATGGGTTCGTACAGCGTGGGAGGCACCGCCAGGTAGAACAGGCGGCGGGCGCCCATGCCCGACGGGCCGCCCAGCGCATCCAGGCGCGCGCCCAGTGACCGGTAGAACGCCGGATCGGCCGCGCCGCCCCCCTGGAAGAAGCAGCGCCGCACGAAGTCGTCCAGCAGTCCCGCGGGGGCACGTGCCGCGTCGGCGGCCAGGGTCAGGCGCACCTGCTCCCGGAAGGCCTCGTCGGTCAGCGGTTCGCCCCGGGTCAGGCAGCCCAGGATGAACCAGTCGTCGGGCATCAGGCCCCGGCGCAGCAGGTGGAACAGGGAGGGCAGCAACTTGCGTCGCGTCAGGTCGCCCAGGGGACCGAAGATCACGATGCCGCACGGCTCCGGCCGCGACTCCGCGCACTCGAAACCCCGCTGCTGGAAGCGGGTGGACAACGCCTCGCTCATCGGGCCCTCCAGGTTGGCATGCGCCTCGGGTTGCTCCAGGGATCATGGGCATTGTCGCAGGGTTTTCACTCCGTCGTCGGAAGACCGCTCGAACCCACGGGGAGATCGGGGGCCGGACCTTGACCGGTGCCGGGCCCCGTGCAAGGCTGCATCCAGCCCCGGACTCGCGAAACGCATCGATCGCGTGGGCGAATTCCGCCGTGGCAGGTTCCTGCAAGGAGGTTCCGATGGGGTCCGGCATGCAAATGGGGATGGTCGGTCTGGGGCGGATGGGCGCCAACATGGTCCGGCGCCTGACCGGGGGGGGCCACACCTGCGTCGTGTATGACCGGGACCCCGAGGCCGTGGCGCGCATGGCGGCCGAAGGGGTCGATGGCGCCGGTTCGCTGGAGGCCCTGGTCGCGCGGCTGGATGCGCCGCGGGTGGTGTGGGTGATGGTGCCGGCGGGCGCGCCCACCGAGCAGACGATCCAGGCGCTGGCGGACCTGCTGTCGCCGGGGGACATCCTGATCGACGGGGGCAACTCGTTCTACAAGGACGACGTGCGGCGGGCTGCGGACCTGGCGGCGCGACAGATTCGATATCTGGACGTCGGGACCAGCGGGGGCCTCTGGGGGCTGGAACGGGGCTACTGCCTGATGATCGGCGGGGAGCGGTCGGCGTTCCTGGTGGTCGAGCCGATCCTGCGCACCCTGGCCCCGGGGCAGGGCACGGTCGAACGGACCCCGGGGCGCGGCGACCGGGTGGGCACGTCGGAGGCCGGTTACCTGCACTGCGGTCCGGCCGGTGCGGGCCACTTCGTCAAGATGATCCACAACGGGATCGAATACGGCCTGATGCAGGCGTATGCGGAGGGCCTGGACATCCTGCGCAACGCCTCGTCGCCGGACCTTCCCGAGGCGCACCGGTACGGGCTGGATGTCGCGGAAATCACGGAACTGTGGCGCCGGGGAAGCGTGGTCAGTTCCTGGCTGCTGGACCTGGCGGCGTCGGCCCTGGCCGAGGACCCGTCCCTGACGGGGTACACCGGGTTCGTCGAGGACTCGGGGGAGGGGCGCTGGACGATCCAGGCCGCCCTGGAGGAGTCGGTGCCGGCCGAGGTCCTGTCCTGCGCCCTGTACACGCGGTTCCGAAGCCGGAAGGAGCACACGTTCGCCGAAAAGGTCCTGTCCGCGATGCGGCGGAAGTTCGGAGGGCACGTCGAGCCGGCGTCCAGGAAGTGACGCGGCCCGGAGGGCACGATGGGTGGGCGTGGCGAGGTGCGGATCTTCGACGATCCCGACGGCGTGACCCGCGCGGCCGCAGAGGAGTTCGCGAAACGGGCCGAACACGCGGTGGCGCGCCATGATCGGTTCGACGTGGTGCTGGCCGGGGGCACCACGCCCCGCAGCCTCTATGCCCTGCTGGCGGCCCAGTCTGCCGGGCAGCGGGGCCGGATCCCCTGGGGGCAGACCCGGGTCTTTTTCGGGGACGAGCGCCACGTGCCGCCGACCCATCCGGACAGCAACTACCGGATGGCCTACGAAACCCTGCTGAGCCACGTCCCGGTCCCGGCGTCGCACGTCTTCCGCATCGGCGGCGAGGAACCCCACGCGACCGTGGCGGCCCGGGAGTACGAGCGGCGCCTGACGGAGGCCTTCGGCCTTCCCGATGGCGGGATTCCCCGCTTCGACCTGGTCCTGCTGGGCCTGGGCGCGGACGGGCACACGGCGTCGCTGTTCCCGGGCGGCGGGACCCTCCAGGGCGTGAAGCGCCTTGCCGCGGCGCCCTACGTGGTGCACCTGGGGGGCTACCGGGTGACCCTGACGCTGCCGGTGCTGAACCACGCGGCCTGCGTGGCGTTCCTGGTGACCGGGGCGGACAAGGCCGTCGCCCTGCGCGACGCGCTGCAGGGACCGGACGGCATCGCCGCCTCCCCGGCCCGCCTGGTCCAGCCGGCGCCGGGGGACCTGCTGTGGTTCGTGGACCGGGCGGCCGCCTCGCAGTTGCGCATCGAAAACCCGCCCGACCCGACCTGACCGACCGTACGGCCCGCGTCCCGCCTGCCCCCTCGCACCCTTGCCCTTCGCACGCGCGCGCCGGGTGCTACCGTGGGGGTGCAATCGCATGGAGGGGACGTCATGGCCCGCAACTGGGTGAACCGGCTGTTCCTCGCCCTGTTCGTCACGGGGTGCCTGGCGTTGCCCTCGCCGGCGTCCGCCAAGGAGCGCGGCCCCTTCACGGCGCTCCTGCCGGGTGCCGAACTGCGGCTGCCCCATCCGGAGGTGAAGAAGCGCCTGGCGCGGTATGTGCCCGCCGACATCGGGGTGCCTCCCGGCAAGGCCGATCCGAAGACACAGAAACTGTTGCGGAAACTGATCGAGGCGTCCCAGTCCATCGACCAGGTCTACTGGGACCAGGTGTCCGAGGAAGGCGCGCGCCTGGTGGGGGACCTGTCCAAGTCCGGTGACCCGGAATCGAAGGACACGGCGACGTTGCTGCGGATCAACTACGGCCCCTGGGACCGGTTCGCCGACAACGAGCCCCTGGTCGGGCGCCTGCCCCGGCCCGAAGGCGTGAACCTCTATCCCCAGGATTTTTCGCGGCGCGAACTGGAACAGTGGCTGGTCGAGCATCCCCAGGACCGGGAGGCCTTCACCTCGCCGTACACGGTCATCCGGCGCCAGGGGGCGGGGCTGGTGGCGATTCCCTACTCGCGGGCGTACCGGACGTCCCTGGACGCGGCCGCGAAGGCCCTCCGCGAAGCCGCCGGCCTGACGGACTGCAAGCCGCTGGCGAAGTTCCTGGCGGCCCGCGCCGATGCGCTGGCGCTGGACGACTACTACAAGAGCGACCTGCTGTGGATGGACGCGAACTGCCCGGTGGACATCGCCGTGGGCCCCTACGAGTTCTACGAGGACCGGTTGATGGGCTACAAGACGACCTTCCAGTCCGTCGTCACCCTGACCGACGTGGACCTGACGGCCCAGTACGCATCGCTGCACCAGTACAGCCGGGACATGCTGGCGAACCTGCCGCTGCCGGACGAGCTGCGCAGCCGCGTCGAACTGGTGAAGACCGGGCCCATCACGATCGCGGACGAGGTGTTCGCGGCCGGCGACGCCCGGGCCGGGTTCCAGTTGAGGGCCTTCGTCCTGCCCAACGACGAGCGGGTCGTCGTCGCCAAGGGCACCAAGCACGTCATCCTGAAGAACATGGTCGACGCCCGGTTCCACAAGCTGCTGGAGCCGGTCGCGGCGGAAGTCCTGGTGCCCGAGCAGGCCGCGCAGGTCAGCGACGAGGCGTACCTGGACATCCTGCTGATGTGGCAGATGGCGCACGGATTTTCGCCCAGGCCCATCGCGCTGTCGGGCGGGGGCAACGTGTCGCCGCGCATCCTGCTGCGCCAGCGCTACGGCGTGATCGAGGCGGCGCGGTCCGAGGCCGTGGCGATCCTGAACGCCCTGTACCTGGTGGACCAGAAGGTGTTCGCGCCGACGCTGGCGAACACCATCCCCATCACGCACCTGGCCTCGCTGTTCGAGTCGTTCCGGTACGGGACGATGGACACGCACGGCCTGGCGAAACTGATGGTCTACAACTACCTGGCGGCCAATGGCGCCTACCGGTACGAGCCGGCCACGAAGAAGTTCTGGGTGAACTACGAGCGGCTGCCGAACGCCCTGCGGAACCTGGTGGCCGAACTGCTGACCATTGAGGTCACGGGCGACTACCAGCGGGCCGGCCAGGACGTGTTCGACTACGGCATCGTCCCCGGCGAGGTCCGGGCCAAACTGGCCGAACTGCGCGCGCTGCCCATCGACATCCTGCCGAACTACACCATGGTCGAATCCGCCGCGAAGTAGAACCGGGAAAAATGGGGACAGACACCATTTTTCACGCCGGCCAGGCACCGCCCCGGCGCAGGAAGTGGTCGATCGATTTCGCGGCGTCGCGGCCTTCCCGGATGGCCCAGACCACCAGCGAGGCGCCGCGGTGGGCGTCCCCGGCGGCGAATACCTTCGGCACGCCGGTACGGTAGCAATGGTCGGTGGCGATCGCGCCGCGTTTGTCCAGGGGCGTGCCCAGGTCCTTGATCAGTCCGCCGACCCGGGGGCCCGTGAACCCCATGGCCAGCAGGACCAGGTCGGCTTCGATGGTGAACCCGCTGCCCGGGATTTCCGCCGGGTTGCGACGTCCGTTCCCCGTGGACTTCCAGGCCAGGCGCGACGCGTGGACCGTCTGGACCCGCCGCTCGCCTTCGAAGGCCGTCACCTGGACCGACCAGTCCCGGGTGCAGCCTTCCTCGTGGGAGTGGCTGGTCCGCAGGGCGTTCGGCCACTTCGGCCAGGGCGTTTCGGGGGACCGCTCGTCCGGCGGCCGGGGCAGGATTTCGACCTGGTGCACCGACGCCGCGCCCTGGCGGATCGCGGTCCCGGCGCAATCGGATCCCGTGTCGCCGCCGCCGATGACCAGCACCTTCAGGCCCTGGGCGTCGATCCGGGAACCCTCGGAGATCGTGTCCCCGGCGCCGACGCGGTTCTGCTGCTCCAGGTACTCCATCGCGGGGTGGACGCCCGGCAGGTCGCGCCCCGGGGCATCGATGTCCCGATGGACCATCGCGCCCATGGCCAGCAGCACCGCGTCGTACTGCTTCAGTTCCTCGACGCCCACGTCCCGCCCGGCCTCGACCCCGCACCGGAACTCCACGCCCTCGTCCACCAACTGGTTCAGCCGGCGGTCCAGCACGTGCTTTTCCATCTTGAAGTCCGGGATGCCATATCGCAGCAAGCCGCCGGCCCGATCCGCCTTCTCGAACACCGTCACGGCGTGCCCGGCCCGTCGCAGCTGCTGGGCGGCGGCCAGTCCCGCGGGTCCCGAGCCCACGATCGCCACGCGCTTTCCCGTGGTTTCGACGGGCAGGACGGGGCGGATCCACCCCTTTTCCCAGCCCCGGTCCACGATGTCCTTTTCGATGGCCTTGATCGTGACCGGCAGGTCCGTGATCCCCAGCACGCACGCGCTTTCGCACGGCGCCGGGCACAGGCGGCCGGTGAATTCGGGGAAGTTGTTCGTCCCGTGCAGCGATTTCAGCGCTTCGCGCCAGCGGCGCCGGTACGCCAGGTCGTTGAAGTCGGGGATCAGGTTCTGGACCGGGCACCCGTAGCTGCTCTGGCAGAACGGCACGCCGCAGTCCATGCATCGCGCGCCCTGGCTGTGGATCACCTCGGCGTGCAGCGGCTCGACCAGTTCCAGCCAGTCGGTCACGCGGATCGCGACCGGACGGTAGCGGGGGTCCTGGCGGCGGATCGCGATGAATCCTTTGGGATCGCCCATTGTTCTACCCCTGGGCCGCGGTGACGACGGGGAGGTCCTCGGACCGCACCGCGGAACCCAGTTCTTCCCGTTCCTCCAAGACCTTCCGATACTCGGTCGAAATGACCTTCACAAAGCGCGCCAGGGACTCGTCCCAGTCGGCCAGCAGTTGCTGCGCCCGGGCGCTGCCCGTCCGCGTCGCGTGATCCTCGACCATGCGGCGCAGCAGGGCGCAGTCCGCCGGTTGATCCACCGGGCCCACCTCGACCAGGGACCGGTTCACGCGCCGGTCGAACTTGCCGTCGATGTCGTAGACGAAGGCCAGGCCGCCGCTCATGCCCGCCGCGAAGTTCCGCCCGGTGCGTCCCAGCACGACCACCACGCCGCCCGTCATGTACTCGCAGCCATGGTGGCCTACGCCCTCGACCACGACCCGCGCGCCGCTGTTCCGCACGCCGAAGCGCTCGCCCGCCAGGCCCCGGATGTTCACGTCGCCGCCCGTCGCGCCGTACAGCGCCACGTTGCCCACCAGGCAGGTCTGGGCCGGGTCGAACAGCGCTTCCCGGTGCGGCACCACGACGATGCGTCCGCCCGACAGGCCCTTGCCCAGGTAGTCGTTCGCCTCGCCCTCCAGGCGCAGCGTCACCCCGTCCACGCACCAGGCCCCGAAGGACTGGCCCGCCGACCCCTTGAACCGCAGGCGGATCGTGTCCGGCGGCAGCCCGCGGGGGCCGTATCTGCGCGCGACCTCCCCGGACAGCATCGCGCCCACGGCACGGTTCACGTTGCAGATCGCCAGTTCCGCTTCCACCGGTTCGCCCCGCTCCAGGGCCGGCGCCGCCAGGACCAGCAACTCGTGGTCCAGGGCATCCGACAGGAAGGGCGCCGGCGCGTCGGGGCAGATGGCCGTGGACGACGCGGTCGGTACGGGTGTCTGGTACAGCAGGCCCGAAAGGTCCAGCGTGCGGGCCTTCCAGTGGTCCACGTCCGTGCGCTGCCGCAGGCGATCGGCGCGCCCGATCATGTCGTCGATCGTGCGGAAGCCCAGGCCGGCCATCACTTCGCGCAGCATCATCGCCACGAAGGTCAGGTACGCGACCACGTCCTCGGCCCGGCCCGTGAAGTTCTTCCGCAGCAGCGGGTCCTGCGTCGCGATGCCCACCGGGCAGGTGTTCAGGTGGCACTTGCGCATCATGATGCAGCCCATGGACACCAGCGGGGCCGTCGCGAAGCCGAACTCCTGGGCGCCCAGCAGGATCGCCACGGCCACGTCCCGGCCGGTCCGCAACTGCCCGTCGGTTTCCAGGCGCACCCGGTCCCGCAGCCCGTTCCGCACCAGCGTCTGGTGGGCCTCGGCCACGCCCAGTTCCCAGGGCAGGCCCGCGTTCTTGATGGACGACAGCGGGGACGCGCCGGTCCCGCCCGTGTCACCGCTGATGACGACCTTGTCCGCGTAGGCCTTGGCCACGCCCGCGGCCACCGTCCCCACGCCGACCTCGGACACCAGCTTCACGGACACGTCGGCCGTCGGGTTCACGCATTTCAGGTCGTAGATCAGTTGTGCCAGGTCCTCAATGGAATAGATGTCGTGGTGCGGCGGCGGCGAGATCAGCGACACGCCCGGCGTCGAGTGGCGGGTCCGCGCGATGACTTCGTCCACCTTGTGGCCCGGCAGTTGCCCGCCTTCCCCGGGCTTGGCGCCCTGGCTGATCTTGATCTGCAGTTCCCGGGCGTTGACCAGGTAGTGGGTGGTCACGCCGAAGCGCGCCGACGCCACCTGCTTGATCGCGCTGTTCAGGTCCGCACCGTCGGCCGAATGGGAGAAGCGCGCCGGATCCTCGCCGCCCTCGCCCGTGTTGCTCTTGCCGCCCAGGGCGTTCATCGCCTGGGCCAGGGCCTCGTGGGCCTCCTTGCCGATCGACCCGTAGGACAT
>CAINDP010000027.1 GCA_903847405.1 uncultured Myxococcales bacterium | reverse complement strand
CGGGTCATCGACGAAAAGTGCGAAAAGTGCGGCATCTGCTTCAAGAAGTGCCCGGTGGACGCCATCGTCTGGCAGAAGAAGGAACTGGCGCGGATCGACGACGCCCTGTGCGTGGCCTGCGGCCGGTGCAAGGAAGTCTGCCCGCCGAAGTGGGCGGCCATCGTGGTCGAAGCGCGGCCGGTCGGTCCGCAGCCGTCGATTCCCCCGACGGCGGGAGGCAACCCGTGATCAAGGTGAAGATGTTGACGCACCTGGCCCGGGCGGTCGGCGCCCAGGAAGCCGAGGTTCAGGCGGACACGGTCGGCAAGGTCCTGTCGGCGCTGTCGAAGCAGTACGGCGCGCCCTTCGACGCCCAGGTGAAAACCTGCAAGGTCCTGGTGAACGGCACGAACGTGGCGTTCCTGAAGGGCACCGGGACGAAACTGGCGGACGGGGACGAGGTCGTCCTGATGCCACCGATGGCGGGGGGGTGACCCATGTACGTGATCCTGGACAAGTGCGACCGGTGCGGCTTCTGCATCGTGGAATGCGCGCTGGACGCCATCGAGATGGGCAAAAAGATCAACCGCATCCTCCCCGAGAAGTGCACGTCCTGCGGCGCCTGCGTGCGGGTGTGCCCCCTGGGGGTCATCGTCGAGCGGCCGGCGCAGGAGCGTGACGCGCCGCCGGACAGCGCGACGGGGGCGCGATGATCCCCTTCGAGACGGCGATGCAGGTCGCGCTGGCGAACGTCCACCGGACCGGCGTCGAGGACGTGGACCTGGCCGACGCCGCAGGGCGGGTGCTGGCCCTGGACGTGGCTTCCGACCTGGACTTCCCGCCCTTCGACAAATCCTCCATGGACGGGTTCGCCTGCCGCGCCCAGGACCTGGGGCAGACGCTGAAGGTCGTGGAAACGCTGCCTGCCGGGAAGATGCCGACCCGTGCGATCGGGCCGGGTGAATGCGCCCGCATCATGACGGGGGCACGGGTTCCGGAAGGCGCCGACACGGTATTCATGGTCGAGCAGTCCCAGGCGATGGCCGACGATTCCGTCCGCTTCACCGGGACGACGACGCGATCGAACCTCTGCCGGCAGGCCGAGGACGTCCGGGCCGGCGACGTGGTCCTTCCGGCGGGCACGCTGCTGGACCCGCGACACGTGGCGGTGCTGGCGTCGGTCGGTGTCGCCAGGCCGCGGGTCGCCGCACGGCCCCGGGTCGCCATCCTGGCCACCGGGGACGAACTGGTGGAACCGTCGGACGTGCCGGGCCCCTCCCAGATCCGCAACTCCAACGGCTGGCAACTGGCCGCCCAGGTGACCGCGGCCGGCGGCGTGCCGACGTACCACGGGATTGCCCGGGACGAGGTCGGCGCCCTGGGGCGCCTGTTCCGCCTGGCCGCCGCCACCAGCGACGTGGTCCTGCTGTCCGGCGGCGTGTCGATGGGCGACTTCGACAAGGTCCCCGACGTGCTGCGGGACGAGGGCGTGCGGCTGCTGTTCGACGCGGTGGCGATGAAGCCGGGCAAGCCCACCACGTTCGGGGTGCGCGACACCCTGGCGGTCTTCGGCCTGCCCGGGAACCCGGTATCGACCTACGTGGTGTTCGAGGTCCTGGTCCGGCCCTTCCTGCTGGCGATGATGGGCCACGCCTGGCGGCCCGTCCGGACCGTGGCGCCCCTGGCCCGGGACGTCCGGCGTCGCAGCCTGGACCGGGACGAGTGGATCCCCGTCGTGATCGGCGCGGACGGTACCGCCGAAGCCGTCGACTACCATGGTTCCGCGGATTTCGTGGCCCTGTCCCGCGCCGACGGCCTGACGCGGGTTCCCGCCGGCACGTCGTTCCTGGCGGCGGGCACCAGCATCCAGGTTCAACGTCTGCCCTGGTAGGTCCCGTGCCCCGGAACGCCATTTTCTGCTTGACAGCAAAAACGACCCTCGGTACTCTTCCCCACGTCGTTTTCGGGCAGCCCCTGTTGCCCGGACTTGAAAATCTGCGGGAGTAACTCAGTGGTAGAGTGCGACCTTGCCAAGGTCGACGTCGCGAGTTCGAATCTCGTCTCCCGCTCTGACGAAAAGCCCCGGTAACCCCGGGGCTTTTTCGTATCTGGCGCACCCCGATTTTCACTGGTAGGCCGCAGGGCTTGAAACAGGGTTCTCGGATGCTACGCAGAATACTGGCGCTGCTGGTCGGCTTCACCACCCTCGTTGCCCCGTTCTACGTCATCGACGCGGTGGACACCCGGCCTTCCGACCTGTTCGTCATCGAGCGGAACAAGAACCGCAACCTCGTCCAGTACACGCTGCGGCTGGACGCGAACTGCAACCCGGTCGGCGACGCCCCCGTCGAGGCCTACTGGCGCATGCTCGAGATCGGGCCGGACGCCACCGAGTCCGTGGGGTGGTTCGAACGGCGCGCGTACGGGTTTGCGTCGCAGGAGCAGCAGACCGACGGGTGGAACGTCCGGCTGAGGGCCCTCCCCTCGCGACTGGTGAAGGTGCAGGCACGCAGGTCGGAGGAAGGCTGCACGGTCGAGGCGTCCACGTCCATCGCCGGCGGCCCGGCCCTCCTCCAGCGCATCCGCGTCGTCGCCACCGAACCCGCCCTGATTCCCCAGGTCCTCTACATCGACATCCAGGGCCGCGCCCCGGACGGCACGCCCGTCAGCGAGCGGGTCCAGGCAGCGGAGCGGTAGAGGGGCTGGCCCTGCTTTGTGCTGAAGTTCACCGCCCCTCCAGTTCCTTCAACAACCGTGCGGTCGGGAAGCACTCGACCCCATGGCCTTCGAGATCGTGGTCGTTCGTCCACAACGGCAAGTCCAGGGCACGGGCCAGGGCCAGCGGGTGCGCGTCGTCCGGGTCACGCTGGGCAAGGTCACGCCGGGCGCGGGCAAGATACCGCCTGTACCCGACCGTCGGATGGACGTGGAGCGGGAGAAGCCGCCACTGAAGTTGCACGAGTTCCAGCGGCAATCCGTACTTCGCGGCCATCACGGGCAGGTACTCGGCAACCTCGTCCACGTTGAAGCGGGCGACGTGAACCTCGACCCCGTACTCGGTGATGACCCGCAGGGCGGCCTTGCCGATCACCGCCGAGAGGAGGACGTTAGCGTCCCCGACGACGGCGGCGATGGGCATCGAAGTCCTCCAGCACGGCTTCCTCGGTCACGCTCTGGGCCTTCAGCAGCGCATCCAGGTGCTTGCCCAGCACTGCGGACATTTCCCGCCGCAGATCGGCAGGGACGTGATCGGGATCGTCCAGGGGCAGGTAGAGCCCGGACAGTTTCCCGTGCTTCGTGACAAGGACGGGCTCGTGGCCGCCGAACAGGGCCGCGAGGTTTCCACGGATCTCTCGGACGCCTGCAACACGCATGGGCATCACCTCCATCCCGGATGGTAGGGTTTCCGGGATAATGTGTCAACACATGCGTACACCAACGACTTACATAGCCTATAAGCAACTGGTGGCACTAGGTTTTCCGCCAGACATCGGGTCGCAGCACTCCCCCGGGTCGCATACGCCTCCGGAAGAGCACCACCCCCTTGACGTGCCCCCCCCGGCGTCCCCCATCCATACCCCCGGATTCAAGGCGCCGAGCGAACGCAGCGCACTTCCGTGCCGATGGTGACCAGGTCGGGCTGGTGACTGCCAATGAAGCCGTAGAGGAACTGGACGTACCATACCGACGAACTTCCGGCGAGGTTCGAGGACGACCAGAGCGACGTGCAATCGCCCTGGAGGTTCGAATCCCAATAGCATCCATCCGCCGGTCCGGCTCCGGCTGCACAGTTATAGCAACCGGAGTCCGACCAGCACGCATCATTGTCCAGACAGGAATCCGTGACGCCACAAGTTCCACCTGTGACCGAACCGTCGCAACCACGGACGGTCGAGCGAAGTTCGCTGATGGTGGGCACCCGCCAGTCGCTGCCGGGCAATCCGTCGGTGTTGTTCCTGCACCAGGCAAAAGCCTCATCCCAGGTGAGCCCGGCCGTGCGCGACGACACCACTCGCTGCCAGACCAATCCGGTCGCCGGATCCGTCCACACCTTGTCGTTCGACAGTGGAACGCCATCCCCCAGATCGATGGGAATCACGGCATCGATTCCTTCGGAAACCGTCACGTCCTGGGTCTGGGTGGTGCCCTCGCCGACCACGTCCACTGCATAGTTCCCGCAGGGCACGACGACGGGATCCTTCCCCTCGGAGGGATCGCCCAGGTTGACGACGACGTCCTTCGCCTCGGCGTTGCCGCCGTCCCCGGTCATCACGATCCCCTTCACGTCCGCGGGCTTCGTGGCAGAGCCGCTGGCGCCGAATGCGCCCTTCACCCGGCACGAACCGGCGGGCACGGGCGCCGACGGCTGTTCCACCCGGTCCTTCTGGGCCAGGTACTGCCCGGCGGCCTTCGCGATGGCGTCGGCCATGGTGCCCGCCGTGCTGCCCAACTTGTCCCCGATCTTGGCGACGATCCACTGCCGGGCCTTGATCTTGATCTCGTCCTGGATGGCCTCGACCGGCTTGTCGTGGATCTTGTTGATCTTCTTGACTGCGTTCTGGCCGGTCTTGAAGCCCTTGGCGAACCCGGAGAACTTCGAATTGATGATGGCCACGGACGAATCGACCACCACGTCGACTCCCCTCTTCACGCCCTCGGCGCCCTCCTCGGCGGCGACGCGGGTGGGGGTCAACTTCTTGTCCACGCATTCGAGGCCATAGTCCAGCACCGCCGTGGCGAAATTGCTGTGGAGTTGCGGCGCCTGCCGGTCCAGTTCCCCGTTCCTCAACTTCGTGAACATGTCGTCGGCCGAGGCGCCGACCTTGTCGCCGAACTTCGCGTGCGCCGTGTCGTACATCTCCTGGCGGGTCTGGGCGCTGGTGCCATCCGAGGCGGCCAGGATCCGGTCGCGGCTCCTCTTCTGGTTGCCGTAGGCCCAGTCCCAGAAGAACCCCTTCATGCTCTTGATCAGGCCGATCTTCACGATCCGCACCCCCCCGGTCTCCAGCGCCAGGGCGCCTGCGACCGAGGTGTCCTGGGAGTCGGCGATGTATTCCAGCGCCCTCAGGTACGCGTCGTGCGAATCCACGATCGCTTCCTGGACCGCGACGATGTCGTCATAGGCCTCCCCGTCCAGTTCGACGGCCGGGTCGAAGAGCGGCAGGGTGAAACGCTGCGAAAACACCTCCAGCAGCGTGGCGTAGGCCTCGTCCTGGGCCGACGCGTGCTGGACGATGGCGCCGATGGCCTCGTTGCCGTCGTCGATGGTGGTGAAGTCCATGGGGTCGCCGCTCCCGCTGGCGCCGCATCCGAAGGCGAAGTGGAACAGCAGAACCAGGGCACACGGGACCGCCGGTGAGCGTTTCAAGGGAACCTCCTGCGTAACGGCACCTATACACCGGGAAAAGGGGGGAAGTACAGGAGCGCGGCGCCCGTCACCACCGGGACGGTCAGGTTGTCGTCCAGGCGGGGGCTGCAGGCTTCGGCCCCCGGGGCCGCCGGAATCGCCGCAGCGCGCCGACGATTCCCAGCAGCGCCAGCAGCATCCCGGGAACGGCCGACCCGGGTCGTCCCGTGTCGCAGCCGCCGGATCGACGGCGTTCGCCGCCCGCATCGTCCGGGTCGCCGGTGTCCGCGGTGGCATCGGAGGCGTCCTGCAGTCCGCCCTCGTCCGCCGCGGCCGCGACGGGGCGACAGGTGCCGTCCGCGCAGGTGGCCGTGTCGCGGTCGCATTCCTGTGACGTGGTGCAGGAGGTCGCGCAGGTCGTGAAGGGCTGGTCCGCCGCCCCGGTGCAGGGCCGGGCGGCATAGGGTCCGCAGTCGGGGCCGTCCTGGGCGCCGCAGGCCGAATCGTCATCCTCGCGGACCGTAAGGCACTGGAACCGGACGGTGCAGGTGGCGCGACCGCGCCATCCCTGGCAGCGCGACGGCTGGTCGCAGGTCGGCGCGACCTGGTAGGCGGCCGGACAGTCGCCCACGGACGTGCAGCAGTCCCCCGAGGCACAGCAGGTGCCGTTGCCGCAGTGGCCGGACCCGCAGTCCCCATCGACCGCGCACGCCGCACCGTCGTTGACCCGCGGCACGCAGGCCCCCGACAGGCACTGTGCATCGGCATCGCAGTCCTTCGGCCCGGTGCACGCGACCAGGCAGGCGCCGTCCCGGCAGCCGAACGGCGCGCAGTCCCGTGCCGCGCCGGACACGCACGCGCCTTCCCCGTTGCAGCCGGGCGCGTCCAGCAGGCGATCGCCGTCGCACCAGGCCGCGCCGCAGGCCGTTCCGAGCGGCTGCGGCTGGACGACGCACCCGCCGCTCCCGTCGCAGGCCGACGACTTCTGGCAGGCCGTCGGGCGGCACTCGTGGAACTCCCCCCGACACTCCTCGAGGGTGCAGGTTTCCCCCTGCGTACAGGGGTCGCCGTCGTCGCAGGGCGTCCCGTCCGGGGCCTCCTCCCAATTGCACATGCCTGTCTGGCACGACCCGAATGTGCAGGGGTTGTCCGACCCGATGTCACAGCGGTGGCCTTCGGGGAGCGGATCGTGGACGCAGGTCCCGCCGCGGCAGGCGTCGACCGTGCAAGCCTCCAGGTCCGAGGAACAGAGGGTCCCCTCGGGGAGAGGATCGTGCATGCAGGCGCCGTCGCGGCAGACGTCGGTCGTGCACTCGCTGCCCTCGTCGCCGCAGGACGTGCCGGCCGGCAGGGGTTCGTGGACGCAGGCGCCCGCCCGGCACTCGTCCAGCGTGCAGTCGTTCCCGTCGTCGTCGCAGGCCGTGCCGTCGGGCTCGATCGCCTGGCAGGCGCCGTCCAGACAGGCGTCGCGGGTGCAGGGGTTGCCGTCCGCGACACAGGGGGCCGCGTTGAACGGGTGCCGGCAGGTCCCGTCGGGGCACACGTCGTCGGTGCAGAGGTTGCCGTCGTCGCAGGCGGTCGGGCAGGCACTGATCCGCACGGTTCGCTGGGCCGTTCCGGCAGGCGTCCAGTCGTCGGAAGCCCGCAGGGTCACGTCCCACGTCCCCACGGTCCCGTCGGAAGGCGTCCATCGCAACGTCGCGGTCGCGGCATCGAACGTCGCGCCCGGCAGCGCCGCCAGGCCCGTCACGTCCCAGGTCAGCGGGTCCCCGTCCGGCTCCACGACCGGGATCGGCAGGTCCAGCACGCTTCCCGGCACCAGCACCACGGCCGGCATCCAGTCGATGATCGGCGCCCGGTTCCGGACGATCCGGTAGGCGCACGTACCGAATTCCGAGTCGCCGTACCGGATGTGGAAGAACCCCTTTTCGCCCCAGCCTTCGCCATACGAATTCTTGGCGATGAAGGCCTGCTGCGCGTCGTCGTACCCGATCAACTCGACCGCGTGGTTCCCCTCGATGAAGCCCCAGACGTGCTGGTACACCCCGCCGCCGTAGGCCTGGAAATCCTCGTAGATGACCATGCAGGCGGTGGTCGGTCCGTCCTGCAGCGCGGCCTTCAGCGCTTCCACGTCGTCCGGGACGGCCTCGATCCCGCGGGCCCGGAAGGTCCGGCGTTCCCAGTCCCGGCACTTGTCCTCGCACGGCAGTTCTTCGCGCGCATAGGGGAAGCACGCGTCGTCCACGATCCCGGTCCCGACGAGGTAGGCCATGGCCTCGTCCACCAAGCCGCCCCCGCAGTCGCCCGCGCCGCTGCATGACAGCAGTTCCTGCTCCGAGCGGTCGAAATCGAGGCCCGGCGTCTGCTGCTGGATCAGGAAGGCCGACTCGAAGGTCGCGGTGGACGCGAAGGCCCAGCACGACGCGCACCCGGTCTGGTCCCGGATGCCGGTGACGTAGGACGCCCCGCCGACGTCGCGCCAGTCGATGCGCGGCGGCAGCACCCCCCGGGACGGCGCCCGGAAGGGACGGATGGAGGGGTTCGCGCGGGTCGGCAGGATCGTGCCGGCCAGGCCCCGGCGCATCTCGGGAGGCAGGCGCCACACCGGGTTGTCGGCCGGGAACCATTGCGCGTTGGCATCGCGGATGGCGGCGCGGATCGCGTCGAGGTCCGTCCCCTGGGCGACCGCCGGACGCGGGATGCCCAGCAGCAGCAACGACAGCAGGCACGCGGCGATCCGCCCGATGTGCCCCACGCGCCTCCGACCCATGCGAATCCCCCTGGATTTCCCGCCCGACCCGGGAAGCATCCGGAACCGCGGACTCCACGTCAAGGACGACAGGTTGCCGCCGGGTCCCCGATCGGGGGGGCGACGCAAGCCCACGGACTGGCAACGTTTCATTATTTCCGATAGCCCCCGGACGCGACCCGATATACCGTTGGGCGCTACACCGGGAAGCGGCTCACAAGCCATCGGGAGGGGACATGACGACACGTACCAGTGCGGTTCTGGCGGGATGCGTGTTCATGCTGGGGATCGTCGCATGCGGCGGATCGAAATCCAGCGACAAGGACGTGCCGGCGGACGGCGTGGCTCCCGATGCCGTGACCGACGAGGCCCCGGTGGACGTGGGGCCGGACACCCCGACGGTGGACACCCTCCCGGACGCGTTGCCCGACGCGGAACCCGATGCGCTGCCCGACGCTCCGTCCGATGTCCCGACGGACCTCGGCCCCGACACGCTGCAGCAGAAGATGGACGAACTGTTCCCCGGCATCCGCCCCGAGTGCCGGCCGAAGGATCTGGGCTGCCAGACCGACGGCGAGTGCACCGACGGCAAGAAGTGCATCGGAACGCGCTGTGTCGCGTCCGAGCCTCCCACCCAGTACGGGTTCGGCGGGGACGCCTTCGCGGTGGCGGGCCTGGCCATTCCCTCGGCGGGGGCCGGCGCCGGCGTGGACCTGAACGGCGACGGAACGCCGGACAACCTGCTGGCGGACACCATCGCGACCTACCCCGGCGGCACCGACCTGGTGAACCGGACGATGCAGCAGTTCGTGGACTCGGGCGCCCTGGGCATGGTCTTCGAACTGAAGGACGTGCCGGCCGACGCGTGCGGGCCCATCGAGATCGCCATCCACCACGCCACGGCGGACCTCGACGGCGACGGCGTCCCGGACGGCAGCGCGTTCGCCGTGCGCCCCGACAGCTTCCGCCCCGACGGCTTCGGCCCGGCCTGCCAGTTCAACACCGGCGCCGTGGACGGCGCGAACATGGCATCCGGCCAGGGCGTGGCCATCCCCCTGCACATCGTGCTGCCCGACGGGTCGGCGCTGGACCTGCCCCTGGAAGGCGCCCGCATCCAGGCGACGCTGGACTCCACCCCCGCCGGCAAGCGGTTCCTGGCCCGGCTGAACCTGGCCGACCCCGCGGCCCCGGCCTCGACCAACGCGGTCCTCAGCGGGTTCATCCGGATCTCCCGGTACTCCGACAGCCTGAACAAGTCCGCGAAGGGCTGCGCCTGCGCCGGGGTCAATCCCGACGTGCCGGTGTCCAGCGTCACGGTCGAAAACGACGCCCTCGTCGCGGCGTGCAACCCGAATCCGGACAGCAGCCCCTGCAACATGGACACCGACGGCCGCGTCTGCTCGAACCTGGGCGGCAGTTGCACGGCCCTGTGGGTCATGGGCGGCATCGCCGACGTGGCCACGGGCGACACGAAGGACAGCGACGGCGTGCCGCTGAAGGACGCCGTGTCGATGGCCATGTACGTGACGATGGACGCAGCGACGTTCGCGGAACCGCCCCTGGCGCCGGAATTCAAGGCCATCGGCGACATCTACAAGACCCAGAACGACTGCGACATGATCCGGAACAACGTGAAGCGCCGGATCGGCATCCTGGCGAACGACTTCTACGACGCCAACGTCACGCCCGCCATCCAGTCCGTCACCCAGGGCCAGCACGGCGTGGTCGAAGTCGGTTCCACCGGCGACTACGTGTTCTACACCCCCGTGGCCGACTATGCCGGTTTCGACCGGTTCTCCTACACCATCCAGGACGCCACGGGCGGGACGACGACGGCGAACGTCGACGTGCGCATGAGCCCGATGGACCGCTGCCAGGCCGGCTGGACCGTGGCCCAGTACTGCGCCGCCAGTTGCGAGCAGGACCGGATCTGCGACCCCGACGGCCACCTGGCGTCGTGCCCGCAGGACTGCCTGACCAAGTACGCCTCCGTGTGGAACTCGGGCAACGACTGCTCCACCGCGCGCCGCGACCGGGCGTGCTGCCAGTTGTCGATCCCCTGCGCGCAGTGGATCGAGTTCAAGCAGGGCGAGGCGGCCGTCCAGGCGGGCAAGCCCCCCTACGCGATGGTCTGCAAGAGCCAGATCGTGGACACCAACACGAACTGCGGCACCTGCGCGCCCGGGACCTGGGGCGCGGCCTGCAACGCCTGCCCGATGAACGCCGACGGCATCTGCGGCGGCATCGGCTCGTGCAACGACGGCGTGACCGGCGACGGCACCTGCACCTGCCCGGCCGACACCGTCTGGGACGGGACCCTGGGCACCTGCACCAGCACCAATCCCTGCGCGCTGGACCGCTGCCAGAGCGTCATCGGCGCCGTGTCGGGATCGTGCAGTGTCGTGGGCGGAACCGACTGGGCGTGCACCTGCGTCGGCGTCGGCTCCACCTGGGACGCGGCCAGCCACACGTGCCAGGACGCCTGCACCCCGAACCCCTGCACCAGCGTCACGAACGGGGACGGCACGTGCGCCGTGAACGCCGGGGGCTACGCCTGCGGCTGCCTGGGCGACTACGACTGGAACGCGGGCACGATGGCCTGCGTGTACGACGCCTGCAACCAGGACCGCTGCGCCGCCGTGTCCGGGGCCAGCGCCGGGACCTGCGTGGCCGTCGGGGCGACCGACTGGTCCTGCACCTGTGCCTCCGGGAACTGGGAACAGGCGACCCACCTGTGCAAGGTCCCGGACGCCTGCACCCCGAACCCGTGTACCGGGCT
>CAINDP010000026.1 GCA_903847405.1 uncultured Myxococcales bacterium | reverse complement strand
CGGGCAACGTGCGGGAACTGAAGAACGTCATCGAGCGGGCGCTGATCCTGGGGGATTCGGGGCGCGTCGAGCTGCGGCACCTGCCCGAGCGCGTGCTGCGGGGCGACGGCGTGGACGTGCCGATCCCGGCGGGCACGATGCCGGTGGACTTCGTGCCGGGCGTGGACACGCTGGAAACCGTCGAGCGGCGGATGATCCGCGAGGCCCTGGATCGCGCCGGGGGTGTGAAGGCGGAAGCCGCGCGCCTGCTGGGGATCAGCCGCTTCCGTCTGCTGCGCCGGCTGGATAGGCTGGGCATGAAGGACGGCGGGGACACGACGACATCCCCTCCCGAGCGCGCAGGTGGAGGCGATGGGTTTCCAAAGGAAACTCTCGCCGGAGCCGAAGCCGACTCGGGACGATTCAAGTGAGCAGTCCGCGCACCAGTCAGCCTGCCCCGACGCCCCGCCGGGGACGGTTTGCGCTGGCGCTGGTCGCGTTGATCGTGGGCGCGGCGTTCATCGCCGTGGCGGTGGGCAGGCCGTCCGTTGCGCCGGTCCCGTCCCGTCCAGTCGCTGCGGCGACGAGCCCGTCCGCCGGAACATCCGCCGCGTCGTCGGCCGGCCCGTCACACACCGCGTCCGCGTCCGCGCCCGAACCCGCGCGCCCCGCCGTGGCGGTCTCCTCCCTGGAACGGGCCGTGCTGCGCGAAGTGAACCGGTTCCGCGCCGATCCGCGCGGCTATGCCCGGGAGCTGGCCGACGAGCGCCAGTGGTTCAACGGCCGCTTGTACGAGCCCCCCGGCCCGATCCCGCTGCAGACCAACGAAGGCGTCGCCGCGCTGGACGAAGCGATCCGCGACCTGGAGGCGGCCAGCCCGCTGCCCGGCGTGGAGCGGTCCGACGGCCTGGCCCGGGCGGCCCGGGATCACGCCCTGGACCTGGCCAACCACGGGACCCGGGGCCACGTGGGCAGCGACGGCAGCACCTCCCGCGCCCGCATCGAGCGGTACGGCCGCTTCACGGGCATGGCGGGCGAGGTGATTTCCTTCGGGTATGACACCGCCGGGGAAGTCGTCCGCCAACTGATCGTGGACGACGGCGTCCCCGATCGCGGCCACCGGATCAACCTGCTGCGCCCCGAGTTCCGGGTTGCCGGCGTCGCCTGCGGCCGGCACCGATCGATGCGGTTCCTGTGCGTGATCGACCTGGCCACGACGTTCCAGGACGGCGGGCGCTAGGCGTCCGCGTTCGTTCATCCTCCCGGGTCCACGCGGCAACTCGTACTGGATCCGTCGGGGGGGAAATCGGTAGGATGATCCCATCGCAATCGGGGCGCGTCGGATGGAAGCGGCACATCGTTCGTGGCAGGCGTCGGTCCGATGGATCCCGATGGCGATCCTGGCGTGCGTCGCGATGGGCTGCGACGGGTCGGGGGCGAAGGGAAGCGACCCGGGACCCGCCGACAGCGTGGACCCCGGCGTGGACGTGCCGGCTGTCGACCCCGGTGTGCCGGACGTGCCCCCGGAAATCGAGGCCTGCGTCCCCGACTGCGCCGACCGCGACTGCGGCAGCGACGGGTGCGGCGGGTCGTGCGGGCAGTGCGAGACATCCGTCACTTGCCTTGCCAACGGGAGGTGTGACGGGGCGATCCGGTGCTTCGTCAGTTGCGCCGGCCACTGCGGTACCAGTTGCAGCGTGGACTGCGGTTCGTGCCCCGAGGGCCAGTATTGCAGCGCCACCGTCTGCAACCCCTGTCCAGACGCCTGCCAGGGGCACTGCGCACCCGACAGTCCGGAGTGCCTCTGTCCGGGGCGTTCCTGCGGTTCCGACGGATTTGGCGGAACCTGCCTGCCGGGATGTGCGGGGGATCTGGTGTGCGACCTCGTGGCCGGCGCCTGCATGGACACGTGCGACTGGCCGGCCTTCAAGGCCGCCCTGACGTGGGGCCCCGTGGGCAGGGTTTCGGTACTGCAGACCCCCGCCGAGGTCCCTGCGATCCAGGGGACGTGCCAGGACTTCACCGGCGACGGCCTGGGCGACAATGGCCTGAAGGGGTTGGCCAGCCAGATCAACGGCCCGATGGCCACGCTGGTCGCGGGCGTCACCACCGTCATCCTGGTCGAACTGGCCGGCGTGATGGATTTCACCGCGGCGACGGCCTTCCCGGTGAACGGCCTGGTGACCGTCGGACCGGCGGACCCGTCCACGTCGTCCGCCGATTTCCGGGTCCCGGAATCAACGTACGTGACGGACATCTGCCGACCCCGCATCTCCCTCGCGGGCGCGACGATCACGAACGGCGTGCTGGAGGCTGGCCCGACGGCGATGCCGCTGTCCATCCCGGTGGAGGGCTTGACGATCGACCTGCTGGTACAGCACACCCGGTTGAAGGGCATTGTGGTGAACGGCGACATCGCGACGGGCTTCGATCTTCAGGACGGCGCGCTGACCGGCGTGCTGACGAAGCAGGAATTGAACGCGGCCGTCAACCGGTTGATGGCGGCGTGCGACGCTCTCCCCGTCGATGCGCAGCCCGACTATTGCCGGTACAAGACAACCGTCTCGGCGCTGCCCCTGCTGTACGACCTGCACCAGAACGGCGACGG
>CAINDP010000025.1 GCA_903847405.1 uncultured Myxococcales bacterium | reverse complement strand
TCGCTGGAGGCGCGCGTGATGGCGATGCCGCAGTTCCTGGGCGCGTCGGTCGCGACCCTGCGCCGTGGCGCCCAGGTGAACGTGACCTCCCGCCAGGGGTCCTGGGCCCAGGTCGTCACCCGCCAGGGCGAAAAGGGCTGGCTGCACGAAAACCACATCCGGGTCGCGGGTGCTACCCGGCTGCGTTCCGGCGAAACGGGGCCCGGTACCGTCCGGGGCCGTGATACCTCCGGCCCCGAGCCTCACGAAGTGACCGGACGGGGCTGACGCCAGCCCAGGTCCACAAGAATTCGCGCGGCGATGTCCGGCACCCGAACCGCCACGTCCGGCGACAGGTCGGTCCGCATCGGCTGGATGCCGCCGATCGACACGGCGTACAGGACCACGTCGGGCACCTCCCCCAGCAGGTAGAAGGCGTCCAGCAGGTCCTTCAACCCGATGTCGTGTGCCGCCAGGGAGGGGGGGAAGTCGCGCGAGTAGCGCGGCCGGATCCGCCGGACGGTGCCCGGGGGACGGCCATCGATCGTGGCGTCCACCAGGATCAGGTTCCCGCACCCCTGCATCATCGCCAGCAGCCCGAAGCCCCCGGTCCCGCCGTCCACGACGTCCACGTCGCCCGGCCGCCGGGGATGGTCCGCCAGGAAGCGGGCCACGTGGACCCCCACGCCCTCGTCGCCCAGCAGCAGGTTCCCGATGCCGATGACGCGCGCCCTGGCGGTGCTAGTGCCCAAGCAGATCCTCCCGCTCGAACTTCCAGCCGCCCACCATGGACGATGCCGTGCCGCGTCCTTCCACGTAGTCGTGGTACGCGACCAGGTACACGTGCACCAGCGTGAACACGACGTAGAACCACAGCATCGCGTGGTGCCACTGGCGCACGACGGCGTCCCCGCCGAACACCGGGACGACCCACGCGCACATCCGGCCGATCCACGAGTCGCTCATGCCCGAATACAGGGCGAAACCGGTCACCGCCTGGAACAGGAACACCCAGAACGTGACGAAGTAGATCACGCCCGCCAGCATGTTGTGGCCGATGCGGATGATGCCCCGGATCCGCGTCTGCAGGACGTCCACCTTGATGACTTCCACCATCTCGTTCACCCGTCGTCGGGTGCTGGGGATGAACTGGTTCCAGCGGGCATAGCGATTGCCCACGAAGCCCCAGTACAGGCGGAACAGGAAGTTGAACAGGAACACGTACCCCGTCACGAAGTGGACGAAGCGGATCGTCCCGAACCACTGCTGCTGGTAGGCTTCCGGCAGGGACGTCAGCCCCGGGGGCCGCCCGATCAGCCAGCCCGTGATGCCCAGCACCAGCACGCACAGCACGTTCAGCCAGTGGTAGAAGCGCACGGGCAGTTCCCAGACATACACCCTCTTGTAGTTGTGAAAGGAGAGGTCTTGCCGCATGGCGTCCTCCTTCCTAGTCGTCGATGCAGGCCCGGCCGACCTGCCGGCCGTCGGGGTCATACAGGTGCACGGCGCAGGCCAGGCAGGGATCGAAGGAGTGGACGGTGCGCAGGATTTCCAGAGGCTGGTCCACGTTCGCCACCGGCGTCCCGACCAGCGCGGCCTCGTAGGCGGAGCGCTGGCCCCGGGGATCCCGCGGCGACGCGTTCCACGTGGTCGGCACCACCAGTTGGAAGTTGTCGATCAACCGATCCTGGATGCGGATCCAGTGGGCCAGCGCGCCGCGGGGCGCTTCCGTCATCCCCACGCCCTCGGCCGTCGCGGGCCACGTCTCGGGCTCCCACAGATCCGGCGCGAAGGTCCGCGTGTCCCCCGCCTTCACGTTCGCGATCAGGTCGTCCAGGAATCCCTTCATCCAGTGGGCGACCAACTGGGTTTCGATGCCCCGGGCGGCCGTGCGCCCCAGGGTCGAAAACAGCGCCGCCACGGGCACGTCCAGTTTCGCCAGCACGGCGGTCACGATTTCCTTCACGTCCGTGCTGCCGCTGGCGAACGCCACCAGCATGCGGGCCAGGGGGCCCACCTCCATCGGATGCTCCTTCCACCGCGGCGTCTTGACCCACGAGTACTTGCCCTGGACGTCCAGCGCATCGAACGGCGGCCTGGGCCCCGTGTAGTTCAGTTCCGTTTCCCCCTGGAACGGGTGCAGCCCCGCGCCGTCGCCCGCGCCGTACCGGTACCAGGAGTGGCCGACGTACTCCTTGATTTCGGCCAGGTCCCGGGGGTTCACCGGGTGGACCTCGGCCAGGTTCCGGCCCAGGATGGCCCCCCGGGGCAGCCGGAAGGACGTCGGGTCGCCATAGCCGCGCGTGGGCAGATCGCCGTACGCCAGGTAGTTTTCGACGCCGCCGCCGATCGCCGCCCAGTCCTTGTAGAAGCCCGCGATGGCCAGCAGGTCCGGCACGTACACCTGTTCGACGAACGCGATCGCGTCCTTCACCAGCGCCGCCACGTGGTTCAGCCGCTCGGTGTTGATCGCGCCCAGTTCCTCGATGTCCAGCGAGCAGGGCATGCCGCCCACCACGTAGTTGGGATGGGGGTTCTTGCCGCCGAAGATCGTGTGGACCTTGACGATTTCCTTCTGCCATTCCAGGGCGTCCAGGTAGTGGGACACCGCCATCAGGTTGGCTTCCGGCGGCAGTTTGTACTGCGGATGCCCCCAGTACCCGTTGGCGAAGATCCCCAGTTGCCCGCTTTCCACGAAGGACTTCAGGCGCTGCTGTACGGCCGCGAAATGCCCCGGCGAGTTCTTCGGCCAGGGCGAAATCGACTGGGCCAACTGCGCCGCGGCGGCGGGGTCGGCCGACAGCATGCTGACCACGTCCACCCAGTCCAGTGCGTGCAGGTGGTAGAAGTGGACGACGTGATCCTGCACGTACTGCGAACAGAACATCAGGTTGCGGATCAGGTCCGCGTTCCGGGGCACCGTGATCTTCAGGGCGTCCTCCACGGCCCGGCAACTGGCAAGGGCATGGACGGTCGTGCACACGCCGCAGACGCGCGAGGTGAAGGCCCAGGCGTCCCGCGGGTCCCGCCCCTTCAGGATCTTTTCGATGCCCCGGACCATGGTCCCGGCGCTGTAGGCATCGGTGATGACGCCGTTGTCCACCACGGCCTCGATGCGCAGGTGCCCCTCGATGCGGGTGATCGGATCGACGACGATGCGCTGGCTCATGGCTGCACCTTCTTGTCATCAGACGGTTCCCGGGCGACCACCGATTCCTGCCGGTTCTCGGCGATCAGGCTGCGCTTGCGGATGTTGGTCGCGACGGCGTGGGCGGCCACCCCGACCGCGACGCCCGCGCCCAGCGCCAGGCCCACGGTGTCCGCCGTGGACTCGATGCCGAAGCCGGGGAAGGAGGACAGGTGCTGATAGAACGGCCCCTTGTCCCAGAAGCCGTTCTCGCTGCAGCCGATGCAGCCGTGGCCCGACTGGATGGGATAGCTGACGCCCCCGTTCCACCGGCTAACCGAGCAGGCGTTGTAGGTCACGGGTCCCCGGCAGCCCATCCGGTACAGGCAGCAACCCTTCCGGGCCCGCTCGTCGTCGAAGGCCTCCACGAACATGCCCGCGTCGTAGTAGGGCCGGCGGTAGCACGTGTCGTGGACGCGGCGGCCATAGAACTCCTTCGGCCTGCCCTGCCCGTCCAGGTCCGGCAGCCGCCCGAAGACCAGGATGTGGCTGACCACGGCCATCATCACGTCGGCGATGGGCGGACAGCCCGGCACGTTGACGACCGTCCGCCGCAGCAGTTTGTCGATGGGCGTGGCGCCGGTCGGGTTGGGGTGGGCGGCCTGGATGCAGCCGTACGACGCGCAGTTGCCCCAGGCCACGACGCCCGCCGCGCCCTTCGCCGCCTCCTCCAGGATCGCGATCGCCGTGCGCCCCCCGATGGTGCAGTAGACGCCGTCGCCGCCGGTGGGCACCGATCCCTCCACCAGCAGGATGTACTTCCCGTCGTAGGCCTTCAGCGTGTCCGCCAGGCTCTTTTCGGCCTGGTGCCCGGCGGCCGCCATCAGCGTTTCCATGTAGTCCAGCGAGATGACGTCCAGCAGCGCGTCCGCCACGATGGGATGGGAGGCCCGGATGAAGGACTCGCTGCAGCAGGTGCATTCCTGGAAGTGCAGCCAGACCACCGGCGGCCGCGGCTTCTTCTCGAACGCCTCGACCACCGCCCCGATGGCCGAGGCCTTCAGTCCCAGCGACGCCGCGGTGACGGCACAGAACTGCAGGAACTCGCGCCTGGAATACCCCTTTTCCTGCAACGCCTGCCAAAGGGTCCTGCCTGGGTCCTTCATGGTCCCTCCCCCGGTCATGGGACGCGCAGGAACCCGGGCGAAACGGGATCCCCCGCAGCGGCTTTCTTCCCGATATCCTGCTGGAATCCACGGTAGAACCACCCTCGTGGAGGTGTCAAGGACCCGCGGAATCGGGGGCGCTGACGCCCTGCGGGGATGCGCCCCCGCCGCCGGCCAACCGGTCGAACGGGGGGAGATTGGACGGAGGGGGCGTGCCCGGGCTAGACTCGCGGCCCAAGGGGGGGAAAGCGATCATGGGTCCCGGTTGGAGGGCCTTCCCGGCCCGAGTCAGTCGCGTCGCCACCCTCGTCGTGACCCGCGTGCACTACGTCCTCCTGCTGTACCTGACCCTGTTCCTGGGGTTGCCCCTGCCGATCGGGCTGCTGATCTTCGGGATGCTGGTGGCCGTGATCGAAGTCGGTCTGGCCCGTCACGCGGCCGGCTCGAACCGCCACCGCACTGCCCTCCTGGCCCTGCCGGCCGTGTACCTGGTGCTGGTGCCGGTCGTGGCCTTCGGCTTCCTCCCCACGCGGCCGTACCTGGGCATCCCGTGGACGGTGACGACGCTGCTCCTGGCCGGGCTGGTCTGGCTGGCCGTGCCGCTGCGGCGCCCGGCGCTCAAGGCCCTCGCCGTCGCCGGGTGCTGCCTGGCGGTCCTGGTCCAGGCGGCGTTCCTGCCGTCGGTCATGGCCCTGGGATTCATGGCCCTGGGTGCGTTCGTGATGGTGGTCGCCGGCCTGGTCCGGCCCTCCTCCATCGGCCGGATCCACCCGCTGCACCTGTCCCTGACGATCGTGATGGGGATGGTGCCGGCGAAAGTGCTGCTGGAGTACGGCTTCACGGATCCCGATGCGATGGCGCGCGTCACCGGCCAGCCCGGGGTCACGGCCCTCTTCCGCCAGTCCGAGGACGATCCCGTGGGGCGGCTGACCGGCCGCGCGCACATCCGCAACATCCTGGAAGGCTGCCGGAAGGGCGTCTTCTACATTTCCGGCCACAGCCAGTCCCTGCCGATCCTGGTCGAATTCCACCAGGACGAGGGGCGCGCGCAGGTCGTCCCGGGGATCTCGCCGGACGAGGGGATCGCGCTGGACTGCACCCGGCAGCGCCTGTTCGTCGGCTCGCGCCAACTGCTGGTCGAACTGGACATCGCGGGCGACTGGGCCCGGCAGACGCAAAGCATCCAGACCACGACCACGGAACTGATCGCGATCCGCATCGGGGCGGACCCGGACCGGATCCTGGCCCTTTCCGACCGTCGCGTCGTCGTGCTGATCGACCGGGTCGCCGGCCGGCAGGTGTTCCAGTTGGACGAGGTCGGCAACGCGATGACGGTATCCGGCGATCGCGTGGTCTTCCGCGACCGGGACCGCCTGCGGGTGTTCCGGCTGGCGCCGTCCGGGGAATCCCTGGTCGAGGACGAACCGATCCTGGCGCACGTCCAGGGCGGACACGGCCAGATCGCCGCCCATCCGACGCGGCCTTACGTGTTCGTGAACGACAACCTCGGCGGCACGCTGCAGGTGTTCGACCTGGAATCGCGGGCGAAGGTGCTGGAACTGCCGCTGGCCGCCAACATGCGCTATATCGACATCGCGCCGGACGGCGGGACGCTGGTCACCGGCAGCCACCTGTACGGGGACCTGTTCCTGATCGACACCGCCCGGCTGCTGGAGTCCCTTCGGATCGCGGACGACGACGCCCGGCTGGAGGCGGCGCGACAGGCGGTGACCCGCCACCTGGACGTGGGTCGACTGGCGCGCAGGCCCCGCTTTTCCCGCGACGGGGCTGCCGTCTACATCCCCTCCCGGGCGGGCGGCTTCAAGGTCGATCCGGCCCCGCCACCGGAGGGCGGCCGCTGATCCGGCAGCGACGACCGCAGGAACCCCGCCGCGCTGTCCAGGTAGTACCGGACGTCCCCGACGCCGCGCACGGTCCGCAGCAGGTGGCGCAGGAACCTCCAACTGAAGAAGTGCTCCCGGAGGATCCGGTTCTGGACCTTCGCCAGTTCGGCGATCGTGAAGTGCTGCGTCCGCCAGGACGGGCGGCCCCCGAAGAACACGAACTGGTCCCACCCGGCATCCGGCGACAACAGCCCCCGGTCGATCATCAACTGGTACAGCGGCGTCCCCGGGTACGGCACGACGGTGGTCACGGAAATGATCGTGGGCCGCAGCCGCCGCAGCAGCGCGATGGTCTGCTGGATGTCCACCGCCTCCTCGTCCGGGTGGGCGCCCAGGACGATGCTGGCCTCGATCTGCGGGATGCCTGCCGCCCGGGCCGCATCGAAGGCGCGAATGCTCTGCTCCACGGTGATCTGCTTGCCGATCCATTCCAGGACCCGCGGGCTGCCGCTTTCGACGCCGAACGAAACCCCCCGGCACCCGCTGCGCGCCATTTCGCGAAGCAGGTCGGGATCCACGGCGTCGACCCGGGTGCTGCAGTTGAACGTCAGGCCCAGGTCGCGCAGCCCCGCCAGCAGGGGCGCCAGGCGGCGCCGGTTCAGCGTGAACATGTCGTCCATGAAGACGATGTGCTGCGCCCCGTGACGATGCCTGCAGACCTGCAGATCCTCCAGCACCCGTGCGGCCGACAGCATGCGCACCTTGCGGTCCTGGGCGTGGCAGAAGATGCACGCGTACGGGCAGCCCCGGGACGTGACCAGTTCCGCGATCCGCAGGGACCGCCGCGCGAACCCCCGGAAGCTCTGGCCCTGGTACCTGTCCAGCGGCAGCAGCCCGCGGTCAGGCAACGGCAGCGAATCCAGGTCCTGGAAGCGCCGCGGCGGCGGGCCGGCGACGATCGCGCCTCCCTCGCGCCGACTGAGGCCCGGGATGCCGTCCAGGGACGCCCCCTTCAGCCCCTCCACCAGGCGCATCAAGGGTTCCTCGCCCTCCCCCGCGATGGCGAAGTCGAAGGCGGGGAACTCCCGCAGGGTGCGTTCCGGCAGGGCGCTGGCGTGCGGGCCGCCGACGACGATCGGGATCCCGCCCGACCGGTCCTTGATCCGCTGGGCGATCGCGGCCGCGGCCAGGATCATCGGCGTCATGGCCGTCAGGCCGACCAGGTCCGGGCGGAACGCCGCCAGCCAGGGCTCCAGATCGTCCAGGGGCTGGACGTCGAAATCCCGGATCTGGACCTCGACGCCGCGCTCCTGCAGGTAGGCGCCCAGCATCGCCAGGTTGATGGGAGGCTGCGAGTTGATGAACCGGTAGTTGCGCAGGATCGACGGAGGCTTGATCAGTCCGACCTTCATGACGCCGGCGCCCGCCCGTTGATGTCCTTGCGGACGATGAACCGGGGCCGGCTCTTGGCCTCGTCATAGATCCGCGCGATGTACACGCCCTGGACCCCCAGCAGGACCAGGGTGAAGGACTGGATGAAGGCGAAGGCCGCCAGCAGCGACGTCCACCCGCGAACGGTCCCGCCGACCAGGTAGCTCCACAGCGCCCAGGAGCCCACCGCCAGGCTGAACAGCAGGCCGATCAGGCCGATGAAGATCGCCAGCCGAAGGGGACGCGTGCTGAATCCGACGATGGCGAGGGCGGCGAACCGCAGCATCTTCCGGACGGGATACTTCGTCGTGCCCGACACCCGGAGGTCCCGGACGTAGGGGAAGGCGACCTGCCGGAAGCCCACCCACGACACCAGGCCGCGCAGGAAGGGTTCGGTTTCGCCGCACTGCAGCACGGCGTCGCGGACGGCCTTCGTCATGACCCGGAAGTCCCCGGCGTCCGGGGGGATCATGAGGCCCATCATCCGGTTCCACAGCCGGTAGAACGTCCAGGCCGTCGCGCGCTTGAAGAAGGTTTCGCCCTGCCGCATCCGACGCTGGCCGTACACCACGTCCACGTCCTGGGCCTGCAGCACCTCCAGCATCCGGGGCAGCAGTTCGGGGGGATCCTGCAGGTCCGCGTCCAGGATCGCCACGTACCCGCCGGTCGCCGCCTCCAGGCCGGCCAGCACGGCGGCCGAATGGCCGAAGTTCCGGGAGAACACGCGCAGCCGGACCGACAGCCCCGGGGCCGATTCCGCGGCGTAGGACTCCAGCAGGCGGGACGTGCCGTCGGTGCTGCCGTCGTCGACCAGGACGATTTCCACCGTCCGGCCCAGCAGGGAGGGCAGCAGGGTCAACCGCTTCCAGGAACGGTCGATGACATCCACCTCGTTGAACACGGGGACGATGACGGACAGGTGCGGCGGGCTCAGCGGCAGGGGCTCGGTCGTCACGTCGTTCCTCGCCAACCCACGGGTTCCACGGCAGTCTGGCACAGCGGGGAATCCACGGCAACCCGGCATCCCGGGCCGCGGTCGCCAGAAGTCCGGCCGGACTTCTAGGGGGTCAGCACCAGGCGCTGCCGTCCCACCACCACCGGCGGCAGGTCCGTGGCGCCCCCCTCCTCCAGGTCCCGCAGGCGCTCGGGCCGGAGGTAGCCCCAGCGGGCGTCGACCACGCGGGGCGTCCCCGGGCCGGTCCATTCGATCCGCACGTCGTCCTGCACCGTCTGGCCCGGTTCGATGACGCGCCGGAACAGCAGTTCGTGGGCCTTCCAGAAGCGGCGATCGGAAACGGGATTCCCGTCGACATCGGCGGATCGCGTCCCCAGGGTCGTGGGCAGGTCCAACGGGCGTCCGTCCGCGCCCAGTCCGCCATGGGATCCCAGGATCGCGCCGTCCTGGTCCCGCACGTCGATCGCCAGGTAGGCCTTGATGCCTCCGCCCGAGGGAAAGGCGTGGCCGTCGCACGCGTTCGTGGTCTGCACGCGAAGGTCCAGGGACCGCGCGTCGGACGCGAGGACGGCCAACTGCATCCCCAGGATGTCCCGGCGCCCCACGCCGCCGTTGGTCCCGGCGAAGGGGTTCGATTCGCCCCGGGTCCGCAGTCCTTCCCGATCCACGACGCGGCGGTCGACGCCGTCCCGCACGTCGTCGATGCACGGCGGAAGGTCCGTCGGGACCAGGGCCTCCAGGGACGTGTCGCCCAGGCCTCCCAGGAAGGCCATGGACAGGCCGCGCAGCCTGCCGTCGGCCGCCTTGTCGTCGTAGGGCAGCGAGGTCCCGGACCCCAGGTAGTTGTGCGCCACCGTGTTGTTGCCGTTTTCGTAGGTGGACATCCGCTGCTGGTGGCACGCCGCGCAGGTCAGCCCCGCCCGGGCATAGGGGGAGGCGGCGAACGAGGAGTACTGGTCGGCGACCCTGCGCCCCTGGCCGTCGTCGGCCAGGCCGGCGGGCAGATCCACGAGGTGGCACGCGGCGCAGACGGAATCCCAGTCCTGGCGCGGGACACGGTACTGGCGGACATGCAGCGGGATGGCGACCACCAGCATGTTCTCGTAGATCGCCCGATCGTCCGGCACGGTTTCGCCCAGGTAGCGCTGGCGCTCCAGCCAGATCGGCGCGATGGTCAGCGACGCGTTTCCCATGCCCGCCGGGTCCCGGACGGGGGTCGCCCGGTGGCAGGCGATGCATCCGACCCCCGCGGTGAAGGACGGGTCCGTCGTGGTCAGCGGATCGACGACCGGTCCCCGGGAGCCGTCCCCGGGGTGATCGATGACGCCGATCGGGGCGTGGCACGCCAGGCAGTAGTCCGCCGCCGCCCTGCCCTTTTCCCCGATGAAGAGGCGCAACTGCCGCTGGAACTTTTCGTCGGTGAACGCCCGCCCGTGGGCCGAGATGTCGTGCTGCGCGCCCAGGTCGTCGTGGCAGTCGCGCATGCCGCCGCAGCCGTGGACGTCCGAACGGTACTCTTCGGCAACGCCCTCCTTGCGATAGCCCTGGAGGTTCGCATGGACCGTCGGCCGGAAGGGCGCGACGTCGGCGATGTCCACGATGGGGGTCGCGTACCGGGTCAGCACCACGGCATGCGCGACGTCGCCCAGGGCGAAGATCCCCAGCGCCACGGCGAACACGGGCCGGTTCCACAGGGGCCGCCAGCGCCCCTCCTCCCGCATCCGTCGCGACTTCCGGACGATGTGAACTCCCAGCAGCGCCAGGAAGCCCACCGCCGTCGCGGAGTGCAGGATGTGCCGGAAGTAGACCTCCCGGTAGGGGCCCGAGGGGCCTGTCCCCTCGAAGATCACGAACGCGAACAGGGCCATGCACAGCGTGGCGTAGTGCATCAGGTGGGACACGGGATCGATGTCGCCCGGGCGCCGCCGGACCAGCAGGATCAGCAGCCAGGCAATCTGCACCAGGGAGTACACGAACAGGCAGAAGATCAGGATCCGCCCCAGGTGGTCGATCTGGGTGTCCGACACCAGCGCCAGGCCGACCAGGACGAATTCCATCACACGCTTGCGGGAGGGGTCCTCCTTCCACAGCAGCGCCGCGACGAAGACGGCGACCACGGCGTACACCGCCTCGGACTCGGGATCGAACCCCCAGAGGTGGAACGCGGCCACGTACCCGGCCAGGATCGCCGTCACGCCGCCCAGGCGGCACAGGAACGCGGCACCCGACTTCAGGGTGAACCCGCCGGCGGTCAGGATGTGCAGCGGGTGGAAGAACAGCAGGAACACCAGGAACGCGAAGCCCGTCTTCTGGTGTCCCACCATGGCCGCCTGGACCAGCGGCGACAGGGACGGCGACAGCAGGGTGAACAGCGGGTTCACGACCAGCCAGACCAGGAAGGCCGACGCGATCGAATCCAGGACGACCCGGGTGTGGTAGGAATTGTCCGTGCGCCCGTCGCCCGATGGTTCCGTCCGATTCACGTCCGAATCCCGTTCCAGCCGCGCCAGGGGGTCCGGTCAGGGCAGCGCCCCGACAGGCGCCTCACACTACGTGGCGGGGTGCGGTGGGTCAAGCGTCGCCGGGAGGGCCTGGAATTTCCTGCGTCGGCGGCCCTTGCGTCCCCGATTTCCCTCGCCTACTCTTGCCTGCGCCGGATTCTCCGGCACGTTTTCCCGGATGCAGTCCAGCGGTCAAAGTCTTTGGATCGTCCCGAGTCGGCTTCGGCTCCGGCGAGAGTTTCCTGCGGAAACCCGTCGCCTGCGCCTGCGCGCTCGGGAGGAGGAGCGGTACGCGCAGCGATGCGCAGCGAGAGGGACGGATGAAGCGATTGACCCGTGTGGCGGCGATGGTCCTGCTGCTGGCCTTGGCCTCGTCGTGCGGAGGCAGCACTCCGGGCACGGATCCAGGCGTCACGGCCGATGACGGCCCCCCGCCCACGGACGCGCCCGACACGACGATCCCCGACATGGTCCAGGACGTGCCGCACGAAATCCTCCGTCCCGACGTTCCCGTCGTTCCCGAGGTCGTCGACGCCCCCGACATCGAGGAACCGGTCGACGTGCCGGTGCTTCCCGACGTTCCAATCGTTCCCGACGTCCTCGAGGACCTGAACCCTGCCGACACGCCGGTCGACGTGCCCGTCATCGATGACGTTCCCGTCCTGCCGGATGTCCCGATCCTGACCGACGTGCCGGCAACGACCGACGTGCCCGACGTGCCCGACGTCCCCGTCGAAACCGACACCCCCGTCGCTCCCGACGTTCCGGACGTCGAACCGCCCGTCGATGCGCCGGATGTTCCCGTGGTCGACGACGTGCCTGCCACCGACGCCTGCCCGGGCGACGCCTGCGGCCCGGTCTGCGGGAACGGCACCTGCGAAGCCGGCGAGGATTCCGCGTCCTGCCCCGGGGACTGCTGCGGCACCTGCGGCGACGGAACCTGCGCGGGCCTGGTCTGCGGCGAGGGCGCCGTGACCTGCGCGGCCGACTGCTGCGTGGCGTCCTGCGGCGCCCGGACCTGCGGCGACGACGGATGCGGCGGGTCGTGCGGCACCTGCACGGGCGGCAAGGCCTGCCAGGACGGAACCTGCCAGTGCGTGCCGGCGGATCACCGCGCGTGCAGCGGCAGCGCCCTGTACTGGTTCGACTCGTGCGGCGCCCCGGGGGCGAAAATCGCGGACTGCCCCTACGGCTGCGACCCGACGGGCCCCTCCTGCCTGGACTGCACGCCCGCCTGCGCGGGTCGCGAGTGCGGCGAGGACGGCTGCGGCGGCACGTGCGGCACCTGCGACGCCACCCGGACCTGCACGCTGAACCAGTGCGTCTGCGTGCCCGAGGACCACACGGTCTGCGTCGGCAACACGGTCACCTGGGTCGATTCCTGCGGCGCGCGCGGCGCCGGCGTCCAGGACTGCGCCGGCGGCACGTCGTGCGTTCTGGGGGCCTGCACCTGCGTGCCCCAGGACTACCGCGCGTGCATCGGGAACGCGGCCTGGTGGTTCGATTCCTGCGGCGTCCAGGGCGCCCTGGCCCAGCAGTGCGCCGACGGCAGGGCCTGCCAGGGCGGCGAATGCCTCTGCGTTCCCCAGGACCACAAGGCCTGCGACGCGAACACCGTCGTGTGGATCGATTCGTGCGGCGTCCAGGGCGACCCGGTCGAAACCTGCGGCGGCGGAACGGCCTGCCAGGCCGGCGCCTGCGTCTGCGTTCCCCGGGATCACACGGTTTGCATCGGCGATTCCGTCCATTGGGCCGACAGTTGCGGCGCCGCGGGCGACAGGATCGAGGAGTGCCCCTACGGCTGCGATCCGACCGGGCCCTCCTGCAAGGCGTGCACGCCGGACTGCGCGGGCAAGACCTGTGGCGACAACGCCTGCCTGGGCTCGTGCGGCACCTGCGACACCCCGAAGAGCTGCGTGTCCAACCAGTGCACGTGCGTTCCCCAGGACCACCGCGCCTGCGTGGGCAACGCGGTGTACTGGTTCGACGGGTGCGGCGTCCAGGGCGCGCTGGCCGCGGACTGCCCCCACGGCTGCGACCCGGTGGGCCCCTCGTGCCTGGAGTGCGTGCCGGACTGCGCCGGGAAGCAGTGCGGCGACGACGGGTGCGGCGGCGCGTGCGGCGCCTGCGCGCCGAACCAGGGCTGCGTCGTGGACCAGTGCCTGTGCGCGGCACGGGACCACACCACCTGCGTCGGAAACGCGGTCTACTGGGCCGACAGTTGCGACGTCGTGGGCACGAAGATTGTGGACTGCAGCGGCGGCAAGGTCTGCCAGGCCGGCGCGTGCAACTGCGTTCCCCAAGACCACAAGACCTGCGTCGGCACGGCCGTGTACTGGGTCGATTCGTGCGGCGTCCAGGGCGCCAAGGTCGAGGAGTGCACCGGCGGCAGGACATGCCAGGACGGCGCCTGCGCCTGCGTGCCCCAGGATCACAAGACGTGCGTCGGCAATGCCGCGTACTGGGTCGATTCCTGCGGCGTGACGGGCGCCAAGGTCCAGGACTGTACCGGCGGGACCGCCTGCCAGGCCGGGGCCTGCGTCTGCGTACCCCAGAACCACAAGGTCTGCGTCGGCAATGCCGCGTACTGGGTCGATTCCTGCGGCGTGCAGGGCGCGAAGGTCGAGGACTGCACCGGCGGGACAGTCTGCCAGGCGGGAGCCTGCGTCTGCGTGCCCCAGGATCACACGACCTGCGTGGGCAGCACGGTCTACTGGGCCGATTCCTGCGGCGTCCAGGGCACCCGGGTCGAGGATTGCACGGGCGGCCGGGCCTGCCAGGCGGGCGCCTGCGTCTGCGTGCCCCAGGACCACAAGGTCTGCGTCGGCAACACCGCCTACTGGGTCGATTCCTGCGGCGTGACGGGCGCCAAGGTCGAAGACTGCACGGGCGGGACGGCCTGCCAGGCGGGGGCCTGCGTCTGCGTGCCCCAGGACCACAAGGTCTGCGTCGGCAACACCGCCTACTGGTCGGACTCCTGCGGCGTGCTGGGGACGACGGCCGAGGTCTGCACGGGCGGGACGGTCTGCCAGTCGGGCGCATGCGTCTGCGTGCCCCAGGATCACAAGACGTGCGTCGGAAACGCGGTCTACTGGGCCGATTCCTGCGGCGTGACGGGCGCCAAGGTCGGCGACTGCACGGGCGGGACGGCCTGCCAGGCGGGCGCCTGCGTCTGCGTGCCCCAGGACCACAAGACCTGCGTCGGGAACGCGACGTACTGGGTGGATTCCTGCGGCGTGACGGGCGCGAAGGTCGGCGACTGCACCGGCGGGACGGTCTGCCTGTCGGGCGCCTGCGTCTGCCTGCCCCAGGACCACAGGATGTGCGTCGGAAACGCCGCCTACTGGGTCGATTCCTGCGGCGTACAGGGGGCCAAGATCGAGGACTGCACGGGGGGCAAGACCTGCCAGGCCGGCATCTGCGCCTGCGTGCCCCAGGACCACAAGACCTGCGTCGGCAACGCCGCGTACTGGGTCGATTCGTGCGGCGTCCAGGGCGCAAAGGTCGAGGATTGCACCGGCGGCCGGGTCTGCCAGGCCGGCACCGGGAACTGCGTCTGCGTGCCCCAGGACCACAAGACGTGCGTCGGCAACGCCGCGTACTGGGTGGATTCCTGCGGCGTCCAGGGGACCCTGGTCGAGGAATGCACCGGCGGGACGGCCTGCCAGGCGGGCGCATGCGTCTGCGTTCCCCAGGACCACAAGAACTGCGTCGGCAACGCGATCTACTGGACCGACTCCTGCGGCGCCCAGGGGACGAAGGTCGTGGACTGTCCCTACGGCTGCGATCCCGCAGGTCCCTCGTGCCTGTCGTGCGTTCCGGCCTGCGTCGGAAAGGAATGCGGCGACGACGGATGCGGCGGCCAGTGCGGAACCTGCATCGGCGGCACGGCCTGCCAGGGCACCGCCTGCGTCTGCGTGCCCCAGGACCACAGGACCTGCGTCGGGAACGCGGTGTACTGGGTCGATTCCTGCGGCGTCGAGGGGACGAAGGTCCAGGACTGCCCCTACGGGTGCGATCGCCCGACGGCGTCGTGCATGGCGTGCCAGCCCGATTGCGAATGGAAGGTCTGCGGCGACGACGGGTGCGGCGGGTCCTGCGGGACCTGCGCCACCGGGAAGTCCTGCGTGGTGAACCAGTGCGTATGCGCGCCCCAGGACCACCGGACCTGCGTGGGCAACACGGTGTACTGGGCCGATTCCTGCGACGTCGTCGGCGCCGCGATCGAAACCTGCACGGGCGGAACGGCGTGCCAGGCCGGCGCGTGCGTCTGCGTGCCCCAGGACCACACGACGTGCGTCGGCAACGCGTCGTACTGGGTCGATTCCTGCGGCGTCCAGGGCGCCAAGGTCGAGGACTGCACCGGCGGCAAGACCTGCCAGGCCGGCGCGTGCGTCTGCGTGCCCCAGGATCACAAGACGTGCGTCGGAAGCGCGGTCTACTGGGTGGATTCCTGCGGTGTCCAGGGCGCGAAGGTCCAGGACTGCACCGGCGGGCAGGCGTGCCAGGACGGCGCCTGCCTCTGCCTGCCGCAGGCCCAGCGGACCTGCCTGGGCAACGCGGCGTACTGGGCCGATTCCTGCGGCGCCCTGGGCGCGAAGATCGAGGATTGCACCGGCAGCCAGACCTGCCAGTCCGGGTACTGCGGATGCGTGCCGCAGGACTACACCACCTGCGTCGGCGACACGGTCCACTGGGTCGACAGTTGCGGCGTCGTCGGCGTCGCGGTCGAAACCTGCACCGGCGGCACCACCTGCCAGGCCGGCGCCTGCGCGTGCACGAATACCGACTTCACCACCTGCGTCGGCGACGCGGTCTACCGGGTCCTGGGATGCGTGGCGCCCGGGACGAAGGTCGAGGATTGCGCGGGCGGCAGGGGCTGCGTGGCCGGGGTCTGCACCTGCATCTCCCAGGACCACACGACCTGCATCGGCAACGCGGTGTACTGGGCCGATTCCTGCGGCACGGTGGGGGACAAGGTCGCGGACTGCGCCGGCGTCCAGGTGTGCCAGGACGGCGCCTGCACCTGCGTGGCCCAGGACCACAAGACCTGCGTCGGGAACGCCCTGTACTGGGTCGATTCCTGTGGGACCGTCGGCCTGAAGTTCGGCGACTGCACCGGCGGAACGGCGTGCCAGGCCGGCGCCTGCGTCTGCGTGCCGTTCGATCACAAGATCTGCACACTCGGCGCGATGTACTGGGCCGATTCCTGCGGCGTCCGCGGGGAAAAGAGCGAGGACTGCCCGTACGGCTGCAACGCGAACGGCCTGGCCTGCCAGGCGTGCACGCCCGACTGCACCGGGAAGACCTGCGGCGACGACGGCTGCGGCGGATCGTGCGGCGCCTGCGACGCCACCCGGACCTGCCTGTCCGGCCTGTGCGCGTGCCGTCCCATGGACCACAAGGAGTGCGTCGGCAACGCGGCCTGGTGGTTCGATTCCTGCAACGTGCAGGGAACCCTTTACCAGAGCTGCGTCGACGGCCGCATCTGCACGTCCGGCGTCTGCGAGTGCCGCGCACAGGAAACGTCGACGTGCATCGGCAACGCCGTGTACTGGGTCGATTCCTGCGGCGTCACGGGGGCCAAGGCCCAGGACTGCCTGGCCAACCAGCGGTGCGAAATCGACGGCGTCGTCGCCCGCTGTTCGGACTGGGACGGCAACCTGGGGGCCTGCACCGAACCCGTGGGCGACCCGTGCTCCGGCGGGCTGGGCACCTGCTTCCCGGACGGGATCTGCTATCCGTCTTGCAACGCCGTCACGCAGGACTGCGCGTTCCCGGGCGCGGCCTGCCTGCTGCTGCTGCTGGCCTTTGACGACGTGTCCGGGCCGCTCTACCGCCAGGCATGCACCGTGACGATCCAGCCGCCCCTGGGCGACGGCGAGGCCTGCTCGACCAGCAACGCGTGCGAAGCGGGCCTGCAGTGCATCCCGGTGGCGGCGCCCACGACGTGCCGGAGGATCTGCTCCGACGCCTCGGTCTGCGCGGCCAGCGAGGTCTGCAACATCCAGGACGGGACCGTCGGGTTCTGCGGCCCCTGGGACGGCACCTACGGCCCCTGCGACCCGGCCGTGCTGGAGTGCGCCGGCGGGCTGGGCTTCTGCCAGGCGGATCGCCGGTGCCTGCCCCGGTGCGACGCCATCGCCATGGACTGTCCCGCGATGCTCGGGAGCACCCTGACCTGCATGGTCCTGTCGGATCCGAACGTGGCCCCGGTGGTCCAGGTCTGCCTGCCGACCACGCAGGACCCGCCCGGCCAGGAGGGCGACGCCTGCGTCGAACTGACGGACTGTGACCTGGGCCTGCAGTGCATGACCGTCGGGTCGGTCCTGCAGTGCGTCAGGTTCTGCCACACCGCGGCCGGGTGCGGCGTGAACCAGCAGTGCGACGTCCTGGGCCTGGACCTGGGCATCTGCATGCCCTGGGACGGCACCTACGGCACCTGCGATCCGGCGACCGCGAACTGCAACGGCGTCCTCGGGTACTGCACGCCGGGCGGAATGTGCGTGCCCCGGTGCGACCTCCTGTCCCAGGATTGCCCCTACCTCACCTGGGGCACCCTGAACTGCCTGCTGATGTCCAACCCGTCGCTGCCCCCGCTGATAGCGGGCTGCCAGCCCATCACGGCCAGTCCCCCGGTTGCAGAGGACCAGCCCTGCGTCGTCCCCACCGACTGCGAACTGGGCCTGCAATGCAGCGACCAGGGGGAAGGCCCGCGGTGCTCCCGCCTGTGTGCCGACGCGACCGCGTGCCGGCCGGAACAGGCGTGCAACATCATGGGACTGGGCCTCGGGTTCTGCGGCCCCTGGAACGGCACCTACGGTCCCTGCGATCCTGCGTCCAGCAGTTGCAACGGCGGCCTGGGGTTCTGCTATGTCCAGGGCACGGACGCCATGTGCGTGCCCGTCTGCAGCGTCCTGGCGCAGGAATGCCCGACCATCGGCTCCGTCAGTTCGGTATGCTACGCCTTCGACATCCCCACGACGCTTCCGGTCCCCCAGTACTGCGTGGTGGACCCCGGCACCGTGTGGCAGGAGGGCGACCCGTGCACCGATCCGTTCGAGTGCGGGAAGGGCATGCAGTGCATCGGCTACAACGGGGGCCCCATGCTGTGCCACAGGTTCTGCGCGACCTCGGCAGCCTGCACGCCGCCCAGGGTTTGCGGGATGTTCAATGCCGAGTGGGGCGTCTGCACGTCCCCCCCGTGACGCGCCCGTCCGGACGCCGCCGAACCGGGGAACCCCGGCGCCGGATCAGCCCCTGCGCTCCGACTGCCGTGGCGCTTGCGTCCCGGAATTCCGTAACCTACTCTTGTTCCACTCGGAATCCCCGGCGTGATGGCCGGGTGCAGTCCTGCGACTTCCGGATGAACGCGCGTCGAAGCGCGGTGTGAGGGCCCCATGAGGCGACTGGCTGGCACGGCAACCCTGGTTCTGCTGGTGGCGTTGGCCGCGTCCTGCGGGGGCAGCAGTCCCGGCACGGACCAGGGATTCGGGACGGACGACGGCACGCCGCCGGTCGATCTTCCCGACACGCCGCTGCCCGATGCCGTGGAGGACGTGCCGCAGGACACCCCGCGACCCGACGTCACCGACGTCCCCGACGTCCCGGATGTCCCGGATGTCCCCGAGCCGGTCGATGCCGTCGATGTCCAGGATACGGCCGACGTGCCGGACGTCGAGGACCTGCCGGACGTGCCGATCGTGCCGGACACGCCCGACGTCCCCGTGGAAACCGACGTGCCGGTCGTGCCGGACGTACCCGATGTTCCCGCCGAAACCGACGTGCCGGTTGCACCGGACGTCCCGGATTCCCTGGACGCCCCGGACGTGCCCGGGCCCGACGACGTGCCTGCCACCGACGCCTGCCCTGGCGACGCCTGCGGCCCGGTCTGCGGGAACGGCACGTGCGAAGCCGGCGAGGATTCCGCGTCCTGCCCCGGGGACTGCTGCGGCACCTGCGGCGACGGGACCTGCGCGGGCCTGGTCTGCGGCGAGGGCGCCGTGACGTGCGCGGCCGACTGCTGCGTGGCCGCCTGCGGCGCCCGGACCTGCGGCGACGACGGATGCGGCGGATCGTGCGGCGCCTGCACCG
>CAINDP010000024.1 GCA_903847405.1 uncultured Myxococcales bacterium | reverse complement strand
TATCACACAGGGAAAATGGGGACAGGGAAGGAAAATGGGGACAGTCACCAATTTCCGCAGAGGAAATTGGTGTCTGTCCCCATTTTCCTTGTCCCCATTTTCCCCCGTACCCGTACCCGTACCCGTACCCGCGCCCCGCCCCGCTACATCTCCCGCGTCCATCCCCCCTTGAGGCTGGGCGGGAGGTACCGCGCGAACGGACCTGCCGTCGGCCGTCGCGCGAACGGCGTCGCCCCGTCGATCCCGGCGCCTGCGCGAACGCTGACGGTATCGCGACCGCTGCCCACCACGTGCCAGGCCTTGCCGGCCAGGCCGACCGAGCCGCCCTGGGCGGTGGACGCCGAAACCTGTCCCAGCACGCGCCCCGAGGTGGCGTCCACCACGGTGACGGTGCGCATGTCCCCGATGGTGCTGTGGATCCGGCCCTTTTCGCCCAGGTCCATCAGTTGCGTGGATGCCACCAGGCGATCCATCGCGGCCGACTCGATGAGGCCCTCGGCGACGAGGTGGTCGAAGATCGTTTCCAGGTCGCACCGGGGACCCAGGACCGAAAGCATGTCCAGCAGGTCCTCCCGCGGCACCCCGCGCCGCCTGCCGAACAGGATCGAAAAGGTCTGCTGCACCGCGACGCCCGGGTCCGGCTCGCCTTCGACCGGGGGCATTTCGCCCGCGGCCGCCGCCCCCGCCAGCGTCTCGAACGCGACGCGGTCGGCAGGAACTTCCGGCACGCACACGGCCCGCATGCCCGACCGCCGCCGGCACCCGCGCCCCACGCGCTGGGCGAAGGATGCGGCGCTGTCCGGGGCGCCCACCAGCACGACGGCGTCGATGTTCCCGACGTCCACGCCCAGTTCCATGGTCGTGGTGCAGACCAGCAGCCCCGCCTCCCAGCGCCGGAACGCCTTTTCGACGTCCTCGCGCTCGCGCCGTGCCAGGCTGGCGTGGTGGACCATCACGCGCTCGACGGGCCAGGGGCCCAGGCCGGGCAGCAGGCGGCCCACCTCCTCGGCCCGGCGGCGGGTGTTGCAGAACACGATGGCCTTGGTCAGTTCGTCGCGGCGCAGGGCCGTCAGGGCGGCCTTCAGGTCGTCCACGATCTCGATGGCCACGGGCCGGGTCGCGCCCCCCTTCAGGATCGCGGCGTCCACGCCCAGCAGGCGCAGGCCCAGGCCCGACGGATCGGCCACGGTCGCGGTCATCGCCACGCGCTGGGGCGTCGTCTTGCAGTGCCAGGCCACCAGGCGCCGCACCAGGATCCGCATCTGGTCGCCCCGGGACGATCCGTCCAGCAGGTGGGCCTCGTCGATGGCGATGGCGCGCACCCCCGCGAACCGTTCCGCGTGGCGGCACATCAGGCTGTCCAGCGACTCGGGCGTGGTGACCACGATGTCGGCCTCGGCCCCGGCGATGTCCGCCGGCCGGTCGCCCGTCCGCACGACGACCCGCAGGCCCAGCGCGCCGCAGGGCTCGGCGATGCGCAGTTCCAGGTCGTTTGACAGGGCGCGGGTCGGGACGATGTACACGATGCCGGGCGCGCCGGTGCGGTGGGACAGCAGGCGCTCGCACAGGGGCGCCAGGACCGCTTCGGTCTTGCCCGACGCCGCGGGGGCCACCACCACCGCGTCCATGCCCTTCGCCAGCGCCGGGATGGCGTTGACCTGGACGGTCGTCAGCGAAGGGAACCGCGACAGGAAGGGCCCGAAGGCCCGGGGCAGGGCGGCGCGGACGATGAGCCGGTCTTCGGCGGACGCCACGTCAACCCACCCCGTCGAGGATCACGGCCTCGATGTCGCCCTGGGGGAAGAAGCGCGCGTAATCGAGGGCTTCGACAGCGGCCTTGATGAAGCCTCGCGTGCTGGACACCCGCTCGGCGGTGGCCAGCAGTCGGAACACCCGGTCCCGCAGTTTCGGATCCAGGCGCACCCCGTAGCAGGCCTCGTAGGTCGCGTGGATCTTCCAGAACAGGGCCTTCAGGGCGTCCAGGCTGAGCACGTCCAGTTCGACGCGCCCGATCGTTTCGCGGGTGCGCCGGAACTCGTCCTGCAGGGACCCGGGCGTCAGGGCGAAGGCGACCTTCAGCCGGCAGGGGATGCCCGCGGTGTACCGCGCCGGGTTGTGGCCCGAGTACAGCAACCGCGTCTGCGCGCCGACCGTGACGTCCTCGCGGACGAAGGCCTCCTCCAGCAGGTCGGGGTCGTCGTTCGCCGACAGGACCAGGCCCCGGAAGAAGTTCACGCCGCGCTGGGCCTGGTAGCGGTACAGAACGTTGCGGGCCACCTCGGCCTCGTCCAGCAGGACCGCCAGCCCGTTCATCCCCAGGACCTCGGCCGCTGCCAGCGACAGGGCCGACAGCAGGTTCACGTACAGGTTCGCGCAGGTGCTGTAGTCGTGCAGGGTCGGTCGTCCGTCCTCGCCCCGTCCCAGGGCCTCGACGTGCTCCCAGTCCTCGGGCTCCGCCTTGCCGGCCGCGACCTTCTTCAGGAACGCCCCCAGCAGCCAGTGATCCCCCAGGATTTCCTTCCAGTTGTCCTTCGACGCCACGGCGGTCAGGAACCCCCGGAAATCGACCGGCTGGCCGTCCACCTGGGCCCGGAACCCCTGGCACAGGCGGCGGTAGGCCTTCTTCGGAAACGCGGCGGACGCCTCGGACGGGTCGAAGCCCGCGGTCGCGACCGCGAAGCCCATCGACTCGGCCTCCCGGGCCATGAAGGCCAGCAGGTGGCTTTTCCCCGCGCCGTACTGCCCCTCGATCAGGATCGCGCCCTCGGCCTCGTCCTTCAGGAAGGTCCGCAGCGCCTTCACCTCGACCTCGCGCCCCACCGTCCAGTCCTCGATGTGGCGCGCCGGGACGATGCCCAGCCGGAAGGCCTCGATGGCCGTCGCATCCTTCACGGCCCGGTCTTCCTTGGCAGGGCGGAAAGTCGGCTTTTCGTGCTTGCGGGATTTCTTCTTTTCGACCGCCGGTTCGTGGGCCGGCGCCGGTGCGGCCGGTGCGGGTTCCGTTCGCGTGGTCGGGGCGGGCTGTCCGGTCAGCAGGCGCAGGATGGCGTCGAAGGACGTGGCGGTGTGGTGCGGTCCCTCGGGGGCCGGCTCCGAACCCACCAGCCGCAGTCCGCCGGCCGCCAGGGTCAGTTCCCGGGCGGGGACCCACAGGCTGTAGGCGCCGAAGGACACGCGGACCTCGAACCCGTCGATCCGCGTGCCGTTCACCGAGCCCCGCCCGTAGGCCGGGTGCGTGACCGCGTCACCCTTCCGGTAGATCGCCATCCAGGCCTTCTCCGTCGGGCTCGCTCGTGCCCGTCGCCAGCATTCGTCGCGCGAAGTCCTCGTCCACGGTCACGTTCTTGCCCAGGCGCAGCATGTGCAGCGCCCGGACCAGGCCCTGCACGAACAGGCGCTTGTAGCCGATGTCGCCGAACGCCCGCTCGGCGGCGGCGTCGGCCAGCAGGGACACCAGGCGCGTCTTCAGTTCCAGCGGGAATTCCTTGCGGTACGCCGTTTCGTACACGCCCGACAGCTTGTTCCCGATCTCGGTCAGCAGCGTCCGGGGCTCGCGCGCCAGGCGATCCAGGCGGATCGTCACGCCCGTCGGGTTCGTGAAGTCGAACACCGTCTGGATGCGCTGGCGCAGGGCCTCGTAAGCCGGACTGCGGCCTTCCACCAGGAACTGCTCGTTCGGCACGGCGTAGAAGACCATGACGTTCGCGAAGGCGGCCGAGCCGCACTGGTCCACCAGCTCGCGCAGGTTCGCCAGCATCATCTCCTTCTGCTTCGACGTCATCGCGCCGGCCTGCTCGGCCTCGTCGAACAGGATCACCAGCCCCCGGAACCGCAGGTTGCGGATCCAGGTCACCAGGGACCGGATCGTGGCGAAGGCCTGCCCGCGCTCGATGGGCTGCAGGATGCCCGCGTTCCGGTGTACGACGCGGTCGTAGCCGTCCACGGTCAGGTACTGCAACATCTGGTCGAAGGTGTCCGGGTCGTCGTGGACCAGGGCTTCCAGGGCCAGGCGGACGGCCCGGCCGAAGTTCGGGTTTTCCAGCCCCCGCGTGCTGTCGGCGGCCACGGCCGTCAGGCGCTTGCGCAGTTCCTCGCCCTTCAGGCCCTCGGCCGTCAGCGCCTCGACCAGCCCCGCGTACACCGTCTTCAGGAACGCGCCCAGGCCCCGCTCGGCGCCGCCCAGCAGTTCGTCCGGCGTCAGGGGCCGCATCAGGTTCATCGCGATCGACCGGTAGACCTTGTCCAGGCGGTAGAACGGCGACGTTTCCGCCGACAGCGGGCAGTACGCGACCAGGAAGTCATGGCGCCACGCCAGTTCCCGCACGCTGTACAGAAAGTGCGTCTTGCCGCCGCCGTAGGTTCCGACGACCACCTTGAACGACGATCCGCCCTCGCGCAGGAAGGACCGCAGGTAGTCCTCCTCGATGACGCGCAGGTAGCCGTCCAGCCCGGTCGAAAAGAACTGGAACCCCCATTCGGGCGGGGTGCCGGAGGACCCGACCACCTCGATCACGTGGCGGGCTTGCCGGGACGTCAGGGTATCGACCATTCGGTTCCTCCAGGAATCAGCCGGCGGTCTTCACGAACGACGCCGTCGCATACTGGGTGCCGTCGCCGGTCCGCCCGCGCGGGACCCACAGGTGGTCTTCGGGCCGGCGCGTCTGGGCCATCGTCGCCACGTCCAGCCGCAGTTCCCGGTCGCCGTGGCGTCGGACCTTCAGCCGGGCCAGGGCGCAGGCGAACTCGACGCGGCCGTAGGGCGTGAAGGTTTCGCGCCGCGGGTCCGCCAGGAATGCCGGGCGCTGGCGCCGGAAGGCCACCTCGGCCAGCAGGGCCGTCAGGGGCACGCGATCGCCCTCGCCCACGCCCTGCCGCACCGCGCACGTCCGGTAGGCGGCGTGCAGGTCGGCCAGGAACGCCGCCTCGTTGAAGTCCCCGCCCAGCAGCGCCTTGTCCAGTTCGGCCGCCTTGGCCGCGATGGCCGTGGCCTCCAGCGGGCAGTCCGCCAGCCGCTCGTGCCGGGGGCCGAACCACGCGATGCAGCGGCCCTTGGGCCCGAACAGGAATTCCAGGGTCAGCACGCCGGCGCGCAGCAGGGGCAGGTGGCCCTCCGCCTTCAGCCCGACCTTCCCCAGTTCCGCCGCGACCGCGCCGGCCAGCAGCGCCCGCTCGCGCTCCAGGGCCGTGCGCGCCCCGGCGCTCTTCGCGACCAGTTCCTCCCGGACGGAGGCCGCCAGGGTGTCCGTCGGGGCGACCTTCTGCAGGGCCGCGACCGCCGCATCTGCCGCCTCGGCGATCGCCGCGGGGCCGGAAGCGTCCTTCGCCAGGACCTTCACGGCGGCCTCGACCGCTTTCGCCGCAGCCTGCGTGGCCTTCGCCGCCTTCAGGAATTCGGGAATCCTTTCGGACATGGAGCACCTCCAGGCGCGCGGGAGTATAGCGGATCGTCGCGGCGTGGGCAGCCCGCTACCCGTCGATCGGCACGTGGGAGAGGGTTTCGCGCCAGGTTTCGCCGAAAACCGCGTCCAGGAGCACGCGGAAATCGCGCGGCGGGGGGGCGATGACCTCGATCATGCGTCCGTCCGCGGGGTGGGCGAACCGGATTCCCCAGGCGTGCAGGGCGTGTCGCGTGATCCCCTTCAGGGCCGTCATCTCGGCCTCGGGCTGGCTGCCCGGGCGCGGATAGGCGCGGCCGTAGACGTGATCGCCGACGATCGGGTGGCCCCCCTCGGCCAGGTGCACGCGGATCTGGTGCGTGCGGCCGGTCCGGGGCCTGGCGACGACCAGGGCGCACAGGCTGGCCCGCAGCAGCGTTTCGTACTCGGTGATCGCCTCGCGCTCCGACGACACGCGGCCCGTGAACTGCTTGCGGTCACCGGGCCGCCGGCCGAAGGAACTGCGGAACTCGCCGCGGTCGGGAAGGTGGGGCCCCAGCACGATGGCCAGGTAGGCCTTGCGGATCGTCCGGTCCTTGAACTGGGCCGCCAGGATGGCGTGGGCGGCGTCGGACTTGGCCAGCAGGATGACGCCCGACGTGTCCTTGTCCAGGCGGTGGACCAGGCCGGGGCGGTCCTCGCCGCCGATGACCGAAAACGTGCGTCCCGTGGCGATCAACTGGTTGACCAGCGTCCCGGACTGGTGCCCGGCGCCCGGATGGACCACGGTCCCGGGGCGCTTGGCCACGGCCAGCACGTGGTCGTCCTCGTACAGGATGTCCAGTTCGCTGCCCGTCTGCGGGACCAGGCCCGTGCGCGGCGGCGGCGTCGGGATGCGGACCTCCAGGGTCATGCCCGCGGCGACCCGGAAGCCCTGGGGGCGCTTGCGCCCGTTCACCCGGACCTCGCCCAGCTCGATCAGGCGCTGCGCGGCGGACCGGGATACCCCGGGGATCAGGGCAGCCACTGCCATGTCCAGCCGTGCGTCGTCGTGGAGGGGATCCACGGTTACCGTGTGTTCGGTGGCCTCTCCCCCCCCTGGGATCGGTGCTCCCTCCGTCGCGTCAGGGGCGGGATTGTTGCGTCCATCGTGGGATTCCGACATCATTCCGCAAGATAGACTGCGGGTTCGCAGCGGTCAAGGCGGAGATGGGCGTGGAACCAGTGCGGAACCGGCGTTTCGCGATTCTCCCGCTGGGGCTGGCCCTCTTTTTCCTGGCGTGCGGGGGTGGCGGGGCAAGCAACGCGGACCCTGCCTGCACGGTCAACGCGGACTGCCCCTCGGACCTCTGCCTGGGCGGTCGATGCTCCTCCAACGAAAGCGATCCGGATCACGACGGGCTGGCGACGGCCGACGAACGCCGGCTGGGCCTGGATCCGCTGGACCCGGACACCGACGGTGACGGCATTCCCGACGGGGTCGAGGTCGGGAAGGATCCGTTCCTCCCCCTGGATTCGGACGGCGACGGGCGCATCGACGCGCTGGAAAGCGCCGTGGCGGATCAGGACGGGGACTGCGTGCCGGATCAGTTCGATCCCCGCGACGGCGTTCCCGATGCCACCCCGGTCGAGGTCGCCCTGCACGGCTGCCGCCAGAAGGGCGTATGCGGTCGGAACCCCGCGCAGATCCAGGCCGGCTGCGTCGACGGGACCGCGACCTGCACCTACGACCAGGTGCCGGACTGGCACGCTCCCTCCCCGGACTGCGCGGCCCACCCCGAGGAATGCTACGAGGCGCGTTGCGACGGCCTGGACAACGATTGCGACGGCAGGACGGACGAAGGGTTCTCGCTGGCGGGCGTGCCCCTGGGGCGGCCCTGCACGGCTGCGGGGAACTGCGGCGGCGGCGTGGTGGAGTGCGCGTCGGAGGACCCCACCCGCACCCGGTGCTCCTCGGCCCCGGCCGGCTCGCAGGATGCCTCGACGGCGGAAACCTGCAACGGCCTCGATGACGACTGCGACGGGTCCACCGACGAGGAACTTGCCTGGCACGGTCTGGCGCTGGACCAGCCGTGCGCGGGGCTCGGCGAATGTGGCGAGGGCGTCGTCGAGTGTCGCCTGGACGGGACCGCGGGGTGCTCTTCCGAAGCCGGCGGCAGCGACGATCGCTCGATCCCCGAATCGTGCAACCGGCTGGACGACGATTGCGACGGCGTCACCGACAACGAGGTGGAGTTCCACGCGCCCGAAGATCTCTGCCCGCCCAAGGGAGTGTGCGCGGAGTGGCGCGGGCGCGTCGCGGTCCAGTGCGTGAACGGCGAGGCCCGCTGCGACTTTTCGGAAGTCCCGGACTGGTCCGGCCCCGAGGAGGCCCGGTGCGACGGCCGGGACGACAACTGCGACGGCCAGCAGGACGAGGCCCAGGCCTTCTGGGTGCTGGATCCCGTCCTGGGGTGGCGTTCCGTCGGCCAGTCCTGCGGTGCGGGTATCTGCGCGGGCGGGGTCGTCCAGTGCTCGACGGACCAGTTGGCGGGCGCCTGCTCGACCGCGGCCGCGGCTTTCCTGGAATCCTGCAACGGGCTGGACGACGACTGCGACGGGCGCGTGGACAACGGCCTGCCGCTGGCCTGGTCCGACACGGCGATGCTGGTGGATCCCGGCGAGCCTGCGCCCCGCGCCCGGGCCGCCATTGCCTGGGTCCCGACCGGGATGGCGGGCCTGTCCGGCCTGTGGATGTACGGCGGCGTCGCCCTGCTGGCACAGGACGGTTCGGTCGTCCGGGCCCATGCCGACCTGTGGCGTTTCGACCCGATGACGCGGCGGTACCGGCAATACGGTCCCGGCCTGCCCGGGCCCCGGGCGGGTGCGCGCCTGGTCCACGACCCGTCGGGCGGGCGCCTGGTGCTGGTGGGCGGCCGTGCCACCGGGGACGCAACTCCCCTGTGGTCCTGGGATCTGGCGACGGAGCGCTGGTCGGAAACGGGCCCGCCGGTCCGGCAGGACGAGGCTCTGGCCGCGGCCCGGGAAGAGGTCTCCGGGGACCTCCTGTTCCTGCGGAATGATCGGGAACTGGGCGTCGTGCTGGTCCGCATCGCGGCCTCGGGCGTGGGCCCGGCCCTGGAAATCGCCACGGGAATCGCATACGTCCAGGACGCCGCCGCAGCCTTCGACCCCGTTTCCGGAAGGTTCTACGTCCTGGGCGTGCAGGCCGACGGCCTCACCCCCGGCGACAGCCTCTGGGCGGTTTCGGACCAGGGCGTCGCCCGGGCCCTGACGATCGAGGGGCTGGGCTCGCGCCTGGCCGTCCACTGCGCGATCGGAGTCCTGCCGGACGGCTCGATCTTCGTCGCCGGGGGCGCCCCGATCGGGGGAAGCCTGAACGCCGGGGCCTGGATCCTGGCACGGGGTGCCGTCGGCGATACCTGGCGTCCCTTCCCCGTGGCCGTCCCGCCGTCGGGCCCGATGCAGTGGCCTTCGGTCTGCGTCGGGGACGCCGCCGCCTGGGTGATGTCCGGGGTCGGGAAGGACGGGGCGGGCCTCCGCCAGGTCCTGCGCTTCGACCTCACGTCCCACGCGTGGTCGTCCGAAGCCCTTTCGCGCCTGCCGCCCCCGCGCCTGGGCGGCGTGCTGTCGGTGTTCCCCCGCCAGCGCACGGCCATCCTGGTCGGCGGGACGGGGGCGGACCTGACCGGGAACCGTCCCCTGAACGACGCATGGCGCCTTTCCCTGGACAACCTGGCGTTCGAACCCTTCGACCCGGCCGGGGCTCCCCTGAAGTTCCGGGCGGGCGCCGTGGCCGCGGACGTGGCCCGGGGCGTCCTGTACCTCCATGGCGGCACGGCGGACTCGGACGACGGGGCGCCGGGGGACCGCTTCCTGGCCATCCACGTCGATCCGGCCGGGTCCGAGGACCTGGGACCCGGTCCCGGCGCCCGCAGCGCCCACGCAATGGTCTGGACGGGCGATTCCCTGATCCTGCTCGGCGGCCAGAGGGACGGCGGCATCCTGGCCGATGCCTGGCGGTGGACGCCAACGGGTGGATGGGGCGCGAACCCTGGGGCGGGGCGGGCCCGTTCGGGACACGCCGCCGTGTGGGATCCGATTGCATCGCGTGTCCTCGCCATCGGTGGCACGGCCGCAGGGGATGTCGATGCGCTGAACCCGGAAACGGGGGAATGGACGCCGCTGGTCCAGGACTCGCGGCTGGCAGGCCCCGTCGAGGTCGTGGCCTTCGATCCCGATTCCCGCATGGTGCTGCTGGGGCTGGGCCCGGACCGGTCGCCGATGCTGCTGGACCTGCGCCCGCCCGTGTCGGTCACGGTCCTCCCGCCGGCGGTCGCTCCGCCCCTGCGGTCGGCTTCCGGGGCCTACGATCCGGTATTCCGGCGGGCCCTGTTCTTCGGCGGCGCCCGTCCCGGAACCGATGGCGTCGACGACGCGCCCGGCTCCTCCCTGTGGCTGCTGTCCCAGGGCTGCCCGTAACGCCTCCTTCCGCCCCGAAAACTTTTTTTTCGCGTCTCTCGATCGATTTCGCTCGGCCTCCGTCTATTCCGGAGTTGTCCCAACTGGAGGCCATCATGAACCTCTCCACCGTGTTCCGTTCCGTCCTGGTCGCGGCGCTGCTGGTCGCGGTCCTGCTCCCCGTTCCCGTCCTGGCCGTTTCCGCCTCGCCGACGGGTGCGCCGCCTTACGAGGTGGTCGTGGTCGTGGACGGCGTGCCCCGGCCCGAGTACCTGCACGAAGGAAGCACCTGGGTCGAAGGAACCCGGGGCCGGCGGTACGCGCTGCGCCTGATCAACCACACGAACCGTCGGGTCGAGGTCGTGGCGACCGTGGACGGTCTGGACGTCGTGGACGGGAAGGCCGGCGACTACGTGCACAAGCGCGGCTACGTCCTGGGCCCCTGGCAGACCTACGACGTCGAGGGCTTCCGCCTGGACATGGGGCGCGTCGCCGCGTTCCGGTTCAGTTCGGTGGCCGGTTCGTATGCCGCGCGGACCGGCAACGCCCGGAACGTCGGCGTGATCGGCGTGGCCTTCTTCGAGGAGCGCCGGCCGCTGCCCCCGCCGCACCGTCTCCCCGTGCTGCTCCCGATGGGCCGGCAGGGAGTTGAGGGTGACCGGTCCCGCGACGGGACGCTGGACGACGGCGACTTCCGGGCCCAGGCGACCCCGGCCGACGAGTCCGCGATGCCGCAGGTCCAGAAATACGGGGGCGTCGGCGGCATGGGGAAGAGTGGGATGGGACCGGCTTCGGCCGCGCCCGCCCCGTCGATGGACGGCCTGTCCGCCGAGCGGTCTGCCACCAGGAACGCTCGTCCCGGCCTGGGGACCTCCTTCGGGGAATCCCGGGACTCCGACGTGGTGGAAGCCTCGTTCGTCCGGGCCCGTGCCGCGACGCCGACCCGCCTGCTGAGCCTGCGGTACGACGACCGTGCGGGCCTGCTGGCCCAGGGCGTTCCGGTGGATCCTCCGGCGCCTCGCGATTCGTGGCTGCGCGCGACCGCGGATCCCTTCCCGGCCGTTCCCCGTCCCCGCCACTTCGCCCAGCCCCCGTCCGGCTGGAACGAGTAGGTCCCCCGAGGCCCCGTCTGTCCCGCCTTGCCCACCCTTCCACCTCGGGCTAGAGTGATTCGTCCCGAACCGGTGTCGCCATGGCCCGTCCGCTGGCCGCCGCAGTCTTTGATGTCGACGACACGCTGTACCCCGAAATCGACTTCGTCCGGGGCGGGTTGCACGCCGCGGCCCGGGCCCTGGGGGTTCCGGAGGCGGCCGCAGTCCTCCTGGAAATCCTGGAACGCGAAGGCCCCTTCCACCTGTTCGACCGGGGGCTGGAACACCTGGGAATCCCGAGGACTCCCGAGCGGATCGCCCTGCTGGTGGGTGCGTTCCGGGCCCACCAGGCGCCCCTGGAACCGTTCGCCGGCGTCCGTCCGATGCTGGCCCGCCTGCGTGCGGCCGGTGTCCGCCTGGCCCTGGTGACCGACGGCTACCTGGACGTCCAGCGCCACAAGGTCGCCGCCCTGGGCCTGGAGCCCGCCGTGGACCTCGTGGTGTTCACGGCCGACGTGGACGGCCGCAGGATGCTGAAGCCCGACATCGGCGCCTTCCGCCACGTCCAGGAACGGCTGGGGCTGGAAGGCGACCTGCTGGCGATGGTGGGTGACCGGCCCGACAAGGACTTTCCGGGCCCCGACGCCCTGGGTTGGCGGACCTTGCGGGCGCGCCATCCGGGCTGCTTCCACCGGGATGCGCCGGATCCCGGGCCCGGGCGGCCCGAGGTCCTGTCGATCGACGCGATGGAACGGCGGTTGATGGCGTGGGCCGAAGGGCGTGAACTGCCGGGATGATTCGCGGCCGTTCGTGAAATGCCGGGTTCGGGAAGATCAGGGAGCGGGTTGCGGCACCGGGATGGCCAGGGTCGAAGTGACCTTCGAGCCGCTTTTCGCGGTCAACTGGACCGGTTCGGTGGTCCCGTCCCGGCGCGTCACCCAGATTTCGTCGTCGCGACCCAGTTGACTGTCGCCGTCCCTCAGTGCTTCGAAGGACGAATTCAGGGTCGGCGAGCCCGCGAACACGACGTAGTCCCCGGTCGGGGACAGGTCCATCGCGTCGGGCAGGATCGACACGCAGGCGGCCAGGGTTTCCCCCTGGGGGAAGTCCGTGATCCATCGCAGGTCGTCGCGGGCGATGGCCCCTTCGGCGTCGATGCGGGCCAGCGGCAGGGCCAGCACGTTGGTCCAGGAGCGGTTCTTGTTCGGCTCGCAGTCCGTCCCGGCGACGAAGACGACCTCGGTGCCATCCGGCGAAAAACGCAGGGGGGCGAGGACGAAGGTCGGCTGCCAGGCCTGGCGGTTCCAGCAATAGTTCTTGCCGTCGTAGTACGAAAAATCCCCGGTCATCATCAGCAGCGCCGCGGTCTTCCGGGTGCGCGGGTCGTTGCGCAGATCGACGTGGGTGAGGACCAGGGCCCGGTCGTTTTCGATCAGGGCCAGGACCAGGTGGTTGCCGTCGGGGGACAGGGCCACCGGATCGGTGTCCCGGAATCCGAGGCCCGCACTGATGCACGTTTCGTCCGGGCCGATCCCGGCGCAGACCGGATCGGTGACCTGGATCGGTTCGCCCGTGGGGCCCCGCCACAGCCAGACGCTCTGGCTGGTCACCGTCGGTCCCAGCACGATGACCGTCCTGCCGTCCTGGCCGATCCGGAAATTCCCTGACGGAGGGAGCGTGGCGTCCAGCGTCGCTTCGGTCGGGAAGGTGAACAGCGATTCCTCGCCGGCGGGGGTCGGACCGGCCAGATTGATGCGGAAGAACTTGGCGCAGGCCTTCTGCTGCGTGTCCGCCTGGTAGCATCCATACTGCATCCGCGTGAACACGAACGAATCCGTGCCGAACGCGAAGGACCGGACGTTCACCACGTCGGGAATGCCGGACGGGACCAGGGTCGGGCCGTCGTACAGGCGGAACAGGCGCACGGTGTTGCCTTCGGTGGCCGACGTGGTCGGAGTGACGACCACGGCCAGCCACTTGCCGGAGGGCGCCGCAATGCAGCCGTCCTGGCACGTCAGCGCGGGTTCCTGGACGGGCAGTGCCGCGTCGAAGGTCGTCTTGGGGTCGGCCTCCCGCTGGGCGGGGTTCATCCAGAAGACCTGGCTGGGTGTCGCGGGGATGTGAACGTAATCGACGTAAGGGAATACGACCCGGAAGGCCTCGTCGACCTGGGTGGGCGGCCGCACTTCCTCGGGACCGGAATCCTGGCCGGAAGCGTCCTGGAGGACGTCGTCGGGCGTGAAGGGCACATCGCGCCCGGCGGACCCGGAACCGCAGGCAGCCAGCACGGCCAGGGCCGCCGCCGACAACCACCAGCCAACGCGTCGCGTCATGGGCTCCCCCGGATTCGATGTCACGTTAGCGGGTGGCCGTGCTAGAGTCAAACCGCCAGCGTGGCGGGGAGCGTGCATGACCCTGAGCCTTACCGAGATCGATGCCGTCGTTGCCGAACTGGCGGAGGCCCTCGCCGGCGCGACGCTCCTCGGGGCGGATCCCCTGCCGGGTCCGGCGATCCTGATCCGGTTCGACGCCGGTGGCCAGACCCGTCGCGTCCTGGTCAGCGCCCAGCCGCACGCCTCGCGGATCAACCTGACGACGCACCGCTTCGACCCGAACCTGGGCGAGCAGGCATCGGCCCAGGATCGGGCCTTCGCGGACCGCGTGTATCGCGAACTGCGCGGGGCGAAGGTCGCCAGCATCAAGCGGGTGCTGGGGGATCGGGTCGTCGCGATCGACTTCGAAACCCACGAGCACAACCGGTCCCTGACGTTCGAGTGCTCGGGCCAGCACCCCAACCTGTTCCTGTGCGACGACCATCGCGTCATCCTGATGATGCTGGCCTCGTCGAAGTCCCAGCGGCGGGACCTGCGGCCGGGGTCGAAATACGCGCGGCCCTTGAAGCACGAACGCGACACGATCGAAACGCTGCGCTTCCTGGAGCAGGGCGGGTCGGTGTCGAAGCGGATCGAGGAATTCTACGAAGGCGAGGAAACGCGCAGCGAGAATGCGAAGGCGACCGGCGGGATCCGCGCGGCCCTGAAGACCGCGCTGCAGCGCCAGGAACGGCTGATCGAGGCCATCAACGGGGACCTGGCGAAGGCCCGGGATGCGGCCCAGGCGATTGTCGAGGATCAGGCGGTTGTCGAGGACCCGGCGCCGGTCGTGGCGGCGGCGGCGGCGGGGGAGGGCGATGCGGCGGTTGCGGTCGTCGAGGGCGCGACCCCGGTCGTTGTCCAGCCTGTCGCGAAGCCCGTGGCGCGGGGGTCGGTCCTGTGGCAGGAGCGGCGCCTGATCCAGGCCCGGGCCGCGGCCGAGCACCTGGGCAACCTGCTGGCGGGCATGCTGGACGGCGACCCGAAGGGGCTGGACGCGGCGCGCCGGTACGTGGAAGAAATCATGGCGCCCCCGGTGGCCGAGCGCCGGGGGGATCGTCCCGTCGGCCAGACCATCGCGCCCCGGAACGAGCGTCCCGCAGAACGGCCGGCCGAGCGGCCGGGCGAGCGGGCCGATGTGCGTCCGCCCGCGCCTGCGGTGCCTGCCGGCGGGACACCGCTGCCCCAGGGCGTCCGGCGGTTCCGCGCCCAGGACGGCACGCCGATCTGGGTGGCGACCAACCCCATGACGGCTCCGCAGTTGACGTTCCAGGCCGCACAGGAGGACGACTTCTGGCTGCGCGTGGACGGGGCGTCGGGCGCCCACGTGATCGTGGCGTGCGGCAATCACGAGCCGGCGTTCGCGACGCTGGTGGACGCGGCGCTGCTGGCCGTGCATTTTTCGCGGGTGGACGCGCTGCACGAACAGCCGGTGCAGGTGGCTCGCCGACGGGAACTGAGCCCCGTGCGCGAAACGGCGCCGGACCAGGTCCGGGTGAAGCGGTCCCGGGTGTTCACCATCCGGCCCGATGCGAAGCGGGTTGACGCGCTGCTGGGTACGGAAGGCCGGGGGGCGCTGGTTCCGGGCGGTTCGGGGCGTACGTTCCCCGGGCGGCCGGGCGAAGAGCGGCCGTCGTCGGGCGGGCCCCGGGGGCCTCGGCCGGCCTTTGGCGGACCCGGGCGCGGCGGTCCATCCAGGAACGTGGATCGTCCGCGGCGCGATGGGCCGGGGCCGGGGGCTCCCGCGTACGATCGTCCGCGGCGGGATGGACCGGCGGTGCCCGCGTACGACAGTCCGCGTCGCGACGGACCGGCGGCGCCTGCGTACGACAGTCCGCGAAACGATGGTCCGGCGCGTTCGGAGGACCGGGGGCCGCGGCCCGGGTATGGCGCTCCGCGTGCGGCTCGTCCGCCCCGGGCCGCCGGGGCCGGTGCACCTCCGCGCAGCCTGCCCGCAAGGCCCGCCGCGCCTGCCCGTCGGCGATATCCCGCCGGTGTCCACGGTCCCGCGAAGAAGTAGGCGCCCCTCCCCCCGCCTGCCGTTCAAGCCCAGCCCGCACCAACCCGGATGCAAGTGGGCGGATTTAATGTCCGGATTGACGATGGTGCCACGGCCGATCTACGGTGTGCGCAGCGATTCCAGGTGAGGACCTCATGGACGATCGGGCACCACGGGACGGATACGGACCCGCGACCCACCTGATACACGGCCAGACCCGTTCCCCGAAGTGGGAATACAGCCACCACGTCCTGCCGCCGTTGACGACCTCCACCACGTTCCGGCTGGACTCGGTCGGGCGGGGCATGCGGGGTTTCCAGGACTTCGCATCCGACGCGGAAGGCGATGGCGTCACGTCGCCGACGTACATCTACGATCGTTTGGACGAACCGAACGTTGCCCTCCTGGAGGACCACCTGCGGGAGGCCGAAGGGGGCGAGGCGGCGGTGGCCTTCGCCTGCGGGATGGCGGCCATTTCGGCGGTCCTGATGACCTGCTCGAAGGCCGGCGGTTCGATCGTCGCCCATCGCACGATGTACGGATGCACCTTCAGCCTGCTGACCGCGCAGTTGCCGCGCTACGGCATCACGACCCGGCAGGTGGACGCCCGGAATCCCGGCAACATCGCGGACGCGGTCGACGACAGCACCCGCATCGTGTACTTCGAGACGCCCGCGAACCCGACGATGGAGTGCCTGGACATCGCGGCGATCCGGCGGGCGCTGGCTCCGATCAACGCCCGGCGCACCCCCGAGGACCAGGTCCAGATCGTCGTCGACAACACGTTCCACACGTTCTGGGGCCAGCGCCCGTTGGCCCTGGGCGCGGACATCGTCGTGGACAGCCTGACCAAGGCCGTCGGCGGCTTCGGCGTGAACATGGGTGGCGTGGCGATCATCCCCCAGCGTATGCACGGCGCAATCCGCGGACATCGCAAGGATTTCGGCGGCGTCATGGCTCCGACCGCGGCGTGGCAGATCATGGTCTATGGCCTGTCGACGTTGCCCATCCGCATGGAGCGCCAGAACGCCACGGCCCAGATCGTTGCCGAGTTCCTGGAAAGCCATCCGAAGGTCGGGCGGGTCTACTACCCGGGCCTGGCGTCGTTCCCGGATGCCGAAATCGCGCGCCGGCAGATGACGACCCCCGACGGGCGCTTCTGTCCGGGCTCGATGATCTACTTTGAACTGGCCGGGGAACCGAAGGAGTCCTTCGATCGCTGCGAGCGGATGATCAACGCCGTGGCCAGCGATTCGTACTGCATCACGCTGGCGGTCAGCCTGGGGATGACCAAGACCCTGATCGAGGCCCCCGGCCTGATGACCCACTGCGCGCTGGACGCGGTCAGTCAGGCCACGGCGGGCATCCACCCGGGCGGCGTTCGCCTGGCCATCGGCCTGGAAGACCCGGAAGACCTTCGCCGCGACCTGGAACGGGCGCTGGAAAAGGCCTGATCGCCCCTCCGTTTCCCCTTCAATCGTCACAACGGATTGCGAGTGTCACGAAGATGTCAGTTTGCGGCTGACATTCGCCCGCACTTTCCTGTATGCACCCACCGGGAAGTTCTTTCGCGGTGCGAACCCGGTGGAGGCGACATGCTGACGAAACTGTCGATGATGATTCAACTGCTCCGGTGGAAGAAGTCCTGGGCCCGGCGGGACCTGGACCTTGCGCCCCCGGTGAAGGGCAACCCGAAGTTCATGACGGCGCGGCAGGCCGCCCGCCTGGTCCCCGACGGCGCCGTGGTCGTATCGACCGGGATGGCCGGCACCATGCGCGCCTCCATCCTGTACTGGGCCATCCGGGACGTGTTCCAGAAGGAAGGCCACCCTGGGAAACTCACCTGGATCGCCGCCGGCGGGGCGGGTGGTCGTGGCAAGATCCCCGGGACGGTGGAGGAATGCGGGCTGGACGGCCTGATCACGCGGATGATCAGCGCCCACCTGGAAACGCTGAAGTCGGTGCTGGCCCTGGCCGACAAGGGCCGGTGCGAGGTGGCCGTGCTGCCCCAGGGCACGATGGTCCACCTCATCGAGGCCCAGGGGCGCGGCGAGGACTCGATCGTGACCGACGTGGGCGTGGGCACCTTCGTGGACCCCCGCGTCGGTACCGGGTCACAGGTTCTTCCGGGCATCGGCGATGTCCTGGTGGTTCCCGAAGGCGACAACCTGCGCTACCGGCTGCCGACGATCACCGCGGCAGTGATGCTGGCCACCGCGGCGGACGTCGAGGGCAACGTCTACATGATCGACGCGCCCATGCTGACCGAGGTCCGCGAGGGCGTCCTGGCAGCGAAGAAGAACGGCGGCGTGGCCCTGGTGACCGTCGCGTCCATCGTGCCGAAGGACGAATCGCGAATCTTCCTGCGGGCCGACGAGGTGGACGCCATCGTCGTGAACCCGTCGAACGAAATGACCCTGTCGGTGCTGCAGAGCAAGCCCTGGCGGGAGTTCGTGCCCGGCCATCCCGTGGACTTCGACAAGTCGATGAAGCGGATGAAGGCCTTCAACGACATCCTGAAACTGGACCCCGCCCGGGGCCCGGTGGAAGACGCCCTGGCGCGTGCCTGCGCCACCCAGTTCACCCGCGTGGCCCGTCCGGGCTGCCACGTCTGCATCGGGTACGGCCTGCCCCAGGAGGTCGGCCGCCTGGTGCGGGCCGGCGGCCTGTCCAAGGACGTGAAGTTCCTGATCGAAACCGGCGTCTACGGCGGCATTCCGGCGCCGGGGTGCTTCTTCGGGATGGGGATCGCCCCCGAGCGCCTGATGTCGTCGGCGGAAATGTTCCACCTGTGCCGCAAGCAGTTGGACGTCACGCTGCTGGGGATCCTGCAGGCCGACGCCGAGGGCAACGTGAACGTGTCCCGCAAGGCGCCGGGCGTGATCGCGTACATCGGGCCGGGCGGCTTCATGGACCTGGTGACAAGCGCGAAGAACATCGTGTTCGTCGGTTCCTGGATGGCCCGGGCGGACATGGTGATCGAGGGCGGGAAACTGAACATCCGGAAGCCCGGCATCCCGAAGTTCGTTGCCAAGGTGGACGAGGTGACGTTCTCGGGCCGCGCGGCACTGGCGGCCGGCAAGAACGTGTCGTACGTCACGAACGTCGGGTGCTTCCGCCTGACGACCCGCGGGCTGGAACTGTTCGCGGTGGCGCCGGGCGTGGACCCCCAGCGCGACATCATCGACGCCTGCCCCGACGCGCGCATCGTGATGCCGTTGGACGGGAAGCTGGAAACCTGGGATGCGGGCATCATGACCGGCGCGGGCTTCGGGCTGCGGTGGGAGTCGACTGCCGGCGACGACGTTCCTGCCGCCTTCGCCTGATCGGAAATGGGGACAGACACCGATTTCGCCGGAAAAGGGTGACTGTCCCACTTTTCCGGGCTACACCGCCTGGTACGCCCACACCTTGAACAGGTTCACGTCGCGGTCCTGCTTGACCGGCGTCAGGGTGATGCGCAGGACGGGTTCGGTCGCCAGTTCGGCGGGAATGACGTAGGGCCAGTTGCGCCACCGGAATTTCATGTCGTTGCCCGGCACGGACAGGCCCGGCGCCTTGCGGCCGTTGACGTGGACCTCGCATTCGTAGTCGCCGCGCACATAGTCGATGCGGGTCACCAGGATGACGTCCCGGTTCGGCTCGATGTTGGACACCTCGAAGGTGCAGTTGCCGCCCTCGTAGTGCACGCCCACGTCCTCCACCAGCACGCCGTCGGGGTACTTCAGGCGCTGGCGGCTGCGGTAGCGGTCCTTTTCGTCGGCGATTGCGAAGTGGTGCTTCTTCTCGCTGGCCTCGTCGAAGATGTCCAGCAGGTCCACCTGCCGGAAGTCGCGCCCCTCGACGGACAGCGTTTCGGTGAAGTCCTCGCTGCGGACCTTCAGTTTTTCCCAGATCAGTTCCGACGGGACTTCGGGCACGCCCTTGGTCTTGACCCGGGACCGCAGGGACTGGGCGAACAGGGACTTCAGGGCTTCCGTCGCGTTGCGCTGGGTGGTCAGGATGTCCACCAGCAGTTCCATCGAGTGCCGGCGGTCCAGTTTCACGCTTTCGACGTTCCACTTGTAGGTGCCGAACTCCTTCGTCGTGGACAGGTCCGGGTGCTCGCGTTCCACGTCCAGGATCATGGCGCGCTGCAGCGCGATCAGGTTGCCCATCAGCGCGAAGATGTTGCGGTAGTCCACCAGCCCGGCGGCCAGCAGCATGTCCAGCGTGATGGTCGCGTGCAGCACGTCCAGCGCCACCGGCACCTTGATGACGTGGGCCATGTGGCTGTAAACGGCGACCTTCGACGCCAGCAGGTCCGCCAGGGCGGCCTTTTCCGACGGCCGCAGGAACGATCCCGCCACGCCGGCCTGGGGCGCATAGCGCAGGTCGATTTCGTTGGGGCGCGGCGACGACGGGTCCACGGCGTCCTTGATCGCCTTGACGCCCTTGTCCAGCAGCACCCGCGCCAGTTCCACTTCCTGG
>CAINDP010000023.1 GCA_903847405.1 uncultured Myxococcales bacterium | reverse complement strand
TTTCGAAGCCAGGTTCCCAGTGGTCCAGATCGGGTTCGTAGACGGTCACGACGATCATCTCCCCGGAGGCCACGTCATCGGCGGCAACCACATGAATGGGCCTTCCCTCACGCGATCCAAGAAGGAGCCGGATGGGGTACGGCTTGTCGTCCGGGTAGTCCGCGACCACGACACCGGTTTCAAGGACGTGCAGCACGTCACGAACTGCGAACCCGCGTTCGAACATTCGACGGATTGCGTGCACCCTGAAAACGACTTTCCGAGGATCGATCACCGCCGTCCCTCCGTGCCGGATCGTCGCCATTGTAGGAGGCTGCGTCAAGCGCCCCGCCGGACCTTGCCATGAAGGGGCTGATGCCCGGCCGTAGGAGGCGCTGGGCCATCCACTCTCGACCGCCCCAACGCCTTTGCCTAGCCAGGACTCCATTCGTCGCCCAACCCGGGTTCAGCCTGGGGGTGGGACGACCGCCGATTCCGGAACCCCGTCCGGGCGGACCTCGACGAGGACCTCGTTCCGGCGCAGGAACCACGGCTTGAAGGGCGGATCGTAGCGGGCCCAGACCGGTTCGCCGACCGCTTCCAGGCCCTCGCGGGCCAGCGCGGCTCGGAGCCGTTCCAGATGCGTCCGGTAGCGGCCTTCCGACCAGGTTCCGGAGTACCGGATCGCAGCGACCCGCCGGGCCGGAACCTGCCGGAAGCGGATGCGATCGTCCAGCGGTTCAGGGAGGGTATCCAGCGCGAATTCCGCCGGCATCGTGAACTGGATCAGGAAGCAGCCCGGCACGACCGAGGCCGTCTGGCCCACCGGCGCGGTCATGGCAATCCGGGTGGCCGCCACCTCCCCGACCGGTGCGGTCATGGGAATCCTCCTCGCGCCCTTGTTCCCGCCGAAGATGTAGCCGGCCAGGCGGCGGAAGCCCTGGTTGCCCGCCTCTGCCCGGCTGCCCTCGACCTCGGTCTCGGCGACGAGGAACGGCGGATAGTCGCGGAGCTCAAAATCCGGGTAGCTCTTCCCCACGTGGTATCCAGGCTGATCGATGGCCATGGTCTCTCCCGGCCTGCATCACCCGCTTGCCGCCGGTGGCCAGACCCTCAGCACCCCCCATGGGGACAGGATGCGTCGTCGCCAGCGTCACCTCAAGCGAACCGCGTGCAAGCCACCAGCAAGACAGCGCAAGGAAGGCGACGTACTTCACCCCCCACTGTCCCCGCACATTCCCGGCGGGCCCCCCCGGGGCGCCGCCGATACTTCCTGGCCCACCGCGGACTTGGTGGACTTCACCTTGTCGCGCCCGGACGCAGGCCCTAGCGTGAGTTCCAGGGAATAACGGGCGGAACCTCCATGCCCCATGTCGTGATCGACGAGGCCCTGGATCTGGGCGCCGCCTGCCAGGCCCTCCGGTTCGAAGCGCTGCGGAACGGGAACCAGATCCTCAAGGTCGTGGATGTCTACCTGAACCGGCCCCGCCACACGGCACTGGTCGACTGCATCGTGGTCGAGGAGGGGCGCTCGCAGTCCTTCTTCGTCCAGTTGAACCAGAAGGACCGGCAGATCACCGTGCGGCTGCTTCCGGCGACGGACCCGGAGAAGACCGCCGGCGTCAAGCAGGTCATCGCGCTGATCGCGAGGCAACTGCACGAGTCGATTCCGGGAAGCCGGTTCGGGAAGACGAACCTGGACGAGTTCCTGCGGTGAGTCCGGCCGTCGGACGGAAGAGGTTGTCATGGCTCGCTTTGTCACTTCCGTCGCGACTCCGCTGAAGCCCGCCGAGGCGTTCGCCTACATGAGCGACGTCACCCGCTTCGCCGAATGGGATCCGGGCGTGAAGCGGGTGGTCCGGGTCGCCGGCGATGGGACCGGCGTCGGCACGGCCTATGACCTGACGGTCCAGGCCGGCGGCACGACGGTGATGCGCTACGAGGTCCAGGAGCACGACGCGCCCCGTCGCATCCTGCTGGTCGCGCGCACCGCGTTCCTGACATCGGTGGACGAGGTCCGGGTCGAGCCGGCCGGGAGCGGCTCCATCGTCACCTACGACGCGACACTGACCCTCAACGGGCTTCTGGGGCTGTTCGAGCCGTTCCTGCGCCTGGCCTTTCGTCGCATCGGCGAGCGCGCGGCAAGCGGGCTGCGGCGGGCGTTGAACGGCACGGTTGTGCCTCGCTAGAATTCCATCCGCGGTTCAAAACGGGTTCGTGCCGGGTCGAGGACCCACGGAATCACCCTAACCACTTCTGCGGCCTACCGCCTCAGACCGACAATCCCTTCAGCCAGGCGGTGGCCGCCCGGACCTCGACGGAACCCAACCGCTCCTCGCGGCGCAGGTCCTTCACGAGCTGGACGCCGGGGACCGCCAGCGCCCGGGAATACCGGGCCAAGGACGGGTCCACGTCGGTTTCGGACCACTTCGCCTCGACCAGGGTGGTCGGGCGGCCGTCCGCCACGACACAGAAGTCCACCTCGCGCCCATCCTTGGTCCGGATCAAGTGCAGGCGATGGTCCCGCCCGGTACGGTCCGCTTCGGCCAGCACGTGCTTGTACAGGCAGACCGCCACGAGGTTCTCGAAGCGGGCGCCGTCGTCCCCCCTCACGAGGCCGCCGTCATAGAAGTACAGCTTGGGGTTCTTGACCAGGGAGCGCGCGATCGAATCGGACCAGGGAGTCACCCGGAACACCACGAACAGTGCCTCCAGGATGCCGACGTACTTGCGAACCGTGTTGGGCGCGATGCCGACGTCCTCGGACAGCGACTGGTAGGACACCGGCGACCCGACGCGCTCCCGCAGCAGGTCCAAGATCGTCTGCAGCGCCCGCAGGTCGTGGATCCGCTCGAAATCCAGGACGTCCTCCCGGAGCAGGCCATCGACGTACTGCTGGCGCCAGCGGTCCGCATCCTCCTGCCGGTCGGCCAGCAGCGGCTCCGGAAAGCCGCCGCGCTCCAGCAGCCGGTCCAGGTCGTCGGCCAGGGGCGAGCCTGCCAGTTCGGCCGGCGAGAATGGCATCAGACGGTGGGTGAAGAAGCGGCCTGCCAGGGACGGTCCGCCCTGCCGAAGGAAGTCCAGGCGGGCACTGCCCGTGACCAGGATGCGGGTCCCCGCCGGGCGCGTGTCGAACACTCCCTTCAGGAAGCCCTTCCACCCCTTCATCTTGTGCAGTTCGTCCAGGATCAGGAGGTCGGTGGAGGGGAGCCATCCTTCCCGTCGGATCACGCGGCGATCCGTGAGGCTGTCCCAGTTCAGGTAGGCGGGGCGCTGGAAATCGCGTCCAAGATCCCGGGCCAGCCAGGTCTTCCCGACCTGTCGAGGCCCCACCAGAAACACGATCTTCTTGTCGATGTCCCGGGCGATCGCGGTGCGTTGTCGGCGTTCCATGCGTCGATTCTGCGGTGGTTTGCAGATAAGTCAAGACTGTTCTGCATTTCCGTGCAGGAAAGTCGGATTGGCCTCGTGCCTTCCAACCGGAACCTGTCCATCGGCTCTTGCGCCCGTGGGCCCCGACCGCCCCGACGTTGACGCTGCCGACCGCCTCGGGGAGACTGGATCCATCGAGCCACAAGGAGGGCCGAGCGATGAAACTGTCCGGCGTGCACATCTGCTTCGAGGTGGAGGATTTCGGCAGGGCGAGTCACCTACTGTGATCCGGACAACAACGTGATCGAGTTCGCGTGGCGGCCGCCGCCCCCCGGTTGACGTTCGCGGACGGAACGGCGCGCGCAGGAGAATCCATGACGACCGAATCCGGCTTCCCCGGTTTCCCGCCCGGAACGGCACGGTTCCTGGCGGACCTGGCACGGCACAACGACCGGGAATGGTTCGCGGCCAACAAGGCGCGGTACCAGGAGGACGTGGTCGCGCCGGCCCGTGCCTTCATCACCGCCGTGGGCCCCCGCCTGCGGGAATTCGCGCCGCACGTGACCGCCGATCCGCGGGTCAACGGTTCGCTGTTCCGGCAGAACCGAGACACCCGCTTCAGCCACGACAAGACGCCGTTCAAGACCCACCTGGGCCTGTGGCTGTGGGAAGGGGAACTGGAACGCATGGAATGTTCGGGGTTCTACCTGCACGTGGAGCCGCCGAACGTGATGATCGCGGCCGGCCTGTACCTGTTCCCGAAGCCACTGCTGCACGCCTGGCGGGAGTCCCTGGCGAACCCCCGTCACGGCCCGGCGCTGGCCCGGGCCGTCGCGGAAGTCCAGGCGGCCGGACCCTACAAGATCATGGGGGAGCACTACAAGCGGCTGCCCCCCGGCTACGGCGCGCCCCCGGAACTGGCCGACTGGCTGCGATACAACGGCCTGTACGCGGACATCGAATTGCCGATGAAGGGCACCCTGGAATCGCCCGGCTTCCTGGACCTGGCCGTGCAGCACTTCCGCAACATGGCGCCGCTGCATCGCTGGCTGGTGGACATGACGCGACGGGTGGGGGGCTGATCGGGGTCCGGGGGGGTTCCGCACGTTCCATCCCTGATGCATGGCGGCCGTCCGCCCCGCATCGTCGCGACAATCCCGTTCGTGTGCCAAGGTTGCGGGTCGAACCCGACGTCGCAGCCCACGAATGGAGGACCTGGTGACCACCCGCAGCGACCCCCGGAACCAGAGCCCGGAAACCCCGTTCCACCCCGCCCGCCGGGGGATCGACCTGCTGCGCGATCCGCTGCTGAACAAGGGGACCGCCTTCACCGAGGAGGAACGGGACGCCTTCGGGCTCCACGGGCTGCTGCCGCCCCGGGTGATGACGATGGACCAGCAGGTGGCCATCCTGGTCGAGTCCTACCGCCGGAAGGAAGACCTCCTGGACAAGTTCACCCTGATGCGGGACCTCCAGGATCGGAACGAGACGCTGTTCTACCGGGTGCTGCTGGACCACATCGAGGAGATCATGCCGATCATCTACACGCCGGTGGTCGGCAGGGCGTGCCAGGAGTACAGCAGCATCTATCGCCGGCCGCGGGGGATGTTCGTTTCCAGGCGGCAGCGGGGGAAGGTCCGGGAAATCCTGGAGCGGTGGCCCGCGCAGGACATCCGGGTCATCGTCGTGACGGACGGCGAGCGGATCCTGGGCCTGGGGGACCAGGGCGCGAACGGGATGGGGATCCCGGTCGGGAAACTGGCCCTGTACACCGCGTGCGCGGGAGTGCCTCCCGAGCACACGCTGCCGGTCACGCTGGACGTCGGCACGAACCGCGAGGAGTTCCTGAACGACCCGAACTACCTCGGGAACCGGGAACGCCGCATCACCGGGGCCGAGTACGACGAGTTCGTGGACGAGTTCATCCAGGCGGTGACAGAGCGCTTCCCGAAGGCGCTGGTCCAGTTCGAGGACTTCGCCAACCACAACGCCTTCCGGCTGCTGGAAAGGTACCGGGAACGGATCTGCACGTTCAACGACGACATCCAGGGCACCGCCGGCGTGGCGCTGGCCGGGATCTACTCGGCGCTGAAGATCACCGGGCAGAAGCTGGTCGATCAGACGATCCTGTTCCATGGGTCGGGGGAGGCGGCCATCGGGATCGGGGACCTGTTCGTCAGCGCGATGATGGCGGAGGGGATGTCGAAGGCCGACGCGATGGCCCGGTGCTGGTTCATGGACTCGAAGGCGCTGGTCGAGAGTTCGCGGACCGACCTGTCGGCCCACAAGAAGGCCTACGCGCACCCCCACGCGCCGGTGAACGACCTGCTGTCGGCGGTCCGGGCCCTCCGGCCGACGGCGCTGATCGGGGTGTCGGGGACGCCGAAGCAGTTCACGCGGGAGATCGTCGAGGAGATGGCGCGGATCAACGAGAGACCGGTGATCTTCGCGCTGTCGAACCCGACCTCGAAGGCCGAGTGCTCGGCGGAGGAGGCGTACTCCTGGTCCGAGGGGAGGGCGATCTTCGCCAGCGGCTCGCCGTTCCCTGCCTGCACCTACGCGGGAAAGACCTTCGTGCCGGGACAGGCGAACAACGCCTACGTCTTCCCGGGCGTCGGGCTGGGCGTGACGGTGTGCGGCGCCACGCGGGTGACGGACGAGATGTTCTTCGAGTCGGCCCGGACGCTGGCCGACATGACCACCGAGGCGGATCGGGCCCACGGATGCCTGTTCCCGCCGCTGACCCGGATCCGGGAGGTGTCGGCGCGCATCGCCGCAGCCACGGCGGAGGTGGCGTACAGGCGGGGCCTGGCGACCGAACCGAGGCCGGACGATCTGGTCGCGCACATGACGGCGGCACAATACCAGCCCGTGTACCGGCGCTACGGCTAGGCCCTCCGGGTAGGTCCACTCAATGCGATGCAGGCACGGATGGCGGCTCCTTGACGACGTTCGGGACCCCGACGGCCCCGGTATAGAAGACCACCAGCGCGACCTTCTTCCCGCCGGCATTGAAGCCATTGTGCAGGGTGTTCATCACTTCCAGGACGGCCTCGCCCTGCTTGAAGCTGTATTTGGCGCCGTCCTTCATCTGGACGGTCAGTTCGCCTTCCAGCACATAGGCATAGACCGGAACCGGATGCTGGTGCCAGCCCGTTTCGCCCCCGGGGGGAATGGTGACGATCAGGGCGGACACCTCGGGCTTGTCCGTCTGCAGATAGGCCAGCGGCTGCCCGTTGCTGGCGGTCGACGAGGTGACCAGCTTCTTGACCTCGACATTCCGGTACTCGTCGGCCGTTGCCGCGCCGGCAAGCGCCAGCGCCAGAACGCCGCAAACCAGGCTCCACCAGACCTTCATCGGCCCCCCCGGGTCATGCGCCACAACATCTTGCGCGCCTCGTCCGCCCACAGGACGGCGGAGGCCATCAGCAGGCACAACAGCCACTGCCCGCCGGTCAGCGGCGCGGTGCCAAAGGCGGTGTTCAGGAACGGCACGTGCACCACGGCGACCTGCAGCAGCACGCCCAGCCCCACGGACCCCAGCAGCCACCGGTTGACCAGCAGGTGGCGGAACGCGGTGGTGGTTTCCGAGCGGGAGTTGAAGGCGTTGAACAACTGGGCAAGGACCAGCACCGTGAAACCGGCGGTGCGGGCGACGTCCAGCGACGACGAGCCCTCGATCAGGCCGCCGGGCAGGCAGATGTCGATCGTCAGCAGCGTCGCCACCGCCATCACCAGGCCCAGGATCAGCACGCCGGACCACATGCGCCCGTCGATGACCCGCTCGGTCGGCCGGCGCGGCGGGCGGGCCATCACGTCGTCGGTTTCCGGGTCCACGCCCATGGCCAGCGCCGGGCCCGAGTCCGTCACCAGGTTGATCCACAGGATCTGGGTCGCCAGCAGCGGCAGCACCATGGTGCCGTCCCCGGAGGCCAGCCCGATCACCCCGGACAACACCACGCCGAAGAAGACCGTGAAGACCTCGCCCATGTTCGAACTGAGCAGGTACCGCAGGAACTTCTTGATGTTGTCGAAGATGCTACGCCCCTCGCGAACGGCCGCGACGATCGTCGCGAAGTTGTCGTCGGCGAGGATCATCTTGGCCGCTTCCTTGGTCACCTCGGTCCCGGTGATGCCCATCGCCACGCCGATGTCGGCGGACTTCAGCGCCGGGGCGTCGTTCACGCCGTCGCCGGTCATCGCCACCACGTTCCCGTCGGCCTGCAGGGCATCGACGATCCGCAGCTTGTGCTCGGGGGCCACGCGGGCGTAGACCGACGTGGTGCGGACGGCCTCCAGCAGACCCGCCGCGTCCAGCGCGTCCAGTTGCATCCCGGTCAGGGCCCGGGCGCCCGGCTCGACGATTCCCAGGTCCGTCGCGATGCGTGCGGCCGTCAGCGGGTGGTCCCCGGTGATCATGATGACCCGCACCCCGGCGCGGCGGGCCTCGGCCACGGCAACCGCGGCCTCGGGTCGCGGGGGATCGATGATGCCGACGACGCCCACGTAGACCAGTTCGGCCTCCAGCGACGCATCCACCGACCCGTCGTCCGCACCGGCCCCGGCCGGATGGTCATCCAGCCTCCGGTAGGCCACCGCGAGGGTCCGGAACGCCGCCGCGGACAGCGTCTCGACGGCGGCCAGGGCCGTCGCGCGCCGGGCCTCGTTCAGCGGGACCACCTCCTCGCCGACGCGCAACCCGGTACATCGGCGGATCAGCACGTCCGGCGCTCCCTTGGACACCAGCGCCACGCGACCGGTCGCCGCATCGTGCTGGAGGGTCGACATCAGTTTCCGTTCGGAGGTGAAGGGGATTTCCCCCCGCCGTTCGAACGGCGCCATCCCCTCCCGCGTGCCCTCCAGCTTGTGCGCGGCCACCAGGAAGGCGGCCTCGGTGGGGTCGCCCTGGATCTCCCAGGTACCGTCGCGCTGACGCAGCGAGGCATTGCCGGTCAGGCTGCCGCCCCCCAGCACCAGTTGCGCCTCGATCAACAGCGCGGGGTCCGTGACGTCGTGCCCGTCGGACTGCGCCAGCCCCTCGGGCCGGTAGCCGATGCCGGTCAGATCCACCTGCCCTGACGCGGTGACGATGCGCTGGATGGTCATCTCGCTCTTGGTCAGCGTCCCGGTCTTGTCCGAGCAGATGACCGAGGCCGAGCCCAGTGTTTCCACCGAGGACAGCTTCTTCACGATCGCCTTGCGCGCCGCCATCCGCTGGACGCCGATGGCCAGGACCACCGACAGGATCGCCGGCAGCCCCTCCGGCACCGCGGCCACCGCCAGGGACACGCCCAGCATCAGCACGGTGACGGCATCGCCGGCCGTCCGGACCCCGAAGACCACGAAGATCGTGGCGACGACGATCGCGGCGATGGCGACGACGGCGATCCCCAGCCGCTTGCCCAGCCGTGCAATCTCCTTCTGCAGCGGAGTGGGGTCCTCCCGGGTGTCCGCCAGCATCCGGGCGATCCGGCCCATTTCCGAGTCCATGCCCGTCGCCGTCACGACGGCGCTGCCGACCCCCTGCGTCACGGCCGTGCCCTGGAACACCATGTCCAGGCGGTCGCCCAGGGATGCCCGCGCGGCCAGCGTGGCGACGTTCTTCTGCACCGGTTCGCTTTCGCCGGTCAGCGACGCCTCGGCCACGCCCAGGTTCACGGCCCGGAACAGCCGCGCGTCGGCGCCGACCTGGTCCCCCTCGCCCAGCACCAGCACGTCCCCGCGCACCAGTTCGGACGAGGGGACGCGCTCGACGACGCCACCCCGCAGCACCGCCGAAGTCGCGGCCGTCATGCGCGCCAGGGCCGCGACCGCAGCATCGGCCCGTGCCTCCTGGACGTAGCCCAGCACGGCGTTGGCGACCACGATGGCCAGGATCACGACCGAATCGATGGGCCACCCGTGGGCGCCCTCGACCCACCAGGCGATGACGGAAACGGCCACTGCGGCCAGCAGCAGGTAGATCAGCGGATCCTGGAACTGGACCAGCATCTTGCGCCAGGCGGGCACCGGGGATGCGCCGACCAGCTCGTTCCTGCCGTCCCGGGCCAGTCGGGCGGCGACGTCGTCCGCACCGAGGCCGGTTTCCAGGTGGGTGCCGAGGCCCTCGGCGACCACCGCGACATCGAGTACCGAGGGATCGCCGATCGGGTCGGGAGAATTCATCCGGCGATTATCCACCGGACCGGCCGCAGAAAGGAACCCGTTCGTGGATGCCGACGAATCAGGTGGCGGTCGGGCCCTTCGCCTTCTGGACGAAGTTCATCGCCATCGTGACCATCGACGCGACGTCCGCGACGTTGGCCGGGATCACCAGCGTCGTGCTGCTGGCCTGGGCCAGTTCGCCGAACTTCATCAGGTACTGCTCGGCAACGCGCAGTTGCACGGCCTCCATGCCGCCGGGCCCGCGGATCGTTTCGCCGACCTTCTTGATGCCTTCCGCGGTCGCGGTCGCCACGGCCAGGATTGCCGCCGCCTGGCCCTCGGCATCGTTGATCTTCTGCTGGCGGGACGCCTCCGACGCCTTGATGACCTGCTGCTTGGCGCCGTCGGCATTGTTGATTGCCGCGTCGCGGGCGCCTTCGGAGGTCAGGATGACCGCGCGCTTCTCCCGCTCGGCCCGCATCTGCTTTTCCATGGCGGCCAGCACGTCGTGCGGCGGCGTGATGTTCTTGATCTCGTAGCGCAGCACCTTGACGCCCCAGGACTCCGACGCCTTGTCCAGTTCCTGGACCACCTGGCTGTTGATGTGCGTCCGTTCCTCGAACGTCTTGTCCAGGTCGATCTTGCCCACCTCGGAGCGCAGCGTCGTCTGGGCCAACTGCATCATGGCGTACACGTAGTCGGACACGCCGTAGGACGCCTTGTCGGCGTTCATCACCTTCAGGTACAGCACGCCGTCCACGCCGACCTGGACGTTGTCCCGCGTGATGCAGACCTGCTCGGGGATGTCGATGGCCCGCTCCTTCAGCAGGTGCCGGTACCGGATGACGTCCACGAAGGGCAGCAGGACGTGGAAGCCCGCCTCCATCGTGGCGTGGTACTTGCCCAGGCGCTCCACCACGAACGCGTTCTGCTGGGGCACCACGACCGCGGTCTTGAACAGGATCACGATGACCAGCAGCGCCAGGACGCCGAACACGATCAGGGGGGCTTCCATGGGGTCCTCCGTTGCGGACTTCCGTCAGGCGGCCGTCTCGCGGGTCACGTAGAGGGTCAGGCCGTCCAACCGGACGACGCGGCATCGGCAACCGTTCGGGATCACGAATTCGTCCACGTTCCGGGCGCTCCAGGTCGTGCCGCGCAGTTCGGCGCGCCCGACGGCGCCCGGGGCGATGTCCTCCAGGGCCGTCGCCACCTCGTCCTCCAGCCGATCGATCCGGGGCGGATCGCCCGGCCGGTTGCCCATGCGACGCATCAGGGGCCCACGGAAGCCCAGCAGCAACGCGATCGAAAGGACCGAAAAGGCCAGCAGCGTGGCCCAGGGCGGCATTTCGACGCCGGTCGCCAGCACCATCCCGATCAGCACCGCCGCCGCGCCGAAGAACATCAGGACCAGGCCGGGGGTCACGATTTCCAGGACCAGCAGCACCAGGCCGGCCGCGACCCAGACCCACCACGCATTCATCCAGTCCCCGTCCACCGAACCCTCCGAGGTCGCCCAGCGAGCCAAGACTAGCGGCGCGGGGGGGAGGCGTCAACGGCGCCTACTCCTCGAACACCACCTCGAAGCCCCGCCCGAACGACGCGCGGTCGCCGTCATAGCGGAACCGGTCGCCGTCGGTGACCAGTTCATAGGGGGCACCGGCGTTGGCGGTCAGCAGCGCCTTGGCCTTGACGTCGGCGGCCTCGGGATCGGTCTGCTGCAGGCGCAGCAGCGGGACGAACGCCTTGTCCTCCTTCACGAAGAACACCGGGTACGTGCCCTCGCGGTAGAACTCGACGCGGGTCGGGGTCATGCCCAGGCCCAGCAGCGCCTTCCGGACCGGCGAGTTCCAGGTGTCCATCTTGGTGATCACCTTGTCCGGCCCGCCGTACCCCAGCCGCACCGACTTGCGGGCGCCGGGCGGAGGCGGAGGCGGCGGCGGGTTGCCGGCCTTCGATGCGGAAGGGGACTCCGCGGCGAACGCCGAGACCGCGGAAACCTCCAGGGCGAGGTCGCGGCAGGGCGATGCGGCCAGGGTGCCGAACGCGACGAACCGGCCGGTCGCGGGCAGCTTCGCGGAGGCGGTCCCGGGCAGCAGTTGAACCTCGCGGATCAACCGCTTGCCTCCCAGGATCTGGCTGCGGATGCAGGTCTGCTGGTCCAGGACCATCAGCCGGCAGTCCTCGGGCTTCCCGCCGTTGTCCGGCTGGTACTTCACCATCTTGATGGCGCCCTTGAACTCGACGGGGCCGGCGTCGCCGTCCAGGCACTGGGCGAAGGCCCCCGGCGCCGCGGCCAGGCATCCCAGGATCGCGAACAGCATTCCCGTGCGGCGAAGCATGATCCCCCCCTTTTCAGCGCGGTCGTGGCGCCGTGATCGTCCCATGATCCCTTGCGGAAGCGAGTATCGGATCGGTTCCGGGGCAGGGTCAAGAGGGCCGGGATGTCGGCACGTCGCGCCGTCCCGGATCGTAGGCGAGGATCACGCGGGCGGTGCGCTGGAAGGTCAGGTAGGCCCAGGCCCACTGGAACAGGACCACCAGGCGGTTGCGGAAGCCGATCAGGAACAGGAGGTGGACCAGCAGCCAGAGGACCCAGGCGAACATCCCGGAAAAGCGCAGGCGGCCGCCGGCGAAGGATGCGACCGCCGCGTGGGTCCCGATCTCGGCCAGCGCCCCCTTGTCGCGGTAGCGGAACGGCAGGAGGGGTTCGCCCCGAAGGTCCCGGAGGATGTTTCGCGCCACGTGGCGCCCGCCCTGGATGGCCGCGGGGGCGACGCCGGGGACCGCCTCGCCGTCGGACTGCACGGCCGCCAGGTCGCCCACGACGAAGACCTCCGGGTGACCCGGGAGGGCCAGGGTCGGCTGAACCTGGACACGGCCGGCGCGGTCCAGGGGCACCCCCAGCGTGCGACCCAGGGACGACGCGGCCACGCCCGCGGCCCACAACACGGTGCGGGCTTCCAGGCGCTGCCCGTCCGCATCGACGCCCGTTCCATCCACGCAGGTCACGGTGCAGCCGGTCCGGACCTCGACGCCCAGGCGCTCCAGGCGACGGCGGGCCTCGTCGGAAAGCGACTCGGGGAACGTCGGCAGGATCCGCGGCCCCCCTTCGAACAACACGACGCGGGCGGTCCGGGGGTCGAAATTGCGGAAGTCCCGGGCCAGCGTCCGGGTGGCGATTTCGGCCAGGGCCCCGGCCAGCTCGACGCCCGTGGGCCCGCCCCCGATGATGACGAAGGTCAGCCACGGGCGACGGCGTTCCGGATCGGCCTCCCGCTCGGCGGCCTCGAAGGCCAGCAGGGTCCGCCTGCGCACCTCCAGGGCGTCCTCGACGGTCTTCATCCCGGGGGCGTGGACCGCCCATTCGTCATGGCCGAAGTAGTTGTGGGTCACCCCCGTGGCGATGATCAGGCGGTCGTAGGGGACCTCGCCGTCGGCCAGCAGGACGCGGCGGCCCGCGACGTCCACCGCGGTCGCCTCGGCCATCAGGACGGTGGTGTTCAACTGGGCCCGGAGGATGTGCCGGATCGGGGCGGCGATGTCCGGTATGGCCAGGGCCGACGTCGCCGCCTGGTACAGCAGGGGCTGGAACAGGTGGTGGTTCCGCCGGTCGATCAGCGTCACCCGGACCGGCGCGCGGCGCAGGGCCTTGGCCGCAGTCAGGCCCCCGAAGCCGCCACCCAGGATCACGACGTGGGGAAGGGGGGGCATGGCAACTCCCTGAGGTCCGGGGACACGGTGGGGTGGGAAGGACCGAAGGTCAAGGAGCGGAGGAATCTGCAACGACAACCCGCTAGAATGGCCTGGTTCATGAAGGTGTGAAGGCCCCCGGTGGGCGCGAGGTGCGACCTTGACGATGCGTGGATTCACCCGGGCGGCCCTGGCGGCGATCCTCCTGGCGGCGACCGCCTGTCCCGACAGCGCGGCGCCCGGGTACGACCTGCCCGGTGACATCACCGCCGATGCCGCGGACGATCGCACGGACGCGCCCGACGGATCGACCGCCTTCGACGACCACACCGTGCCGCGGTTCGCGACCGTGGCCGACTTCCTGGCCTACGCGGGCGCCGCCCAGGACCCCGCGGCGGTGAAGTTCGTCATCCGCGGCTTCGGGGAAACGGCGCCCGACGTCCACTTCGAGGAACCGGGCTTCTACGCGATGCACGACGAGTGGTCCTGGTTCAGGCTGCTGAACGGACAGTCGATCGCGGGCTACGACTACCCGCCGGAAGCGGGCCTGTCGTTCGCCACGATCGCGGACATCGTGGTCTGGGCAAAGAACCGGGTGGACCTGCCGCTGGACCTCGGCTGGGTCAACGAAGGCCACCGGCTGTACTCCGGGCACTTCTACGACCTCTGCTTCGGGTCGGACCGCTTCTTCGCGACCGGGACCATCCAGCACTTCAACCCGAACCTGAAGCGCCCGGCGTCCGGCGAACTGTGGCTGCTGGAACTGGAGTTCCTGGACGTGCCCACCATCCCGACCCTGATCCGATACTTCGAGATCCTGGCGTCGGTCCTGCCGCCCGAGGTCGGACCCCGACTGGCGTGGCTGGTGAAGGGCGCAGGCCAGGAAGACCTGGCGGCGGAACTGAAGGCGACGGGCAGCCCCTATGGCGACCGCGTCGTTGCCACGAAGGACCTGGTCGTCGCCGGGGACGTCCGGGGCTACAACCCCGGGATCGCCGCCGGGCGCGTGCTGGTGGTTCCGAAGGGGGGCGTCAATTGCGCCCTGCCTCGGCCGACCGACGTGCTGGTCCTGGAGGAAATCCCCGACGACCTGCCGCCCGTGGCCGCCATCCTGACGGCCGTGCCCCAGACCCCGCTGGCGCACATCGGGATCCTGGCGAAGTCGCGCGGCACCCCGAACGCCTATGTCGCGGGCCTCGCCACGCGCGAGGACATCGCCACGTGGGCCTACTACCGGACCCCGATCATCGTCCGCGTGACCGAGGACGGCGTGGAACTGCGGGAAGCGACGAACTGCGACCGCGTGACGTCGACCCCCTCGAATCCCTGCAACCGCGAATGGGAGCAGTACACGGACCTGCTGGGCCGGATCCACGTGGATCCGCTGGTCCCGGCGGACCTGGCCGACGCGCCCGAGACGTTCGACCTGACGTCCGTGGGGCTGGAACAGATGCCGGGGCTGGTGCCGCTGCTGGGCGGCAAGTCGGCGGGCTTCCTGGGGCTGCGAGACGCCCTGGGCATCGAGCTGCCCGACCGGCCGTTCGCGCTGACCGTGAAGGGCTACGCGCAGCACCTGGCGTCGCTGGCGCCGCCGCTGGACACGATCCTGGCGGACGAAAAGTTCCGGCAGGACGCCCGCGTCCGCGCCCTGGTGCTGGAGGGACGCGACGCGTTCCTGACGCGGTTCGCCGGGTGCGCGGCCGCTGCCAGCGTGCTGGCGGCCTTCGACGTGGTCCGCCCGGTGGGCACGGCCCTGGGCGACGCCGTGGCGGCCGGCGGCGTGCGCCGGATGGTCCGGGACGCGCCGATGGATGCCGGGACCCTGGCGCGCATCACGGACGCCCTGCGCCAGCGGTTCGCGTTCCTGTCGCACGCCCAGGGCCTGCGGTTCCGGTCGTCGTCCACGGCCGAGGACGTGGAGGGCTTCGGCGGCGCGGGCCTGTACGAATCGCACACCGCCTACCTGTACCCCGAGGAACAGGCGGACCCGAAGGATCGCGCCAAGACGATCGAGGAAACCGTCAAGCAGGTGTGGGCGACCTACTGGCTGGCCAGCGCCTTCGACGAACGCGAGAACGCCGGCATCGCCCACCTGGACGGCCGCATGGGCATCGCGGTCCACCCGGTGTTCACCGACGACAAGGAACTGGCGAACGGCGTGCTGATGCTGGAAATCGTGCGCCGGGCCGACGGCGACCTGCACACGATGACCGTGAACGCCCAGAAGGGCTTCCTGAGCGTCACCAACCCGCCCGCCGGTTCCACGGCGTCGCCGGAAATCGACGTGGTGCGCCGGACCGGGACGGGCGCCGTCGCGGTGCAGCGCACGCAGTCGTCCAGCGAGGTGGCTGCGGGGACGTGGCTGCTGACGGACGGGGAACTGACGGGGCTGCTGGAGCGCCTGGCGCCGCTGGCACAGCGGTGGATGGACGTGCGCAACGCGGCCCGCGAGGCCGTGAAGGGCCCCGGGTTCGCGATGTCCACGATCACGCTGGACGTGGAGTTCAAGCGGATGGCGGCCGGATGGCCCACCCGGGCCGACGGCGTGCAGGACCCGGAGCGCCTGGTGATCAAGCAGGCGCGCACGCTGGAAACGGCGCTGCGGGGGCCGGCCGGCGTGGTGGCGCTGCGGGTGCCGCGCGACGTCCTGGGCATGGTGTCGCGGGTGGAACGCCGGACCTGCCGGGACGACTGGTTCGGGATCGTCGCGACCGAGCTGTACACCGATCCGGCGCGGACGTTCCCCTTCGACTTTTCCACGGCGCCGTACCCGGTCGCGTTCAGCTTCCCGATGGAGGCGGGCGATTCGGGCTTCACGTTCCCGCCGGTCAACCAGTTCGTGCTGCTGCACCCCGACGCGACGGCGACCTACCCCGGGCTGGCCGAGGGCGGGCCGTGGGCGCTGGACCTGGTGCCGACGGACCCGACGGCCTGGGGATTCACGCACGTGACGGCGACCCAGGCGGGGGCCTGGACGATCGAGGGTCCCCCGGGGACGCTGTCGGGCCAGGGCCCGTCATGCGTCGTGTCGCCGCTGGCCCAGGACCCGCGCGCCTACCTGCAGGGGATCCTGGACGGGGAGTAGGGGAACTGGTCGCACCTTGCGACCGGTTCGCGAATCCCGCCGTCACGTGCCGCCGAACCCGCCCTCGCGTTCCCGGAACAGCAGGTTGAACGTCGTCATCGACCCGTAGCAGCGGGTGACGTACTGCTGCAGTTCGACCTTGTCCGCGTCGCTCAGCTTGTCGTGGGCGTTGACCTTCTGTTCCAGGACCCGCAGGTTGTTGCGCATCATCACGATCTTGTGGAAGAAGACCTCCAGGGGGATTTCCTTGGACTGCTGCGCCTTGTCGACGGGGACCAGCGTCATCATGCCGCCGTCCCAGCGCGCCGCCAGTTCCTCGACGACCGCGTCGGGCATTTCCACGCCCAGTTCGTCCAGGGTCCGGCGGACCGCCTTGGCGACCAGGTCCGACAGCGACACCCCGGCCAGGGACGGGTCCGGCACGTCCAGCACGGGCTCCAGCCCGCTGCCCTCGGGGGACAGCGTGCGCGCCCCGTCCGGGAACTGGACGACCGCGGTGGCCTCCGTGATCGACTTCACGACGCCCCGCCCGTAGTGCGGGTGCTCGACCTTCATCCCGATGTGCAGACCTTCGACCTTCAATTTGAAACTCCTCGTCAGTCGTTTGGACCGTTGCGACGCCAGCATGGCAAGGCCGGTGTCGATTTGCAATGAACGCGTCCGGTCGTGTTCGTTCGAACCGCCCCTCCGGACTATACTTCCGCCGTCCTTGGCCCCCGCGGAGCACCCCGATGAACCGGATCCCCTCCCGAAACGCGGCCGTCGTGGTCGGATTCGCGCTGGCCCTGGCCGTGCTGGGCTGCCCCGGCGCGGACTCCTCGGAATCGTTCACGTTGCGGGCGGATTCCACGCCGATCGCGGCCACGGGACGGCCCACGGCCAGCATGACCACGCGGCTGATCGTATCGGACGTGGCGGTGGCGGGCGACACCATCGTCATCGCGGCCAAGCAGTACACCAGCACGGACCTGACCGGCGGGGTGCCGCCGCTGATGGAGGCGGGCGCCGACTACCACCTCGTGACCGGATCCTCGGGGATGGACCTGGTCCTGCTGATCAGCCGCGACGGGGGCCGGACCTTCGTCCAGCGGCCGCTGCTGCCGCCCGAAAACCGGGTCCTGTCGTCCAAGGGAGGGTTCGGCGTCATGCTGGCCGAGGGAAAGGCCTACGCCCTGCTGCCCAGCTTCCGCGAAGTGCCCGTGATGACGGGCAGCGAACAGGTGCGCCGGTACGAATTCATGCTGCCCGCGCACCTGGACCTGGACACCGGCCAGACCGACGTGGGTGTGGAAATGAACGTCGACTACTGCCGGGCGGGCTCCCAGGGCATGCTGATCTGCGCCGGGAGCGAGACGGTGGTGCGGGACGGCGTCCCCGACGGGTACGGCACCCTGTACTGGTCCATGACGGACATCGCCTACTACCAGACCACCGGGGGCAACGTCGCCTACAACCCGTCCGTCGGCTGCACGCCCGGGCAGATCGCGATCGTGGACTGGGGGGTGTTCGGGATCTGCCACACGCCCGACTCCCGTTACTGCTGGTTCACGGTGCAGTCGAACAGCCAGGACGCGCCGGTGCTGGGTGCCTGCTGGCCCGACGCCGACTATCCGGGCGGGTTCCTTCTGCCCACGGAGCGGGGCATGGCGCTGATCGCACCGAAGGGGGACCACGCCGTCGTCCACGGGATCGACTGGCCGAAGGCGGACCTGGGAACGGGCCAGGTGAACACGTCGGCCGGCGACGGGCTGCACGAGCGCTACGGCCGGTTCATCCCGCTGGACCGCAAGGTCGGCGACCAGACGGTGCGCTCCCTGGTGCGGATCACGCCCAACGGGAAGGGCCTGGCCCTCCCGATTCCCAGCCCCTGCGCCGATCCGGCCAACTGTCCGTCCGAACTGGTGTTCCTGTCCGAAATTTCGCCCACCCGGCAGTTGCTGGTCTACGACCTGCGGCACGACGGCCGGCAGACGCTGGCGATCGGGTTCGCCGCCCTGATCGACCCGGCGGCGGGCCTGCCGTCCGACACGATCCTCAACCCCATCCCCGCATCGCCGCTGGGGAAACAGTGCCTGGCCGAGGAGGCCTGCTTCCCGGAGTCGGCCGCGGCCACCGACTGCCTGGCCCGTTTCGGTACGCGACGATTCCCGCCGGGCGCGGCCGATCCCGAACTGGTGCGCTTCCTGGCCGCCGATCCGCGGGACTGCGCCGGCCTGAAGGCCGCCGACGGAGCCCTGTTCGCCGGGCCCTCGACCTGCCCGGTGGAGGCCTGCGACGGCGACTGGGCCGTGAAGTGCCTGGGGCCCAACCTCACGTTCGGCACCGTGCCGACCCTGGTGAACTGCCGGGATCTGAACGGCTTCCCCTGCCGGCTGGAAAAGATCATGGGCGAGTACTGGGCCTCCTGCGCCGCCGACACGGAGGGCTTCGCCGCCGGGGGCGCTGGAAAGGGATGCGACGAAAAGGCCCGGGCGCTCGACAAGGCGACCGGCATGGTGGACGACTGCGAGGCCCACGGCATGATGTGCCAGGAGACCTGCATCGTGTACCCGTCGCCCTGCCCCGTCGGGACGACCCGGACCTGCAAGAACGACGTCGCCTTCCAGTGCTTCGATCGGACCCAGGGCGGCGACCGGGTCACCGACTGCGCCCGCCAGGGGCTGAAATGCCTGGACGGCGCCTGCGTCACGGGCGTCGCGGACGAGGACCCCTGCACCGCGAAGGCCTCCTGCGAGGGCAGCGTGCTGACCTGGTGCGAAAACCAGGTGGGCCGCCGGGTCGACTGCGCGGAACTGGGCCTGGGGTGCGCCGTCCGCGACCGCCTGGGCGACGAACGCGCCCGCTGCGTGCTCCCCGACTGACGCCACGTCCGCGATCCGCCCGCCACTCCTGCCCGCCCGATTCACCCTTCCACGACCCGTCTTGACCGGTCCCTCGGACCCTCGGATACTGGGATCATCCGAGGCTGTCAGATGACGTTCGCCGAACTCGTCGACGTGGCGGAACTCCGCAAATCGTTTGAAAGTTTTACCGCCCTGACGGGTGTGCCGACCGCCATCCTGGACCTGGACGGCACCATCCTGATCGCCACCGGGTGGCAGGACATCTGCACCCGCTTCCACCGGGTCCACCCCGTGACCACGGCGCGCTGCCTGCACAGCGACACCGTCCTGGCAGGCAACCTGCGAAAGGGCGAGGCGTTCAACGTGTACCGGTGCGGCAACGGCCTGGTGGACGTCGCCGTGCCGATCGCCATCGGCGGCACCCACGTCGCCAACTTCTTCATGGGGCAGTTCTTCTTCGAACCCCCGGACCCGGCCTTTTTCGAAGGCCAGGCGCGGGAGTTCGGCTTCGATCCGGCCGCCTACCGGGAGGCGCTGCGCAAGGTCCCGATCTTCACCCAGGAAAATGTCCGGCACATCATGGCGTTCCTTTCCCGCCAGGTGCAGTTGATCGGCGAGATGGGGCTGGCCCGCAGACGGGTCGAGGATGCCAACGCGGACCTGCGCCGCAGCGAGCAGAAGTACCGGAGAATCTTTGAAAACGCCGTCGAGGGCCTGTTCCTGAGTTCGTTGGAGGGGCGGATCCTCGACGGCAACCCGGCCATGGTCCACATCCTGGGATACGACTCGATCGAGCAATTGCGCGAGGACGTTTCGGATTCCGTGGTGAAACTGTACGCGCGACCGGAGGATCGCGACGACATCGTGGCGACCCTGCTGCGGCACGGGGAGGTCCAGGGCCGCGAGGTGCCCCTGCGGTGCCGGGACGGTCGGCTGACGTGGGTCGCCATCAGCGCGCGCCTGGCCCGGGACGAGGCCGGCCGTCCGCAGCAGTTCGAAGGCTTCCTGGTGGACATCAGCGAGCGGCGGCGGCTGGAGGAAACCATCCTTCAGGTCCGCAAGATGGAGTCCATCGGGCTGCTGGCCGGGGGCGTGGCGCACGACTTCAACAACCTGCTGACGCCGATCCTCGGGTTCACCGAACTGCTGGCCGCCGACATTCCCGAATCGTCGCCCCAGCACGGCGCGCTGCAGTACATCCGACAGGCCGCCGAGCGCGGGCGCGACCTGACCCAGCGCCTGCTGGCCTTCGGGCGCAAGCAGATCATCGAACTGCGGATCCTGGACCTGGGCACCGTCATCCAGCGGTTCGAGGCGATCCTGCGGCGGACGCTGCGGGAGGACATCGCCATCCGGCTGGACCTCGCACCGGACGTCGGGGTCGTCCGGGCCGACGCCGGCCAGATCGAGCAGGTGCTGCTGAACCTGGCGGTCAATGCCCAGGACGCGATGCCGGTGGGCGGCGACCTGGGAATCCAGGTGGCGAACGTCGATCTGGACGCCCACTATACCCGCCAGCATCCCGAGGTCCTGCCGGGTCCCTACGTGCGGCTTTCGGTCAGCGACACCGGCGTCGGGATGGATGCCGACACCATGGCGCACCTGTTCGAACCCTTCTTCACGACGAAGGAACCCGGGAAGGGCACCGGGCTGGGACTGTCGACGGTCTACGGCATCGTCAAGCAGCACGGTGGGTCGGTGGCGGCCTACTCCGAAAAGGGCCACGGGAGCGTGTTCCACGTCTACCTGCCCCGGATGGCGGGCGGGGACGCCGCGGCCGCCCTGGAAACGCCCGAACTGGAAGCCTTTCCCCGGGGCACCGAAACGATCCTGGTGGTCGAGGACAACGAGGCGGTCCGCGAGTTGACCCGCGCCAGCCTGGAAAACCTGGGCTACCGCGTGCTGGCGACGGCAGAGCCCCGGAACTCCATCGACCTGGCACGTGCCCACGCGGGGCACGTCGACCTGTTGTTGACGGACGTGGTCATGCCCGGGATGAACGGCATGGAACTGTTTGAGGTGCTGCACCGCGAGTTCGCCGGCCTGAAGGTCCTGTTCATGTCGGGTTACACCAGCAACGTGATCGGCCACCACGGCGTCCTGGACGACGGCATCTCGTTCCTGCAGAAACCCTTCTCGCTGCGCATCCTGGCAACGAAGGTGCGGCTGGTCCTGGATTCCAGGTCTTCCTGACAGTCGCAGACTCGTCTAGCATCTGCGGCCATGGGAGCCGTCGCAAACCTGCCCCTTGTCGTCGCAATGAAGGCCGTCGCCGCCCAGGTGATCGTCCTGCACCATCTTTCCGCCTACGGTCCCCTGCCCGACGCCGCCTGGGACGTGGTGCCCGATCTGATGTCCTGGCTTTACGTGTACGGGCGCATGGCCGTGCAGGTGTTCCTGGTCCTGGGGGGCTTCCTGGCGGCGCGCAGCCTGTTCCCCCGGGATCGGGACCGGGCGGCGTCGCCGTGGAAGCCCATCGGACGCCGCTACCTGCGCCTTGCCATCCCCTACCTGGCCGCCCTGGGACTGGCCATCGCCTGCGCGGCCGTGGCCCGCCAGTTCATGGCCGATGAAACCACCCCGGCCAGCCCCACGCTGCCGCAATTGCTGGCGCACGCCCTTCTGCTGCAGGACATCCTGGACTTCGAATCGCTGTCGGCCGGCATCTGGTACGTCGCCATCGATTTCCAGGCGTTCGCGCTGATGGCCCTCCTGCTGCGCCTGGGTCGCGGCCGGTCCTTCGGCCCGCTCCTGGTCCTGGCCCTGGCCACCGCCTCCCTCTTCGGGTTCAACCGGGACGCCTTCTGGGACCCGTGGGCGCTGTACTTCTTCGGCGCCTACGGCCTGGGAGCCGCCGCCTGGTGGTCTGCCGACCGCCGGAATTCCCCGGCCTGGCTGGGCGGCATGACCGTCCTCGCCATCGCCGCGCTGGTGCTGGACTTCCGGCTGCGCATCGCCCTGGCGCTGGTCGTCGCCCTGGTCCTGGGCTTCGGCCATCGCAGCGGGTTCCTGGACCGGCTGCGCCTGTGGCGGCCGGTGGACTTTCTGGGGCGCATTTCCTTCGCGGTATTCCTGGTGCACTACCCGATCGCCCTGCTGGCCAATGCGGCCTATGCCGCGTCGGGGAGCACCGCCCCCGCCGTCGCCATCGGGGTCCTGGCCGTCACGTGGGCCGGTTGCATCGCGGGCGGCGCACTGTTCCACCGCTGGGTCGAAGAAACCGTGACGGTGGCGAAAGTCGCGGCGGCGCTGGGCGGGTTGGTCGGCAGGATGGACCGGTTCAGTCGTTGACCACAGGGGCTTCGCAGTTCCCCCCGGGGGCGGTGCTGAACATCGCGTCGGACAGGGCGCCGGCCTCGGGCACCGCGACGGCGTTTCGGGGCTCGGTCGTGAACTCCCCGATCAGCGCCACGTTGTCCAGCGGGTAGGCCGCCAGCAGGCCCAGCACCAGGCGCAGCGAGTAGGTCCCCACGGAAACGTCGCAGGCCTCGGGCACCTGGTCGAAGAAGGCCGAGTCCGCCGGCGTCGGGCACGCGGGCATGTCCGTCGCCCCCGGGACGCAGTCGACGATCCGCCCGCCGCAATACTCCGACACCAGGATGCCCCGCAGGTCGTCCAGGGCCTTCAGCCCCGAGGCCGAAATGTGCAGCAGGCCCTTGTCGAACCGCGGCGTCCCGTCCGTCGCCGTCAGGGAGGCCTCCAGGCGGAAGCCGGTGATTTCCAGCCGCGCGCGCCACGACGGATCGGGCGTGACGTCCAGCATCGCGCGCAGCAGCGGCAACAGGTCCATTTCAAAGGCGACGTTGCGGCTGGAGGCGCAGGGGCCGGCCACGTCGAAGACCATCGGCACGCAGGGCGCCCCGTCCAGCACGCCGATGAACCCCGCCTCGGGCAGGCCCTGGGACAGGCGCGCCTGGATTTCGTTCGTGACGGCGTCCCAGGCGTCCAGGCGCAGCACCAGCGGCACCTTGTCCAGACCGTCGCCCTCGATCCCTTCCAGGCCCGGAAGGTTGCTGACCATGTGCCCCACGTGGATGACCTGGTGCGTCCCGACCACCGCGTCCGGAACCGCCAGGCCCGCCGTCGCCGGGTCGCAGGTGAAGGTCGGAACGGTGCCGAACGGGACCTCGGCTTCGTTCACGATCGTGACGGCGCCCGTGACGCCATCGACTTCCACCAGGAAATAGAACGGCTTGGACGCGTCGGTGTTGGCCACCAGCCAGTAGGGCACGCCGCCGCACGCATCGCCCTTCCAGAAGCCGTGCAGGTGGCCCGCGAAGACCGCCTTCACGACGCCGGGGCTGTCCTGGATGGCCTGGCACAGGGAGTCGCCCGTGGGGGTCTGGGATTCCCCGGTCGGCGGGTGGTGAATCAGCAGGACGGTGGGCAGGCCGCCCGCCAGTTGCTGGCGCAGCCAGGCCAGTTGCGCGTCGCTGGTTTCCGCGGTCAGGCCGTTGCTGGAGGCCCAGGTGTCGCCCTGCATCGTGTTCAGCACCACGAAGCGCACGCCCCGGATGTCGAAGACCTGGTCCAGCTCGTGGCCCATCGCCGCGCTGAGGTACGCGTCCCGCGCGGCCTTTTCCTTGGTGGGCTCCAGCAGGGAGTTCCGGTAGTACTCGTGGTTCCCGGCCATCGTCCGGACCGGCCAGCGCAGGCCCTTCAGCGTGTCGATGGTGGCGCTGAACGTGGACGGGTCGCCGGGCTGGAGGCCGTCGTCCAGGTAGTCCACGTAGTCCCCGGTGGCGGCGACGAAATCGACCTCCCCGGGCAGGGCGTTCAGAAGGTCCACGGCCTTCTGCAGCGGCCCCGTCAGCGGCGTCACGGCATCGCCGTAGACGTGCAGGTCCGAGATGTGCAGGAAGCGGACCGGTCCGGTCAGGGCCGGCACGTCCGGGACCGCGTCGGGAAGCGCGTCGGCGACCACGTCGGGGACGTTCGGGAGTTCTGTAATGTCGGACACGGCGTCCGCGCCGCCCGGATCCTGCCCCGCATCCTCGCTGGTCCCGCAGGCCATCGCCAGGACCAGCACCATCGCCATCACGATCCGTACCCGAACGCGCATGCCGCACCTCACCCAGGGGATGCCGACGATAACAGGTTGGCCGTGCCGCGGCGAGTGGCGCGGACGTACAATCGCCCCGTGGACAGGGAGGTGCCGATGCCCGGGCGGTTGTCGATGCTGGCGCGTTTCTCGCTGTACGGGTTCCTGAAGAACCAGCGCTACTTCGAGCCCTTCCTGTACCTGGCCCTGATCGAAAAGGGCATGACGTTCACGCAGATCGGCGCCCTGGTCGGCCTGCGGGAGTTGATGATCAACCTGCTGGGCGTCCCCATGGGTGCCGTGGCCGACGTGCTGGGGCGCCGGCGCTCGATGATCTTTTCGTTCGCGGCCTACGTCGTGTCCTTCGTGGTGCTGGGACTGGTCGATTCGTTCTGGGCGCTGGCCGCGGGCATGGGCGTGTTCGCGGTGGGCGAGTCGTTCCGGTCGGGGACGCACAAGGCCATGATCTTCGACTGGCTGGCCCGGGAGGGGCGCCCCGAGGACAAGACCCGCGTCTACGGCTATACCCGGTCCTGGAGCAAGCGCGGGTCCGCGGTGTCGGTGATCATCGCGTCGGGCCTGGTGCTGCTGACCGATCGCTACACCGACGTCTTCCTGCTGTGCGCAGTGCCCTACGCCCTGGGGATCGTGAACTTCCTGGGGTATCCCGCGTACCTGGAAGGCGCCAGCACGAAGGGCGCGCCGCTGCGGGAAATCGGGTCCGCGCTGTGGCGGGGGTTCCGCGACGCGCTGCGCATCCGGCCCCTGCGGCGCCTGCTGGCCGAATCCACGGTCTTCGAGGGCACCTTCAAGGTCGTGAAGGGCTACCTGCAACCGCTGCTGGAATCGCTGGCCCTGGCCCTGCCGCTGCTGGTGACGCTGGGGGACCGGCGCCGGACGGCGGTGCTGGTCGGCGCGGTCTACGTCGTGCTGCACGTGCTGGGCAGCCGGGCGTCCCGGGGGGCGGACGCCGTGGCGGTGCGGGCCGGGTCCCAGGACCGGGCGGCCGGATGGCTGTGGGCGGGAAACCTGGGGGTTTTCGCGGCGATGGCAGGCGGGCTGGCCCTGGGGATGCCGGAACTGGCGGCGGCGGGCTTCGTCGTGCTGGCCGTCCTGCAGGACACCTGGCGACCCCTGATGATCACGCGCATCGACGACCATGCCCCGGCGGACATCCAGGCGACGATCCTGTCCATCGAGTCCCAGGGCCAGTCGCTGTTCGCGGCGATCCTGGCCCCGCTGATCGGCATCGCGGTGGACGCGCTGAGCGGCGATACGCGGTTCCTGCCCGTGGCGGGCCTGGGCGTCGTGGCCAGTGCGGGAATCCTGCTGTTGCGACGGCGGCGGCCTGCGGAAGGATGACGGGATTCAGGGAACGGGCTCAGGGCTGGACGCCCAGGGCCGCGGGCATGCCGGTCGTGCCGCCGCCCAGCGTGAAGATGCCCAGGTCCTGGACGGTGCCGTCCGGTTTCAGATCGACCTGCCGGATGCCCTCGACCTCGGTCACCAGCACCCGGCCGGCCAGGGGGCCGCGGTCCAGCATCACCATCGCCGTGGGCAACTGGCTGCCGCCTCCGACATAGTCCACCGGGCCCCGGATCGTGAAGGGCGTTTCCGGGGTTGCGTCCGTGCGGTCCAGGATCCACAAATCATCGGGCTCGTAGGCCCCGGCCACCAGCACGGTCCCCCCGGCCGGCGCAACGACGATCGCGGCCGGGTTCCCGATGGGCGTCAGGAACTGGCGCGGGACCAGCGTCTCGCCGACCACCTCCGCCACGGCCACCCCGTGGGTCGCGAACATTCCCGTGTCCCCCTGCAGGACGTAGCGCCCGTCGGGCGTGATGGCGAACCCGTCGACATTGGAGTCGTCACCCAGCGTCTGGACGCTGTGCCGCACCACCGGAGGGTTGCCCCAGGAAAGCAGGTGCAGGTCCCCGCCCGTCAGCACGCCCAGCACGTCGCGGGCCGCCAGCACCACCCGGTCGGGCCGGGTGGGAATCCGCAGCAGGGCCGCGGGCAGCTTCGCGGGCATCACCATGCCACGATCCGTCAGGGTCCCGTCGCACCCGATGTCCACCCGGTAGACGCCGCCGCCCCGATCGGTCGCGCCGGACGCGTCGCGCCACTCGGTGTCCAGCACCAGGGCGTGGTCGCCTTCGGGCCCCATCAGGACCCGGGACGCCGAAAATCCGCCCGCAAAGCCCGCGTGCACCACGACCGCGGACCCCGCCACGGGATCGATCCGGAAGACGCCCAGGGTGCCGTCGTCCTGCACGGCGATCCCCACCTGCCCGTCGGGCGTGAAGGCGACGTCGCCGTCGAAGGCGGGCCCCATCTGGAACCGGGGGCCGAGGTCGGACAGGACGCCTTTGGCGGACAGCCGGATCAGCGCCCAGTCGGACGCCTTGCCCTGCGCGTCCTGGTACGGGAAGGACGTGACGACGAAGCGGTCCCGGTCCGCGGCGGCCGGCAGGCGCGGGCAGGGGTTCACGCCGGGGTCCCCGGGGCCATCGTCCCCGGACAGGAGGTCCGCGGGGAGGTCTGCGGGGGGCACATCGTCGCCGAGGAAGTCGGCGGGCGCGTCGGGTCCCGGATCCACCGGCCCAGGGTCGCGGGCGAGGTCCGACTGCACGTCGCTTCCATGCAGGTCCGCCAGAACATCCGCGGGAACCGGCGTGTCCGTGTCCCCGGCATCCTGCGTCGCGCCGCCCCCGCACCCCAGTGCGAACGCGATCGCCAGCGTCGCCAGGACCCCCGGAACCCGTGCCTGCACGTTCATGGCCACCTCCGGCCGCGGAGTCTAGCACGCAGGGCATCCGGACGGCCTCCGGGGGGGTAATCGCACGAACGCGACGATTCCTCGGTGGATTCAGGATTCCGGATTCGCGACAATCCGTTCGTCATCGACGTCGTTGGGGGGGGAATGGGAATCCGCGGGATGGTCACGCTGGCTGCAGTCGCGATGTTCGCGGCCTGTTCGACCGCCTCGGACGGGCCCCTGGCGACGGATGTCCCGGACGTTCAGGACGTCCCGGACGCGGTGACCGATCTGGCGCCCCCCGATACGCCCCAGGACGACGGGATCGCCCCCGGGGACCTGGCGATGGACCCGGCGCCGGTTGACCTTCCTCCCGAGGACCGGGTGGAAACCGTCGATGCCGACGCCTGCCAGCCTCGGTGCCAAGGGAAGGCCTGCGGCGACGACGGCTGCGGCGGGACCTGCGGCACGTGCGCCGAAGGGGCCGAGTGCATCACCGACCGCTGCATCGACCTGGCCTGCGACGTCCTGCCCGACGTCAGCGGGCCGGCCGCCGTGCTGGCCGCCCTGTCGACGCCGGCCGAGGCGGCCAAGGTGGCCGCGACCTGCCACGACTTCACGGGGGACGGCAAGGGGGACAGCGCGATGAAGGGCATGTCGGCGCAGATCAACGGCCCGATGGCCGACGCCGTCAGCGCCGGAACCTGGAGCGGCCTGCTGCAGGTGCGGGATTTCGCTTCCGGTGGCTCGATCGCCCAGCCTGCCCTCGCCGGGTATTACGGCCGCCCCTGCCCGGAATGCGGCGCTCCCGGCGCGGTCCGGGCCGATCCGGCGTCGATCGGCGGCGACTGCATTCCGTGGTTCCTGCTGGGACCGGTCACCACCGAAGGAACCCGATTCCACGCCGGACCCGGGACGATATCGATGCCCGTGCACATCAGCGGGCTGCCCGTGCTGTTGACGCTGGTGGACGCCGAGGTGACGGCCACCGTCGAATCCTCCGACAGCGGCAGCCCGATCCTCCACGACGGGGTGTTTTCGGGGGTGCTGACGATGCAGACCCTGGAGCAGATCATCGGGGACCTGCAGTCGGGATGCACCGCCGCCGCCGAACCGAAGCCGGACGTCTGCGCCTTCCTGAAGATTTCCGGCCAGGAGCCCCCCTTCGACCTGCACGCCGAAGACGACGGTACCTGGTCGGCCAAGACCAAGGACAAGCGCGGCGACGCGATGTCGGTGTGCCTGGCCTTCGATACGACGGCAGCGACGATCGCGGGGTGGGTGCCCTGAGGCCTTCTAGAATCGAACCTCGGCCCCCAGGCTGCTGCGCAGTTGCCGGAACCGCGCGGCGCCCTCGTGCTCGTCGCGGTACATGAGGTCCAGCACCAGCCGCCAGCGCCAGTCCAGTTGCCAGGCCAGGCCGGCGCCCAGGGTCCAGTGGAACTGGGCCGTCGGGTTGCCCCGCAACTCCAGGTAGTCCGCCCGGTTGCCGGCCCCGACCGCCAGGTGCACCTGCCAGGGCCAGCCGATCCGCAGGCCCACCTTGGCAAAGCCGGAATGGGACACGTCCCCGTCGTCCCGGACACCCAGGTAATAGCGCAGCAGCAGGGTCCAGCGCCCCCATTCCATCAGCGCCGAGGGACCGATCACGGTCGCCGGCAACGGATCGAACTGCAGGCGCCACGCCAGCAACCCCAGTTCGACGCCCTGCCAGGGACGGAAGACGGGCTCGACCAGCAGGGACCAGACCGGCGAGTAGCGCCGTTCCACCGAAAAGCCGCCCGCCACGCGCACGGTGGCCCAGCGGGCCGGATCCCCGGAGGCCCAGAATTCGGTGAAAAGGTCCCCGAAGGTGCGTTCGGTGTAGAGCCGGGGGCGGATCTCGAAGGACACCCCGGCCTTCCAGGATTTCGGCAGGCGGCCGTCGATCCCGGTCCCCAGGCTCCAGGCGTCGGGACGGTCCAGGAGGACCCAGTGGTCGAAACGCACCCAGCCCCGGACCCGCGAGCGGGCCACGCGCACCTGATCGGCCAGCAGGCAGCACTCCCGGTCGCCGCCCTTGCACAGGAGCGCGAAGTCCTTCAAGGCCCCCGCCGCGTCCCCGGCATCGCGACGGGACAGGCCGCGGTTCAGGCGGGCCCTGCGGTCGGTTCCGTCCCGCAGGACCACGCGGTCGTAGCGGGCGGCGGCCTGGGCGTGGTCCTTCCGCCAGAAGGCCAGGTCGGCCAGGAAGCGCAGTTCGTCGGGGTCGTCCCGATCCGGGGGCAGATCCTTCACCTTCGCCCAGGCGGCGTCCAGGTCGCCCTTCCAGGCCAGCAGGCGTCCGACCCAGATCACCAGTTCCGGGTCCTCCGGGTGACGGCGCTGCACCAGGTCGGCCCAGGTCAGGGCCTCGACATAGCGGTTCTGCCGAGCCAGCGCCCGGGACAGCACCAGGGCCGCGTCGGTGGACAGCGGGTCCGCATCCAGGCACGCCCGGGCCTTCTGCTCGGCCCCCACCGGGTCGCCCGTGCGCAGGTGCAGCCAGGCGTCGGGGCACTCGCCGGCAGCGGCCGGCCCCGGGGCCAGGGCGATCCCGGCGACCAGGATCCCCGCCACCAGCGCCACCGCTGCCGTCCGCCCCGGAACCACGACTGCTCCTCCCCCACTCCCGATCCCCGAACGAATACCGCGAATCCCCGGCTGACGCCCACCTCCCGGCCATCGGCCGAAAAATGGCCGCGACGGCCGATATCGTCGAAAATCCCGCCATGGGCCTCGTGAAGGACATCCTGCTGGTCCTGGACACCCTGGTGGTGGTGTACTTCCTCGCCTACGCCGGCACGAACCTGGTCCTGCTGATCATCAGCGCGCTGCACGTGCGGCAGACCCTCCAGATGGCCCAGGCGGCGGTGCGCAAGAACGACCGCGTCGAGGCCTTCGCGCCCCACATCTCGCTGCTGGTGCCGGCGTACAACGAGGAGGTGACGATCGTCCAGAGCGTCCGATCGTTGCTGCGCCTGAACTACCCGCACTACGAGATCGTCATCGTCAACGACGGGTCGAAGGACCGGACGGTCGAGGTGCTGAAGGAGGCCTTCGGCTTCGTCCGGTCGGACATCGACACCAGCCCCGTGCTGGGCACCGCGACGGTCCGGGGGCTGTACCGCGCCACGATGGACCTCCCGCCGACGGTCCTGCGCATGGTGCTGGTGGACAAGGACAACGGCGGCAAGGCGGACGCCATCAACGCCGGAATCAACGCCTCCCAGGGAACCTACGTCGCCTCCATGGACGCGGACTCGCTGATGGTGGACGAGGCCCTGCGCGCCGCGATCCAGCCCATCCTGGACGACCCCAACCACGTGATGGCCGTCGGCGGCCAGATCGCGCTGTCCAACGACTGCAAGGTGCTGGACGGGAAGGTGCTGGAGGTGAACCTGCCCCACTCCTGGATCGCCCGGTTCCAGGTGGTCGAGTACATGCGATCCTTCACCCAGAGCCGCACGGCACTGGGACAGTTCAACGCGCTGCTGGTGCTGTCGGGGGTGTTCGCCCTGATCCAGCGCGAAACCCTGGTGGCCGCGGGCGGCTTCCTGACGAAGCACATCCGCAGCCGCGTCAGCCGGGAGTACGTGGGCGCCGGCGTCGACACCGTCTGCGAGGACATGGAGGTGGTGGTCCGCCTGCACCGCTTCCTGATGGACAACCACATCGTGGGGCGCGTGGTCTTCCTGCCCCAACCCACGTCCTGGACCGAGGCCCCCGAGGAATACGTCAGCCTGGGCAAGCAGCGCAGCCGCTGGTACCGGGGCCTGCTGGAGGTCCTGTGGTTCCACCGGAAGATGATGTTCAACCGGCGGTACGGCCGCATCGGCATGTTCTCGCTGCCCTACCAGTTGCTGTTCGAGGCCCTGGCGCCCGTCATCGAAACGCTGGGCTACCTGGTGGTGCCGTTGTCGGCCGCCGCGGGGCTGCTGGACTGGTCGGCGATGGCCTCCTTCCTGCTGTTCGCGATCGGCTTCAACCTGCTGCTGTCCGCTGGCAGCGTGCTGTCGGCCATCGCCCGGGTGCGCCTGCCGAACCGGCTGACCGATCGGGCCCTGTTCGACTACCGGGGCCCCAAGACCATCCTGGTGCTGGTCTTCGCGGGCCTCCTGTCCAACCTGGGCTACCGCCAGTACCTGCTGTGGTGGCAATTGAAGGGACTCCGGGACTGGCTGAAGGGTCGCAAGTCCTGGGACAAGTTCAGCCGCAAGGGCTTCCAGGGAGCCGGGACGGGTCCGAAGGCGGGTTGAGCGATCCCCCGGTTCCCCGAGGGCCGCTTCCACCCTGCCGCGGACGCCGAAAACTGGCGACCCGGCTGGGGGCGACCTATCATCCGTGCGCGCGGACGAACGGACGCACGATGAATCCGGAAGCCCCTTCCCTGACCGTGGTGTTGCTGGATGGCCCCGGGAAACCGCGGACGGTCCCGGGGATCGCCCCGGACCGGCAGCGCCTGTCCTGGCGCCGGCAGGGCGATCAGGCCGCGTTCCTGGCCGCCCTGCTGGAAGGGACCGCGAACGTCGCGGTGATCGACGAAACCGCGACCGGGGATCTGACCGCCCTGATGGCCCTGGTCCGGGAGGTCGCCCGGGACGTGCCCATCGTCATCCTGGGGGATCCGGGGCCCGGGTGCGTGGCGACCGTGGCCCGCCTGACGACCGGCGCCGATGCGCTGCTGCCCACGATGATCGGCGAGGCGGACCTGGCCGCCGTTCTGACCGCGGTGGCGGGACGCGCGGGGCGGGCCCGGCAGGCCGACGCCGAGGCCCGGGACCTGCAGGGCCGCTTGCGAACCGAACAGGCCCGCAGCCGGCGGTTCCACCAGCGCCTGCGGGAACTGGTCCACGAGGTCGGGACGTCGGGCACGATCCTGGCGGGGTACACCTCGAACCTGCTGGACGGGATCGACGGACCCCTGGACGACGCGCAGCGCCGCAGCCTGGAACGCATGCGCGTGGCCTCGGAGGTCCTGGCCGGCGTGCTGGCGAAGACCCGCGAGGAGTCGGACCGGGATCGACCGCCCGCACCCGGGGCGCTGGCCGACGCCCGGACCCGGCAGCGGACGCGGCTGCGCCCGGGCGCCCTGGCGACCGAGGCCGCCGACCTGCTGGAACGCGCCTTCCAGGAACGCAACGTGTCGCTGGAAACCCAGGAGGACCCGGGGTGCCCGGTGATCTGGGGCGACCGGCTGCGCCTGCTGCAGGTGCTGCTGGCCCTGCTGGACAATGCGCTGCGCCACACGCCCCGCCTGGGACGCGTGCGGGTCCTGTCCGAGGCCGCGCCCGCGGGGACCTTCCCCGACGGACGGCCCGGCGTGCGCCTGGTGGTCGAGGACACAGGCCCGGGCGTGCCCGTCGAGGATCGCCAGCGAATCTTCCTGCCGGGCGTGTCGAACCCCGGCGAGGACGGGCGGAAGCACTCGGGGCTGGGGCTGGTCGTATGCCGCGAGGTGGCCGGCGAGCATGGCGGCCGCATCGCGGTCCAGGAAACGCAGGGAGGCGGCGCGTCCTTCCGGCTGGACCTGCCGGTGGACCCCCGGGGCCGCCGGGGGAGCCTGAAGATCACGGTCGTGGACGATCCCGTCCTGGCAGGCCAGGTGCTGATGGAAGTCGCCCAGGGCGGCGGCAGCGTGATCGTGCGCCGGGCCGAGTGCCTGGAGGACCTGCTGGACGCGGCGCCGCCCGAGGGGACGCCGTGGCTGGTGGCCGCGCCGCCGGGAAGCGCGCTGGACCGCGTGGTGGCGAGGCTGGAAAAGGGAGCCGACTGAGGGGTGCGGATGCCAAGGATCGTCATCGCAGACGACGAGCCAGACATCGTGGCCATCCTGTCCGGACGTTTCCGGGCGGCGGGCTTCGAGGTGTTCACGGCACGCAACGGCGCCGAGGCCCTGGAGGCCGTGCGCCGCCATCGCCCCGACGTGCTGGTGTCCGACGTGATGATGCCCGAACTGAACGGGTTCCAGGTCTGCCGCCGCATCCGGTCCGATCCCGACCTGTCCGCCGTGCGCCTGGTCCTGCTGACCGCCAAGGACAGCGAAGCGGACCGCTTCTGGGGCTCCGAGGTGGGGGCGGACGTGTACCTGGCCAAGCCCGTGGATCCCGCCCGGGTCGTGGAGTCCGTGCGCGCCTTGCTGGAGGGGTGACCCCGACTTGTCGCAACTGGCTGAAATCGCACTGTCCATCGCCGTCGCCTTCGCGGGGATGGTGGTCCTGCTGCTGGCCTACCTGGGCGTCCGGCGCCTGGTGACGGTCGTCCTGATGCAACGCCTGTCCCGCCGCGTGGGCCACATCGACGGCATCCTGCAGCAGCACCAGCAGGAGCGCTTCCAGTCCCTGGACCGCATGCTGTTCCAACTGGGCGAGGTCCAGGACCTGCCGGCGGTCGAGGCCGCCCTGAACCGCGTGCTGCCGGCCAGCGGGGAGGAGCGCGCACGCCTGCTGCAGGTCTACCGGTCCCTGGGCATCATCGATCGCTACCTGAAGGACCTGCGGGAGGCCACCAGCCGGGCGGTGCGCACCTCGGCGGCCCACGCCCTGGGCGACCTGCAGGTGCTGGAGGCCATTCCGGCCCTGGTGGCGGCGATGCGCGACCCGGACGAGGACGCCCAGACCGTGAAACTGGCCGCGGCCCAGGCCCTGGGGCTGATGCGCTCGCAGGAAGGGATCCCGCTGCTGCTGGCCGAACTGCGCAGCCGCGACAACTGGGCGTCCCCGCGCATCGCGGACCTGCTGGTGTCCTTCGGCGACGCGGCGGTGCCGGCCCTGGTGACGGCGCTGGGGGACGAGGCCAACACGAACGTGCGCGCCTGGGCCGCCCAGACCCTGGGGCGCATCCGGGCCGTTGCGGCCGAGGCGCCGCTGCTGCAACGCCTGCGGGATCGGTCCGAGGCCGTCCGCATGTCGGCCGCCGAAGCCCTGGGAAACCTGGCGCTGCGGTCCAGCGTCGACGAACTGATGTACGTGGCGCTGCACGACCCGGTGGCGCCGGTCCGGGCCGAGGCCGCCCGCGCCCTGGGACGCCTGGGGGATCCGGCGGCGCTGGACAGCCTGTTCGCGCTGCTGGCGGACCCCGACTACTGGACCCGCATGCGCGTCATCGGCGCGATCGAACTGATCCGCCCCCAGGACACGTCCCGGCTGGAAGCCCTGCTGCACGACCCGTCCCCCGAGGTGCGCAACCGGGCCGCCGTCGCGCTGGACCGGGTGGGCGTGCTGGCGGCGCGGGTCGAGGACCTGGCCTCCCCCGATCGGATCCGCCGGGACCGGGCCACGCGCCTGCTGCTGGACGTGGGCCGGGCCGGGCTGCTGCAGTCCCTGATGGCCTACCTGGAACACGACGACCTCCGGATCCGGTCCCGCATGGCGGAACTGCTGGGTTCCCTGGACAACCTCGCGGTGGTGCCGGCCCTGGCCGCCCGGCTGGGGGATTCCGAGTGGCCCGTGCGCGTGCGGGCGCTGGAGGCCCTGGCGCGGCTGCGTCCTCCAGACGGGCCGGCGCGGGTGCTGCCGGCCCTGTCGGACCCCGAGGAAGCGGTCCGGGCAGCCGCCGTGCAAGCCCTGAAGGAATTCGGGGTCGGCCGGGAGGACGAGGTCGTGGAGGCCGTGGCCCGGCTGTTCGACAGCCCCAACGTGGAGGTCCGGGCGGGCGTCGTCGAGGCCGTGGCGCACCTGGCGCACGCCGCGACCCAGGACTTGCTGGACCGGGCGCTGTCCGATCCCCATGCCGACGTCCGCCTGCGGGCGGTGAAGGCGGCGGGGCTGCGGGCCGACGAGGCCTGGCTGCCGCGGGTCTGCGAGCACCTGGGTGATCCCGATGGCCGCATCCGCGTGGCCGCGATCGTGGCCCTGGGTCGCATCGGCACTCCCCAGGCGGTCGAGGCGCTGCTGCCCCACCTGGACAGCCCCGATCGCGCGGTGCGCGAGGTGCTGACCGACGAACTGGCCGGCCAGGAAACCGCCGTCGCGCGCTGGTTGCAGGGGATGGCGGCCGGCAAGGACGCGCTGGTCGCCCAGGCCTGGCTGCTGGGCAAGACCGGCGACCCGGCCGTCCTGCCCGAACTGTGCGCCCTGGCCCGTTCCCCCCATTTCGAGGTGCGCGCCTCGGCGGCCGGGGCCCTGGGAAAACTGGATCACACGATGTCCCGCGAGGTCCTGGTGTCCCTGCTGGACGACCGGAACGCCCGGGTGCGTGCGGCAGCCGTGAACGCCCTGGGGCGCGTGGGCCGGGAGGCCGCGGTCAGCCTGCTGGAGGGCGTGCTGGCGGACCCGGACCCCTTCGTCCGCAACCGCGTGGCCATCGCGCTGGGCCGCATCGGAAGCCCGGACGCCGAGGCGGCCCTGGACCGGGCCCGCGCCCGGGACGACGCGCCGGATTTCCAGGATTTCGTGCTGGTGGGACTGGGCCTGTGCGGCGGTCCCCGGGCCTTTTCCCTGGCGGTCGGCGCCCTGTCGGATCCGGGGCGCCAGGCGCGGCTGCAAACGCTGCTGGACGGCGAGGCCCCGGAAGTGCGCAAGCAGTTCCTGCAGGTCCTGGATCCGGGCAACAGCGACGGCATGGGCCTGTTCCTGACCGCCGACGAGGTCGCAGCCCACTGCGCGGCGATCCTGCGATCCCACGGCGCCCCCGAGGCCCGGGCCGCGGCCGTCGCGTCCCTGCGCAGCCTCCAGACGCCTGCTGCACGGGATCTGCTGATCGACGCGGTGACGACGGACCCGGCGGCCGAGGTCCGCGCCCGGGCCCTGGAGGTCCTGGTCGAACTGCCGCCCGACGACGGCCTGGCCCGACTGTTCACCCGGGCCCTGCGGGACCCGGTGGTCGCGGTGCAGGTCCAGGCGGCCCGGGGCCTGGCGAAGGCCGGCGCGCCGGTGGGCAACGTCGAACTGCTGCGCGCCTTCCACATCGACGACACCGCCCTGCGCGAAACCCTGGTGGACACGCTGGCCCGCCTGAACGCGGGCAACGTGGCCGCGTTCCTGGACGACCTGATGGGCTTCCCGGACGAAACGGTGCTGCGGTGCGGGCTGCAGGTGGTGGGGCGCCTGCGGGACCCGGCATCGGCCGGCCTGCTGATGGCCTGGCTGTCGGACCGGAACCCCGTCCTGCGGGCGGCGGCCGCCCAGGCCCTGGGCCACGTGGCGACCGCCGAGTCGGCAGGGGCTCTGGCACGATCCCTGTCGGACCCGGTCGAGGACGTGCGGCGGGCCGCGGTGGAAAGCCTGGGCGCCCTGGGCGCCCTGGCGGCGGACGGCGCCCTGCAGGCAGCCTCCCAGGATCCCTCCCCCTGGGTGCGCAAGGCCCTGGCCCGGGCGATGGCGACCCGGTCGGACGGGGCCGCGATGAACCTGCTGGATCGACTGGCCACGGACCCGGACGACGAAGTTCGCGTGGAGGCCCTGTTGGGATTCGCCAGTGCGGCCGATGTATCGCGGCTGGCCACCTTCCGGGCGCGCGTCGAGGCGCAGCCCCGGGCGGTGCGGGCGCGCCTGGTCGAAACGCCCGACAGCCACGCGGCGCGGGCGGCCCTGGTCCAGCGCGCTGCGGAGGCCCGGGAGGCGCCGGCACGGGCGGCCGCCCTGGAGGCCCTGGCCGTGCTGGGACGATGCCCCGAGTCGACCCTGGTGAACGCGTTCCGGGACCCCGCACCCGAGGTGCGGGCGCGGGCGGCGGCCCTGGTCCCGGCGGATGCGTCGGCCGAGTGCCGCGCAGCCTTGCGACGCCTGTCCCAGGACCCGGTGGAATCGGTGCGGAACGCGGTGACGGCGCATATCGGTCCGGCCCTGGCCGGACAGGAGGAGTGGCGGTGAAGCGGACGATCGTGGCGATGGCGATGGCGACGGCCCTGGCGATGGTGGCATGCGACCCGTCCGTGCAGGACGTGATCGTGCAGAACGACGCGGCCAAACTGACGTCCCGGATCGAGATCCGGAACGTGCCGGTGACCGTGGATCCGACCCGGACCCTGGGCGTACACACCAGCGGGCTTCAACTGGCTGCGAACACGCCCGCGGTGGCCGAACAGATCCAGTTGCTGGCCGAGGTGTACCCGCCGGAAATCGAAGGACAGGTCCTGCAGGCGACCGGGGTGGTCATCCGGGGCCAGTACGCATACGTCAGCTACAACGTCCGGGGCGAAGTGCAGCAGGGCGCCGTGCAGGTCATCAAGTTCCTGGGCGACACCCCGGAACTGGTCGCCGAGGCCCTCTTCCCCGGGCACGACGTCAACGCGCTGGACGTCTGCGGGGACCAGATGTTCCTGGCCATGGCCAGCGCGGAGCGGGAGTCGGCCACGGTGGGCCTGATCACCGTGAACCCCCTGTGCAAGTTCAACAAGGACTTCCGGGAGGTCCCGCTGGAAAGCCACGCCGCGAACTCCATCCGGTGCCTCGAGGCCGGCACTGTCGCGGTAACCCACGGCGACACGGGCGGCCTTTCGATCCTGGATCGGAACCTGACGCGCACGGCCTACGTGCCCCTGCACGACGCCCGCAGCGTGGACGACTGGAAGGCCGGGAAGTTCGTGGTGCTGTCGGGGACGCCGGCGTCGCTGGCGGTGGTGGACGGGGGCGTCGTGACGGCCACCTTCCCCCTGGAGGGCGCCACGATCCCCGAGTCCAAGTCCACCGTGCAGGTCGATGGCGACAACGCCCTGGTGGCGGTCAACGACGGGGGCGTGCAACTGGCGAGCCTGATCACCGGCGCCGTGGCCTTCACCATCGACCCGCCGGTGGTCCCGGACCTGGACCCGCCGCTGACCGTCAGCAACAGTGCCGTGGCCCAGAACCGCACGCTGTTCCTGGCCCAGGGCGAGGCGGGCATGTACCTCGCACACCTGAACAAGGGAGTCAGCCAGTCCCCCACCACCGTGGACATCCTGGGCCACATGGAAATGGGCGCGCTGGAATCCAGCAACGACGTGACCTACGAAGGCAACAAGGCGTTCGTGGCCGCCGGCCTGGGCGGCTTCAAGATCCTGAAGATCGACACCCCGAACTGACCCGTCCGGCCTTGTCCCGCTCCTTCGAGCCTGTCTGCTGCTGTCTCATAGGGCAACGTTTCGCCAGGGTGAGTGGGCGGCATCTTCTTGGCCATGGCCGCACGTCCCAGTGGTAGTCCACCTCAGTTTCCGAGAATCTCGTTCAGACCGTCGATCACCTTGGTGATTTCCTCCGGGGAGACTGCGCCGAGTTTCTTGCCGATACGGTCCACGGAAAGGGTTCGGATTTGGCTGATCTTGACCCAGGAAGGCTTGGGAAGACGCGTATCGGTCAGTTCCAGCGTGAGAGGGAAGGCGGCGCGTTGAGGCTGACTGGTGAGCGCCATCGCGATGACGGTTCCGGAACGCTCGTTGAAGACGTCAGCACTCAGGATGAGCACCGGGCGCAACCCGGCCTGCTCACGCCCCCGAGTCGGATCGAGATCCGCCCATCGGATCTCGCCTCTCAGTATTCGGGCCATTCCGCCAACTCCTTGCTGATACCTTCCTCGGCAAGCGCCTTCTCGAAGTCAGGATCAAGCTTGGCGCATTCGCGAGCCAGGCGAGAGCGGGACAGTCGAGTCAGTTTCTCGTCAACCGCCTCCTGGATCGCCTGGCTTCGATTCGGAAACACGTGAGCCACCACCAACCGGTCCAGTTCCTCAAGGGACTGCGCGTCCAGCGTGATGGCAACTTTGGCCCTTCCCATGGAGCACCTCCGGGTATGACATTACGCCATACCCCGATCGCCGTCAAACCATGGGGCGACCAGACTCAAGCCCAGGAAGATGTCGCGCAGGGCAGGACGCTCAACTGCCCGAGCGAGCCCAAGGTGACTTCAAGCGCAGGCCCGCTCTCGCGTTCCGGGCAAACAAAGGCCTGTCAATCCAGACAGGGTTCGATGGCCGTAGTCGAGAGGGAATTCGCAACCCCCGAGGTGGCACCTGCGACGCAGGTCGCGAGTCGTCGGGTTCGGATCGTCGAGTTACCATTTGCCTGCGGAACCAGCGTCTATGCAGTGGGCGCCCCTGACACCCAAGCGGCTAGAACGGCACCGACAACACGCGGAAGATGGTTCCGGCCCCGCCCTGGGACGGGCCCCGAAGTTCGCGCCGGACCGGGACCAGGGATGTCGCGGGCTCGGGCTCCGGGGGGGGCTGCGTCTCGTCGTCCGGCTCGACCCCGGCGGGGGCGTCCGGCGTGGCCGGCGACGGCTGGCGGGAGTTGTACCAGTCGGTGAAGTGGCGGGCTTCCGAGGAGGGCGTGGCCAGCAGGACGATCCCGGGGATCGCCAGCCCGACGCCGGTCGCCAGGAAGCCGATCCCCACCCCCAGGGCCTTGTGGTAGGCGACGGTATCGCAGTTCCACGTGCATCCGCGGTAGGCGTTGCTGGCGACCGACGTGACGATCGCGCCGACCACGGTCAGGATGGCGCCGGGAATCGTCAGCCCGGTGCCGGCAGCGCGCCGCCGCCGTTCCGCGTCGATCGCCGGGCCCGCCCGAAACCGCAGTTCCTTGTCCGACTGGATCAGTTCCGCCGCAGTCCAGGGATCGATCCCCAGGATCCTCCCCAACTGCCGGGCCTCCCGCTCGAAGCCGTAGGCGCCCCGGCCGTTATCGCGACGGGACCGGGCCTGGGCCGACGGGACCAGCGCCGCCAGGAAGGTCAGAGCCAGGAAGACCGACAGGAAGGCGCGGACGCGAGGTTCCCGGTGCATCGGCGGCATCTCCACGGGGGTCCCGGCCATCCTACGGGAAATCGGGGGGGGAATGCCACTGAAAGCAGGCGGGTGGAACCGGGAATCACCCGCGCTGGGAACCGTCGTAGCCCGGAAGGTCGGTCCCGGGCGCCGGGGCCAGGAGCACCATGCCCGGGTAGCCGGTCGGCAGTTGGGGGCTGACGTCGAAGTGCCGCAGGGCCTGGTATCGCCGCGTCGGCGCGGCGTGGTGATCCGAGTGGCGCTGCAGGTTGATCAGAAACCAGTTGGTCAGGCGCTCGCTGCAGTTCCAAGCCACTCCTCCAGGGGCAGGCCGTGGCGCGCGTGCAGCAGGGCGAACACCAGCAGCGCGACCTGCAGGGGCACCCAGGCCCAGGTGATGTAACGGAACGCCTTGCGTTCGGTCAGGGCCTCGACGTCCCGCTCGTCGGGATTCCGGGTGTCCCGGCCCAACAGCAGGTCCAGGGCGGGCAGCGTCAAGCAACAGGGGCGGGGCGCGAGGCGGCATCGGCACGACCGCACGTTGGCGGCGCCCGTCCGGGCGGTGACGCGGTACCGGTGAACAGTTGGCAACCAGCCGGCGACTGAACGGGCGGAACGAACGGAAT
>CAINDP010000022.1 GCA_903847405.1 uncultured Myxococcales bacterium | reverse complement strand
CGTGACGGGAAGATCAGCGCGAAGCGACATGGAAAACCCCTCCCAGACATCGCCGATACTGATCTCCTTGATCTTCCTTGACAACGGCTTCGTGAAAAACGCTGGCGCCAAGATCAGTTGCGGACTAAGCGATCAGCATTGGGACAGACACCATTTTCCGCGCTACCGATCCGTCCGGTCCGGGTCGTACTTGAACAGCGGCCCCTGGACGGTTTCCTTCAATTCCCGCCCGAATCGCCGCCGCCAGTCCTCGTCGAACAGGATCTGCTTGAGGAACGCCCGCAGCCAGGTGACGTGGTCGATGTTCCAGCGCTGCAGCAGTTCCGGCGGACGGTAGCGCAGGGTCCGCAGCTCGGCCAGTTGGCGCTCGGCCTCCCGGTCCCGGGTGGCGACGACCTCCAGGGGCAGTTCGTCTTCCACCACGCGCTCGGCCCGCAGGGTATTTCGCAGGAAGAACTGCGGGACCTTCTGCTCCATCTGGGAGTCCATCCCATCCGGCCGCACGACCATGCGCTGGACCCACGTCCGCACCCGGATCTTGCCGGTGCGGCGCAGGACCGCCCGGGCGGCGAGGTACAGGGGCCGATCCTCCATCGACGGCAGGCCGGTGAACCGCTCGGCACCGATGGGGACGGTCCATCGGGCGGCGACCCGGCGGGACAGGCGTTCGACGGCGAGTTCCAGGCCGGGCGGGTCCGGGGGCGCGCTGGGCTTCATCCCTTCAACCCTTCTTCCCGACGTGGACGTGCTCGTGGGCGGGCGTCACTTCCTCGACTTCTTCCTGGTAGAACTCCGAGGTAGTCTCGGTGGAAAGCGTCTGCCCCAGTTCCTCCAGGAACTTGCTGATGTCCTGGCACTTCCGGCCCTTGACCCCCTTCACCTCGAAGGAGAACGAGCCGTCGGGCCGGATCTGGATGTCGATTTCGTGGGCCATCGTGGACTCCCGCAGGAGGGAAAATGGGGACAGCCTCCGGAAAATGGGGACAGCCTCCGATTTTCCCGGAAATCGGAGGCTGTCCCCATTTTCCGTCCCCATTTTCCTCCTAGAACTTGCGCACCCGGATATGGATCGACTGGTCGGCGGCGGTTTCCTCCACGGCGAGGGTGTAGCCGCGCTTTTCCAGTTCCTGCTTGACCTTGGTCTGGGCATAGCGCTGGGTGACGCGCTGGACGAACTGCTGCTCGTCGATGCCGCGGGTCGTTTCCACGCCCCACCAGTCGGCGATGAACTGCACGCCCTTGGCGCCGACGCGCACGCCGATGTCGTAGGACTTGCTGGCGTGGATGACCATGTCGGCCTCGGCCTTCTGCCCCTGGTAGCCCTTCACGTTCAGTTTCTGGCCTTCCGCCGCCTGCGTCACGGCGTACCCCAGCGCCTTGAGGACCTCGGCCAGGCAGACGACGTCGTTGATTTTCGTCTGGACGGTGGTGAAGTGGGACACGGCCCTGCCCTCCAGCGGTCAGATTTCGATGCGGGACATGGGAATCTCGGGCGCCTGATCCGCGGCCAGCGACGCCCGGCGGGCACGACCGCTGGCCCAGTCCCGCATCCCGTCGATCTTTTCCTTCATGGTGAACGCCAGCGGCACCATCTCGCCCACGCTGCCCAGGAGGCCGGCGGTGGTCAGGTCCGTCCCGCGGTCGAACGCGTCGTACAGGGCGCTGACGACTGACTGCTCGATTTCGGCGCCGCTGAACGCCTGGGTCCGCCCGACGATTTCGGGGATGTCGAAGGCCGACGCGTCCCGCGCCACCCGGCTGCGGCGGTTCAGTTTTTCGACCTGGATCCGGAAGATGTCGGCCCGCTCGTCGGGGGTCGGCAGGTCCACGAAGAAGATCTCGTCGAAACGGCCCTTGCGCAGCAGTTCCGGGGGCAGCATCGACACGTCGTTCGCTGTGGCGATGACGAACACCGGCGTGTCCTTTTCCTGCAGCCACGTGATGAAGGACGCGAACACGCGGGCCGAGGTGCCGCCGTCGGTTTCGCCCGACGACCGGGTCCCCGAAAAGCCCTTCTCGATTTCGTCCAGCCAGAGGATCGAGGGCGCGACGGCCTCGGCCGTGCGGATCGCGCGACGGATGTTTTCCTCCGACGACCCGACCAGCGAACTGAAGACCTTGCCGACGTCCAGGCGCAGCAGGGGCATCTGCCACAGGCCCGAAACCGCCTTGGCGGTCAGCGACTTGCCGCAGCCCGGCACGCCGATCAGCAGGATGCCCTTGGGGATCGGCAGGCCGAAGTCCCGCGCATCCTGCGTGAAGGCCGCCTGGCGCTTCTTCAGCCAGTCCTTCAGGACCTCCAGGCCGCCGACGTCGCTCCACTGCGCGTCCGTCTCGAAGAACTCCAGGATCCCCGACTTGCGGATGATGTGCTTCTTTTCGCCGAGGATCGTCGCGATGTCGAAGTCCTTCTTGCGGACCAGGGCCTTCGACAGCACGTAGGAAATCTCGCTTTCCGTCAGCCCCAGGGCCGCGTCCACGATGCGCGCCCTCTGGGTCGGATCCTTCAGCATCGCGATGCCCGGCCGGGCGGACATGGGCACGCTGGCCAGGGTGCGCTCGACCACGGTCGCGATTTCCGCCGCGGTGGGCAGGTCGAAATCGACCACGGCCATGTCCTTTTCCAGTTCCAGCGGCGCCTTGAGGACCGCCGACAGCAGGACGAGGTGCTTTTTGTACCGCGCGCTGTTGGCGAAGGACCGGCACAGGTCCCGCAGCCGGCGGACGATGGTCGGGTCGTTCAGGTAGGGGTGGAAGTCCCGCAGGACGAAAATCGCGTGATCCTCGAAGCCTTCGACGCTTTCCAGGGCGCGCAGCGGATCCTTGACGTCCTTCGAGAGGGTGTTGCCCTCGTCGCGAAACCCTTCCGTGATCGACCAGGTGACCAGCTTGCGGCCCCGATCGCGTCCGATGTCGCGCAGGCACGCCTCGACGCGGTCCTCCTCGGGGGACACCACGTAGATCAGCGGGTACGCGGCCTTGATGAGGTCCGTGATCTCCTGGGTGCTGGATACGCCGGTTCGCATGCGTTCGTCCTTGCTGTCAGGGGAGCGGCTGCCACAGGCCGCGTCCGGCCTCCCAGGCCGCCCGCAGCGCATCGAGGTCCTCGCCGATCATGCGGCGGACGTCCCGGACAGATTCCGCCATCTCGCCCGGGGACGAACTGCCCAGGGCCGCCCGCACCGCGGGGGGGACATCGGAGCCGCCGAGGGCTTCCAGGACCGACATGGCGTCCTTCAGGGTCGCCTGCAGCACCGTCAGCCCATCGCCCAGGGTCGCCAGGGCCTCGTTGACGCCGGACAGGGCCGCGGCCAGTTCCGGCCCGGGCGGACCGGCCTCGGCACTCAGCAGCGCCCTCTGCTCGGGGAGGTCCGCGATCTCGGCACGGAGGCCATCGAGGTCCGCCGACAGCACCCGCACGGTTTCGGCCAGCGTTTCGGCCTCCCGGGCCTTCGCGCGGAATTCCGGGTGGTCCGAAATGTCCTCGCGCTCGCTGCGACGCGCCCGGGCCGCCTCCTCCAGATCCCGGATCCGGGCCTCCAGATCCGCCTTTTCCGCGGCCTGGACCTTCGTCTGGGCGTGAAGGGCGGCCGTCTGCGTCCGCAATTCGTCCAGTTCGCGGTTCTTCCGGTGGTAGTCCTCCAGCAGGCGGGTCTTTTCCTGCTCCAGATCGGCGATGCCGACGCCCAGCCGGACCTTGCGCAGTTCGTCTTCCTTCTTTTCGACGTCGCGGCGCAGGGACGCGATGAGGTTGCGGTTCTCGTCGATGACCGCCTCGAGGTTGCGGGACTTCCGCTCCAGTTCCTGCTGGCGCCCCGTGTCGCTGTGGCAGTAGTCCTCCAGGCGCTCGTTTTCCTCGCGCAGCGCCTTCAGGTCGTACTCGCGGCCGTCCAGTTCGCGGCGGAGGCGCTCGACTTCGCGATCCCGCTCGGTCAGCTTGACCTTCAGGTTCCCGATTTCCTCGGTGTGCTGTCCCGTGCGACCGCGGATCGACTGGACCTGGGCAGTCAGCGCCGCGACCTGCTCGCGCAGTTCGGACGCCTCGACCTCGCGGTCGGACCCTTCGCCGCGCACCCGATCCAGTTGGGCCTGGAGGTGCGACACCTGGTCCCGCATGTCCAGGTACTTGGCGTGCATGCTTTCGAGGCTGGAGGTCGCGACCGTGGCCCGGGACTCGGCGTCCTTGGTCCGGCGCTCGCCGTCCGCGATCAGGCCCCGGAGGTGGCGGACCTCTTCCTCGCGCTGGACCAGCGTTCCGGACAGGGCGTCGGCCCGGCCCCGCTGGGCGGCGGCATCGGACGAACCGGCGGCCGGGGCCGAAGGCGCGTTCGACGGGGGCGCAGGCGGCTGCGGTTGGGGCCGGGGCGCCTCGACCACCGACGGCGCCGAGGCGAGGGTCGGGCGGATCGCGGCCTCGGGGACCGCGGCGGCAGCCACGGGCCGGGACGTGACCGGTTCCGGCAGCGGCGGCAGTTCATGCTCGATCATCGTGCGGCCGTCGGAGTCCCCGGTCCGAACCGGACCCGTCGGGCGACGGGGCTCCAGGACGAACCGGACCTGGACCTCGCCCAGGAGGATCACGTCGCCGTCGGCCAGGGTTTCGGTGCCCGTCACCTTGCGGTCGTTCAGGTAGGATCCGTTGACGCTGCCGAGGTCGGTGTAGGCGAACCCTCCGGACTGGAACGCGATCCGGCCGTGGCTGCGCCCGACCGAATGGTTCGGAATCACGCAGTTGGCGGAGGGGCTGCGGCCGATCACCGCGCCCGTCGTGGTTTCGGGGATCTCGAAACGCTGCGGACGGCCGTCGGCGTCCACGAATTCGATGCGCGCCATGGTCCGGTATGATACCAGAGTCCAATGGGTCCTCCAACGACGGGGGACCGGAACCGGGGAGAACGGGTGGGCAGGGGCGTTCCAGACACCTCGACGCGGGTCCGTCGGCCGAAGGACGTCGGCCTGGCAGGGCGCCTGTTCCCGGCCGTGCTGGTCAGCCTGGCGTTCCACGGAACGGTGGCGCTGGCCCTGCTGGCCTTCGGTCCGCATCCATCGGGCGCCCGGTTCCGGGACGCCCAGGTGCCCCTGCGGATGGTCGAACGTGCGCGGGTGCCGGCGCCCGCGGCCCCGATCGACGAGCAAACGTCCCCGATCGCCCCGCCCGCACTGCCGTCGCGACGCCCGGCGGAACGTCGGTCCGCCGATGCGCCGGAACGGGCGACCCCTGCGGAGGCCGCCCGGGAAGCACCGTCCGTGACGGAACGCGAGGCACCGGCGCCCGCCGCGGCCCAGGCACCCGCCCCCGAGGGCCCCGGCCTCCCGGTTTCCGAGGGGACTGCGCCGGCGGAAGGCGATCGCGGAGGCGGGTCCGGCCCGGCGACCGGCGCCCCGGGAAACGGGACAGGGACGGGGAATCCGGGTGGCGCCGGCCAGGGAAACGACCCGGCCCGCACGACCGTGGCCGAGGGCCTTCCGGACCAGCGGATGCGATACGGCCTGGGAGTCCGCGAGCGGCTGGAAGGCGCCCGCCGGTACCCTGAAACCGCGCGGAGAGCCGGACGGGACGGGACGGTCGTCCTGCGACTGCACGTCGATGCGGACGGACATGTCGCGACGACCTCCGTCGAAACCCCTTCGGACTGGCCCGACCTGGACCGGGCCGCCCTGGCCGCGGCGGATCGGCTGGGCAGCCTCCCGGCGCCCCCCGGGGGTCCCATCGACGTCGTGGTTCCCGTGAGGTTCAGCCTGCGCCGCCCGTGACGCGCGGCGCCGGCCAGGGAGCCTCGACGTCGGCCTCCCCGGGGGGCCCGCCGGGGAGCCACCCGCGCTTCAAGCGGTAGTAGAAGGTCGAGCGGGGAAGGCCGCTTTCGGCGATCTGGCGCCGGCGATCCGGACGGGCCGTCCCGCCGTCCGCCACGCCGTTCACGGGCGCCAGGGCCAGGCGTCCCACCGAGATCGCCTCCCGCACCGCATCGGGACGCAGCAGGCCGTCGCCGGACAGGGCCTCGGCCCGCCGGACCACGTTGCGCAGTTCCCGCACGTTGCCCGGCCACGAATAGCAGGACAGGACCTCGACCACGGACGGCGTGATCCCCTCCCGGGCGGTCGCCCCCCGGCACAGGCGCCGGACGATCGCCGGCAGGTCCTCCGGCCGTTCCCGCAGGGGCGGGATGCGGATCACGAAGCACGCCAACCGCTGCAGGAGGTCCAGCCGCAGGGTTCCCCGGGACACCGCCATGGCCGGGTCCTGGTGCGTCGCCGCAACCACCCGGGCCCGGTGCGTCACGGGACGGTTCGTGCCCAGGCGGGTCACCGCCCCGTCCTCCACGGCGCGCAGCAGCTTGGCCTGCACCGACAGGGGCGCTTCCGCCACCTCGTCCAGGAACAGCGTCCCGTCGGACGCGGACTCGAAGGCCCCCGCCCGGGGCGCCGACGCGCCGGTGAAGGCCCCCCGGGTCCACCCGAACAGTTCCGCCTCGGCCAGATCCCGGGGAATCGCCGCCAGGTTCAGCGCCACGAACGGTCGATCGGCGCACCCGAGGTCGTGGACGGCGCGGGCCAGGAGGTCCTTGCCGGTTCCCGACTCCCCGAGGACCAGCACCGGGTCCGACGTGGTGGCCGAGCACGCCGCCAGGTGGAACGCCCGCACCAGGGCCTCGGAGGCGCCGACGAGGGACGGTCCCAGGAAGACCTCCAGCCCCTCCGGCACGGAGCGGGCCCCCAGGCACGAGGTGCGCCGCCCGCCGATCGACACGACCCGCCCGGGCGCCAGCCGGCCGTCGGCGGGCACCCCCGGACCCGAGAGCCGGACGGCACCATCGTAGAACCGCGCGCGGACGCCCGGTCCCCAGGGAACGGCCAGGGGCTCCGGCCCCACGACCAGGCGACGTGCACGGTGACCTTCCACTGTGACCAGCAGGCCGATCGGGTTCATGGTCCTCTCCTCGCGGACGACCGGAATATCGAGGAGGGAGGGAAAGCGTTTCACCGGGTCCCGCCCGAGCGCGAACGCCTTCGCGGGCGCGCGCCTTGCCTCACCGGTGGGGGTCTGCTAGGCTGCCTTGCGGCAGGGCCCACGGGGAGTGGCGATGTTTGGCGTAGGCTGGACCGAAATCCTGGTCATCCTGGTGGTGGCCCTCCTGGTCCTGGGCCCCAGCAAGCTTCCCGACATCGCCAAGGGCCTGGGCAAGGGCATCCGGGATTTCCGCAAGGCCATGAGCAGCCTCGATGACGATCCGACCCCTGCCCCCCCGACGGCGTGGTCGACCCCCGCCACTCCGCCCGCACCGCAACCCGTTCCCCCGGCGTCGCTGACGCCGCCGGCTGCGCCGCCCGAACCGCCGACCGTCACGCGCGTGCCGGTGGCCTCGCCGGAGACGGCCGCCAGGTGGCCGACGCCCCCGCCGCCTCCGACGCCTTCCCCCGAACCCCCGATCGAACGGACCGAATCCGGCAAGCCTCCGGCGTGAGGCACTGCCATGAGTGACCGACCCATGGCCTTCACGGAACACCTTGGCGAGTTGCGGGACCGCCTGCTGCGGTCGGTCATCGCGATCGCGGTGGCGTTCTTCGTCGCGTATGGCTTCCACGAGGAACTGTTCCGGATCCTGGCGGCGCCGGTCCTGGAGGGACTGCGGGCCCACGGCGTCTACAAGCTGCAGGCGCTCCAGGTCACCGAAGCCATCGTCGTCTACCTGCAGGCGTCCCTGGTCGGTGCGGTGCTGCTGTCGATCCCGTACGTCTTCTACCAGATCTGGGCGTTCGTCTCGCCCGGCCTGCTGGAACGCGAGCGCGGCGCGGTCCTCCCGATCGTCGGGCTGGTTTCGGCCTTCTTCCTGCTGGGCGTGGCCTTCTGCTACTTCGTGTTCCTGCCCATGGTGGTCGACTTCCTGGTCGACTTCACGGTCGGCACCGGCGACATCGCCCTGATGCCGACCGTGGAGAAGACCTTCAGCCTGACGACGACGTTCCTGCTGATCTTCGGGCTGGTCTTCGAAATGCCCCTGATCATGTTCTTCGTGGCCGCCCTGGGCCTGGTCAAGGCCGGCGCCTTCATGAAGTTCTCCCGGTATTTCGTCGTCGTGTCCTTCATCGTCGCCGCGATCTTCACGCCCCCGGATCCCCTGTCCCAGTTGCTGATGGCCGTCCCGCTGTGCGCGCTGTACATGGTGGGCGTGGCCTTCGCCTGGGCGGGGCAGGCGCTGCGCCGATCCGGCGAGCGGGGGCTGGCGAAGGCCGTCGTGGCAGGAGTGTTCCTGGTGTTCACCCTGGCCGTGGTGTTGGCGGGGTGGCTGTGGAACCGCCCGGCCAACCGGCCGTCGTCCCGGGCGGCCGTGACCGCGGGGGCGACCTTCGCCACGCGCGCCGATCCCGCATCGCGCCTGGGGCGGGCGATCGCCGAACGACGGAACCTCGCCATGGACCTCGACGCGAAGGGATGGGTGCTGTCGGCCGGCCCCGAGGGGCTCGCCTGGGCCGCGATGGAGCCCCAGGCCGCCTGCCCGGGCGACGAACCGGCGCCCTGGTGGCAGCCCTCGTCGCTGCCCCCCCGATGCCTGGTGTCCGGCGTCGTCCCCGATGCCGGCGAAACCGACGACGCCTTCGCCGTGCTGGACGATCCGGAGCGTCCGGTGTCGGGCGCCGCCCTGCCGGAGTGCCTCGCCGCACTGGCTCCGCCCGGGCTCCCCGCGGGCGCCAGCATGAAGTTCCACGCCGAGGAAGGCACGGCCGGTCTGGCCACGATCACGTTGCGCTTCGAGGGGGACGCCGGGGCGCGAACCGCCCTGACGGACTGGGCCTGGGGCCTGCGGGAGCGCCTGGCGCCCGGCCGCGGAATATCCGGACTCGAGGACTCGGTGCTGGGCGCGGTGCTGGCCTGGTCCGAGGGCGACATCGAGATCGGGCAGGAAGACGACGCCACGGTGCTGTCCGTCACGACCTTCCCGGCCCGGGCGGCCCGGATGATGGCCCGGCTGGCCCTCGGAGGCGCTTCTGCCTGCGGACCGAAGGGACCGTGAAAGAAACCAGACGACCCCGCGAGCACGCGATTCCCGGGACCATTGCCGACGTCTACCGGGTCCTCCGCGCGCTGCGGGGCCCCCAGGGATGGTGGCCCGGCGAAACCCCCTTCGAGGTCGCCGTCGGCGCCGTGCTGACCCAGAACACCGCATGGACCAATGTCGAGCGGGCGATCGCGAACCTGAAGGCAGCGGGCGTCCTGGAGGCGCGGACCCTGCTGGACCTGCCCCCCGACCGCCTGGCCGAACTGCTGCGGCCGTCGGGCTGCTTCAACGTCAAGGCACGACGCCTGCGGGCCCTGGTGCAGGTCCTGGTGGACCGGGCCGACGGGGATCCGTCGCGGCTTCCGACCGACGACCCCGGGCGCCTGCGGGAGGACCTGCTGGCCATCCCGGGCGTGGGCCGCGAAACGGCCGACTCGATCCTGCTGTACGCGGTCGGCGTTCCCGTCTTCGTGATCGACGCCTACACGCGCCGCCTCTTCGGACGCCTGGGCCTGCTGGACCCGGGTGCCGACTACGACGCCCTCCGTGCCGCATTTGAAACCGCCCTCCCCCGGCAGCCGGACCTGTTCAACGATTTCCACGCCCAGATCGTTGCCCACGCCAAGCACACCTGCCGGCCCCGCCCCCTCTGCCCCGCGTGCCCCTTCGCGGACTGGTGCCCGACCGCCCGGGCCGGGGGGGGATCATGACGTCACGCACCGCGACCGTCGTGGCACGCCTGCTGGATCTGGTCCTTCCGGGAACCGGAATGCTGTGGGCCGGACGCCGGAACGAAGGCTGGAACGCGATCCTGGCCTGGGCGTTCCTGCCGTCCCTGATGGCGACGGCCGTGGCGTTGCTGGACCTGGACCCCCGGCGGGCGGTGATTGCGCTGTGCGTCGTTTACGGGGCGATACAGTCGCTGCTCTGGCTGACGCCCCTGGGGACCGTGGACGCGCCGCGGGCTGCCCGGGCGGTGGCCGGCGGCCTGGCGTTCGCGGTCCTGCTGGGACTGGCGGCCCTGTCGGTGTCCCGGTCGGTGACGACCGTGACGGTCCCCGACCATGGCGAGTGGCCGGGGCTGCTGCCCGGGGAGGAGGTCCTGGTCCGCCGCGTGGATTACCTCCAGTCGCCCCCCGACAACGGCGAACTGGTCGCGGCGAGGACGCAGAAGGGCATCCTCCTGGCCCGGGTCGAGGCCGGCGCGGGGGACGTCATCGAGGTCTCGGGACCCACCCTGCGCCTGAACGGCGCCGAGGTGGCGGCGGACGATCTGGGCGACCTGCGCCTGGCCGGCGCCGAGGCCGACAGCAGCGAGGCGAAGAACCTGCGGACGTGGCGGGAACGGTGCGGGGTGCCCAACCACCTGGTGTTCTTCGCCCGGGGGGTGACCATGGCCCCCGTCAAGGCCGTCGTCCCCGAGGGCCACGTCTTCCTGCTGGCCGACAACCGGTCCACGGCGCAGGCCTCCGATTCGCGGGCGCGCGGCCCGGTGGCGCTGCACGACCTGGTGGGACGCGTCGAAATGGTCCTGTGGTCGCCCGGCCCCGACCTGGCGCCGCGGTGGGATCGCATCGGGGCTCGCTGGCCATAGCCCGGTTGCGCCGCGCACGCGAATCGCTACAATCCCGAAAGCCTCGGGTACGGGAGACGCCGCAATGGTCACCTGCGCAACACGCCTCGCCCTGGTCCTGGCCCTTTCGACGGCCTGGGCCTGCGGATCGTCGTCGTCGGCGTCCGACAAGGGCCCCGACCCCCTGGGCGATGTTCCCCTCTCCGAAATCGACTATGGGCAGGAGGACGTTCCCGGAACGGACGCCGAACTGCCGCTTGCCGATTCGCTGGACCCGGATGCGGACGGGGACGCCGACGTCGTTCCCTGCACGTTCGTCACCAGTCCCCAGGGCTTCCGCGACAACTGCGACGGCACGGTGACCGACACCAACACCGGCTGGACGTGGGAAAAGTCCCACCAGTGGGCGGCCAGCCTGGATGAGGCGAAGAAGGCCTGCCTGTCGTCCCGAACCGGCGGGTTCAACGACTGGCTCCTTCCGTCCATCGACGATATGCGCACCCTGATCCTGGGCTGCCCCGCCACCCAGCCGACGGGGGAGTGCCCGGTCCACGACCTGGCCAGTTGCACCAACAACGAAACGTCGTGCCGCGCCGATTCCTGCAACGGCTGCGCGACGAACCAGGGCCCCGTGGAAAAGCCCGGCGACCCCACCCGGAAGTGCTACCTGGACAGTTCCTTCGACTGGTACTGCAACCTGTACTGGTCGGCGACCCAGGTGAAGGCGAAGACCACGGGCGACAAGCGGTCGTGGTACGTGACGTTCTACGATGCCGCCATCAACGTCCCGCCGTCCATGGCGCAGATCGACTCCTGGGCGATGCGCTGCGTCCGCGCCCACTGAACGCCCCGCCCTCCGCCCCCTACGCCTTCCCCCGCAGCCAAGCCTCGGCCAGCAGCATCAGCAGGAGCCCCACCAGCAACGGCGGCAGCAACGGCAGGCGACGGGTGGCCGCCGCGGCCTCGGCATCGGGACCGGAAGCCGGCGTGCGCACCAGGGATGCCGGCGGGCCCGCGCCCCGGCGCAGGACGCTTTCCTCGGGGTCGCAGTTCACGACGAACGCCTCCGACCGCACCGGGTCCGGCCGTCCCGTCCGCAGGAAATCCACCGTGTAGATGCCGGGGACGGCCGTCTTTTCGAAGGCCGCCGGACCGGTCAGCGTGACCGGAGTGCCCGAGGGCGGGCGGACCAGGGCACGTTCGGCGTCGGGAGGAATCTCGACGAAGCGCGGTTCCCCCACCCGCACCGCTCCCGCGGGCCGCTGGCCACCGGCGTTCCGCAGGTAGGCAAAGGACTTGCGGACAAAGGGGGCGAAGGCCGGGCGCAGCGGCAGATCCGTCCAGTCCCGGTCCAGGCTGGACAGCCACGTCAATACGGTGCCCCGACCCACGCGCCGCTCGACCAGGAGCGGCAAGCCGCCGTCCAGGGAAGCCACCGCGGACGAACCGACCCGCCACCCGTCTTCCAGGAGGAGCAGGCGTCGCACGTGAGCCTCGTTCAACAATCCTGCGATGCCGGCAAGGGTGGGATGCGAGGCGTCCACACGGGCCAGGGATCGCCCCGGGGGTGCACCCGGGTCGCCTGCGTCCAGGATCGCGCGCACCGGCGCCGGCAGCAGGCCGCCGAGGGTCGCGCTCCAGGCGACGGGGTCGGCGTTGGATCCGGCGGCCAGAAACACCCCCCCGCCCGACGCCACGAAGTCGGCCAGGGCCCGGGCGCGATCCGGCGAAAGGGCCCCCGGATTCAGCAGGCCGACCGTGCCCACGGCAGCCAGATGCAGCGGCGACAGTTCGTCGTCGCGGACCGTCGTCACCACGAACCCCGGGTCGTCTTCCCCGCGCAGGGTCAGGGCGCGCGACACGAAGAACGCCTCGCTCTCGCCGCTCCGGCGGGATGGATCCCCGTCCACCAGGAGCACGGCGTCGCGGTCCTGGGGAGCCAGGGAGAACCAGCGCACGTCGTCGTCCGGAAGATCGTCGGGAGGCAGGCGGGCCTCGCCCACGCGGATGCCTTCCGGGACCTCCAGCAGGAACTCCTCGACGCACCGCTCGCCGGGAGGGCACAGCACGCGGCGCGCGGCGGCCGTGGCGCCTGCGCGGACGGACAGGACCTCGCTCATCGGCTCGGCGGCCCCGTTCGCGACCACGACACGAACGCGAACGCGGCCGGGGGACAGGTCGGGAGCGGGAGTCGCGGAAACGTCCACCACCGCCCGGTTGTGCAGCGGTCCGACCGGGGCGACGTCCACCGGGACGACCTCGATGCCGGCAAGTTCCTCGGCCGGGGGAAAGCCGACGACCGCATGTTCGTGGAAGTCCGAGATCACGACGACACGCCGATCCCGTTGCGGGCTGGTCCGAACCCGAGCCACGGCCGCCCGGACCGCGGTCGGCAGATCCGTACCGGCACGGGACGCGGACAGCCCCTCGACGTACCGCACGGCCCGTGCCGCGTCCCACCCGGACGCATCGTCCGGAACGACGATCGTGGGCTTCGCGGCCCGGACAACGAAGGCGACCGATTCCGCCGGCAGTTCCTTCAGGGCCCTCAGGGCGGTTTCACGGGCCCGGTCCCACGACGTTCCGCCGTCGCCGGCCAGCCGCATCGACAGGGAATCGTCCAGCACGATCGCGGCCGCGATCGGCCGCTCGCCGGACCCGCCCGCGGCCGGAACGTTCAGGTAGGGCCGGGCGAACAGCAGGGCGATCCCCGCCACCAGGAGCGCCCGCAAGGTCAGCAGCACCACGTGGACCAGGCGCAGGCGCCGGGTTTCCCCCGCCCCGTGCAGCACCAGCAGCATGACGGCGTCCAGTGCCACGACCGGGGCGGTGCGCCGGAGATACCAGTGCAGCAGCAGCGGCACCGCCACGCCCAGCAGACCCAGCAGAAGCCACGGCGACTCGAACCCCACGCCCTGCTCCCCCGGCGGCTACGGAACCCTCCGCCCCCGGCCGACCTCCACCGAACGGATGACCTCGGCCACCTCGACATGGGGCGACCGCAGCATCGGGACCGGACAATAGAACACCCGGGAATCGTGGCACGCCCCGCGCACGGAGGTCGTGAACGCCTCGATCGCCTGGAGGTACTTCCGCCGCAGCGCCCGGGCATCCAGCAGCGCCGTTTCGCCGGTTTCCTCGCTGCGGAAGACCACGGTCCCCTGGAACGGGAAGGTCCGCTCTTCCTGCGACAGCACGTGCAGCAGCATCACCGCATGGCCCCGGGACGCCAGCATCCCCAGGGTGTCCACCACGGGCACGAAGTCGGTCAGGAGGTCGCTGGCCAGGACGACCACGCCCTTGCGCCGCGCCCGGCCCAGCACCTCCTGCATGGCCGGCAGCAGGACGGTTCCGCCCGCGGGCCGCGCCTCCGACAGGACGCCCAGGATTTCCGTCAGGTGCGACGGGACGCTGCGCGCCGCGCACGATCGCGGGCGCAGGGCCGACGCGACGGTCACCCCGACCTCGTCCCCCTGGCGCAACAGGACGTAGGCCAGCCCGGCCAGGATCGACGCGGCGTGCTGGTACTTCCCCCCCGTCAGTGGGGACGCCATGGACCCCGATCCGTCCAGCACCAGGTGCGCCGTCAGGTTCGTTTCGTCGAGGTAGCGCCGGACGTACAACTTGTCCGTGCGGGCGAACACCTTCCAGTCGATCCCGCGCGGATCGTCGCCGAAGGCGTACCCCTTGAGGTCCGAAAATTCCAGGCTCTGGCCCAGGTGCGAGGAGGCGTGGACGCCCGACACGCGCCCCTCGGCGGCGATGCGGGGCCGGAATTGGAGCCCGCCCAGGGCCGTTCGGGCCTCCTCGGGGAGCAGGCGCGCACCGCCGTCACCCATCGCGGGATCACTCCTCGGGCAGCAGGCCGCGGATGACGTCCACCGCGGACACGCGCTCGGCCTCGGCATGGAAGTTCACGACCACGCGATGCGCCAGGACGGCCACCGCCAGGTCGCGCACGTGGGAGGGTTCGACGGCGTACTGCCCCCGGAGCAGCGCCAGGGCCTTGGCCGCCAGGACCAGGTGCTGGGCCGCCCGGGGCCCTGCGCCCCACGACACGTAGTCCTTCACGGCCTTCGTGGCGGTGGGGTCCGCGGGACGCGTCCGGCGAACCAGCCCGACCGCCTCGCGCACCACGTAGTCCGGCGTGGGCATCCGGCGAACCACCGCCTGCAGGACCAGCACCTGGTCCGGTTCCAGCACCCGGCGCACGGGCGACGGGGCCGGCCCGGTCGTTTCGCGAACCACGCGGACCTCGTCTTCCAGGCCCGGGTAGTCCATGCGCACGGCCAGCATGAAGCGGTCCAACTGGGCCTCGGGAAGCGGGTACGTGCCTTCCTGCTCGATGGGATTCTGGGTCGCGAACACGACGAACGGCTCGGGCAGCACGTAGGTCACGCCCGCCACCGTGACGTGGTGCTCCTGCATCGCTTCCAGCAGGGCGGACTGGGTCTTGGGCGGGGTCCGGTTCACCTCGTCGGCCAGCAGCAGGTTCGCGAACACCGGCCCCTTCGCGAAGCGGAACGCCCGGTGCCCGGTGGCCCGATCCTCCTCCAGGACCTCGGTGCCCGTGACGTCCGAGGGCATGAGGTCCGGCGTGAACTGGATGCGGTTGAACGACAGGTCCAGGCACTGGGCCAGCGTGGACACCAGCGACGTCTTGGCCAGGCCGGGGACGCCGATCAACAGGCCGTGTCCGCCGGCGACCAGGGCCACCAGCAGCCGCTCGACCGCCTCGGACTGGCCGATGATGCGCCGGCCCACCTCCGCCGCGATGCGTTCCCACGCCTCCCGCGCCAGTCGGACCTGCTCCACCTCGTCCAGCACGGCCGCCCGCGGATCGGCACCCACGATCACCTCCATGCGCCCGCCAGGCGCTGCTCCCGTTCGGCAAGATCGGCCCGGCCGGTGGCGCCGTAGACCCGCGCCAGGGCCTCGTGGGTTTCAGGATCCCACGGGTCCGTCCGCACCGCGGTGCGCAGCGGCGCTTCCGCCTCCGCGAACCGTCCCGATCGTGCCAGGGCCCGCCCACGCTCGCGAGCCACGTATGCGAATTCTTCCTCGTCCACCCCGGCCGCATCCAGGACCGCCTCGGCCGCCTCCGGGTTCCCGGCGTCCACCAGCGCCCCGGCCAGCCGCGCCACGATTTCCGGGTGCGGAGGCTGCATCGAGCCCAGCACGATCCGGTACTTGTCCGCCGCCGCCCCGGGCCGCCCCGACAGGCGCAGCAGGTCGCCCAGCCGGAACTGGGCCGCCGCTTCCGCCGTCATCTCGGGCAGCGGATCGCCGGCGGTTTCCATCAGCAACGTTCCCCGGGTCCTGGCGCCGGCCGCCTCGCCCGGCATCCCCTCGCGGACCAGGGAGGCGATCCAGTCGGACCGCAGTTCTTCCAGCGTGTGCCCCGTGGCCCGAAGGACCGCGACGGCCTCGTCGGCGACATTCAGTTCGTCCAGCAGTCGCGGCAGGATCCGGGGCCCCTGGTGTCCCGACAGCCAGGTCACGAACGACGCCAGTTCGGCGAACGCCAGCGCCGTGTCCTCGGGCCGCTGCATCCGGGCCAGCGACGTCCCCAGGGACGAAAAGGGCAGCAACCGCCCGCGCACCACGGCGTCGGCCAGCAACCGCTGCAGCGTCCGGTGCACCTGGCCCAGCGGCGCGCCGCGCCAGGTCTGCTCCAGGGCCTTGGCCGCCCCCTCCTGCAGCCAGAGGGGCACGCGATCGCCGGCCCGGATCGTCAGGAAGTAGTGCACCAGTTCGTGGGCGACGGTGTCGGCGTACGGGTAGCCCCGGGGCATGCGCGACGGCGACACGATGTGGATGCGGTTGAAGGCGCAGGCGGCCACGGCACCCGAGGCGTCCAGTTGGGACGGCGTCAGCCCGGTCGCCGCCGACAGGTCCTCGAACGTCGGCAGCACCAGGATCCGCACGGGCGTGGGCACGGTCATGGCAAGGCGCCGCGACAGGTCGTCGAACGCCGCGTCGGCCGCTTCCATCAGGTAGGGCAGGACGGCCTCGTCGGGCCCCGGCCGGTAGGCCACCTCGAACCGTCCCGAGGGCGAAACGGCCACGGCCAGATCCTTCGTGACGTCCCGGTAGCCCTTCGCCACGACCCGCAGGCGCGCGGCCTCGGGACCCGTCGCGTGGGCCAGCATCTCCTCGGCCCGGGCGGGTTCGCCTTCCAGGAGGAGCAGGGTCCCCCACAACTGCGGCAGATCGCGGCGGGGGACGCCGTCCAACCCCTTCTGCAGCATCGCGCGCGCTGCACGCACGTCCCACGCGGACAGGGCGGCGGACAGTCGCGGACCGTCGGCGGCGAGGACCGGGAAATTCGACAGGATGACGCCAGCGAAGGCAAGCAGGGCGACGCGGCGGGTCCGGGGGCTCATCACGGCGCTCACTGTGTTACCAATCGGCCCGAATTGCAAGCGAGGTCGCTATGCTACAATTCGCCAGCCCACCTGTCGAGGGACCCTTGGGACCCCGAACGCCTCCCCCGAAGAACCCGGAGCGATCGAAGGAGCGCACCACCTCCCCGGGACTCGAGGAGGCCCTGCGGGAGCGGTATGCCCGCATGGGCGCGGCCCTGCTGGCCGACGACGCGCCGCGGCGCCTGGATCCCTGCCTGCGGACCGAAATGGAAACGATCACCGGCGCCGACCTGTCGGACGTGCGCATCCACACCGGGGGCGAGGCCCGGCAGATGGCGTCGACCCTGGGCGCGCGGGCTTTCGCGGCCGGCCCTTCGGACGTCTTCTTCGCCCGGGACCAGTTCGCCCCGGCGACCCCGCAGGGCAAGTCCCTGCTGGCCCACGAACTGACCCACGTGGCCGAGGGCGAGGCAGGAATGGCCGACGAGCCGCGCCTGCCCGAACGCGAAAAACTGGAGATGCGGGCCCGCCGCGTCGAGAAACTGGTCCTGGCCCAGGAGCAGGCGCCCGCTCCCGAAGCAAGCCGGGAGCCCGTCGCGCTGGAACTGCCCGGCGTCACGGACCCGGCGTCGGCCACCCCCGGAACGGTCCAGATCGACAGGGCCGCCCTGGAAGAAAAGGTCTGGAAACTGCTGCAGCGCGAAATGAAGCGCCAGCGGGAGCGGACCGGGAATCGCTAGATTGCGCCTCGGCCCTCCAGTTGCTATCTTGTCCCGCGACTTATCGAGGCTACCGCTTCAATGCTGAAGTTCCTGTTGTTTCTGGGCGGCTTGATCTTCTTCCACGAGTTGGGCCACTACCTGATGGCGCGACTGGTCGGCGTGACCGTCCTGCGGTTTTCCGTCGGATTCGGGCCGAAACTCCTGGGGTTCAAACGCGGCGTCACCGAGTACTGGCTGTCGGCGGTGCCCCTGGGCGGATACGTCAAGTTCTTCGGGGACGACCCCGAGGACCCGCCCCCCGGCGAGGATGCGAAGCGGGGCTTCCTGACCACCGACCTGTGGCGCAAGACCCTCATCGTCATCGCGGGCCCCGTGTTCAACCTGGTCCTGCCCCTGCTGATCTTCCTGCCGATGCATGCCGCCGAGCCGACCCTGCTGCCGTCGGTCATCGGGACCGTCGCGGTGGACGAACCGGCCTGGAAGGCGGGCATCCGCCCGGGCGACCGCGTGACGGCCGTGGGCGACCAGGACATCAAGTACTGGTGGGAACTGGTGGAAGCAGTGTCCGCCGCCCCGGGCCAGCCGATCGCCGTGCGCGTCGATCGGGACGGAGCGCAGAAGACCCTGACGGTCACGCCCAAGGCGGTGCTGCTGGCCGGGTTCAAGGAACTGGGCCTGGAAAGCACCGTGGGCCGCATCGAGGTCGCCCCCGAGCGCACGCTGCCGATCATCGTGGTGGGCAAGGGCAGCCCGGCCGAGGCCGCGGGCCTGAAGGACTACGACGCTGTGCTGGCCGTCGATGGTCGCGACGTCCGTTCGTTCGACGACGTCACGGCGGCGCTGGCGGCTGCGGGCGGCCGTGCGGTCCGGTTGACGGTCGCGGCCACGAAGCCCGACGACTCCCACCCCGACGAAGGGCGGCAGGTCACCCTGGGCCCCCTGGGCGAAGGCGTGGCCCCAGGCGTCCGCGACGGCGGGCTGCAACTGGCGTCCGTCGAGCCGGGGACTCCGGCCGATCGCGCGGGCCTCAAGGCAGGCGACCGCATCCTGACGATGGATGGCGCGACCTATTCCGACTGGGTGTTCCTGGTGCAGGGCCTGGCGCGGGATCCCTCCCTGACGCGCCGCCTGGAGGTCGACCGGGACGGGGTGATCCTCCCGATGACGCTGTCCCTGGCGAACCCCGCATGGGAACCCGGCGCCGCGGTGCCCAAGTACGTTGCCACCGGCGCGGCGTGCCGTCGCGCGGCCGTGGAGCCCGAGGCCATCCCGAACGACGACCGCCTGCGGTATGCCTGGCACCGGTCCACCACCCGGACCCACGAGATCCTCGTCGTGACCGCCGCGGGGATCGCGGGGTTGCTGACCGGCAAGGTGTCGGTCCGCGAGATGGGCGGCCCGATCATGATCTACGACATCGCGTCCTCCTCCAAGGGCGTCGAGGATTTCCTGGGACGCCTGGCCTGGCTGTCCATGAGCCTGGGCCTGCTGAACCTGCTGCCGATCCCGGTGCTGGACGGCGGGCACCTGCTGATCTTCGGGATCGAAACCGTCCGCCGCCGGCCCATCGGGCGGAAGGGGCGGCTGATCGCATCGTGGTTCGGCCTGGCGTTCCTGCTGACCCTGATGGTCGTCGTGTTCGCCAATGACATCGAACGGAAATGGGGCATCCTGTCGCGCTTCACCGGGCAGTAGCCGGGACCGCGCGGCGCGTCGAACGGAACCCACCGACACGGGAGCATGCGGATGAAGGCGGCAGAGCGGGCACGTCCGGTGGTGCTGGCGTGCGACACGTCCACCACCGTGGGATCGGTCGCCCTGGTCGAGGGGGATCGCGTCACCGCGGAACTGGTCCTGCAATCCCCCGGCAGCACCAGCCGGCGCCTGGTGGGCGACGTGCGGGACCTGCTGGCGGCCCGCGGCCTGGCGCCCTCGGACCTGGACCTGCTGGTGGCGTCCGTCGGACCCGGCTCGTTCACGGGCGTGCGCATCACGCTGGCCGCCATGAAGGGGCTGGCCTTCGCGCTGGGCAAGCCCCTGGTCGGCGTCCCGTCCCTGGACGCCCTGGCCAGGCCCTTGCTGGGACGCGGCGTCGCGATCCTGGCCGCGCTGGATGCCCGGCGTTCCGAGGTGTACGCCGCCGGGTACGGCCCCGACGGAACGCCCGTGTTCGCCCCGGCGGCCCTCGCGGCGGTTGACGCGGCCGAAGCCCTGCGGAACGCGTTCCCCGACCTGCCGATCCTGGCGGTCGGCGAAGGCGTCCTGGCCTACCGCGAGATCCTGACCGACATCCTCGGGTCGCGCCTGCAGATCGCCGCGGCTCCGGAACATTCCATCCGGGCGTCGGTCTTGGTCCAGATCGCCCAGGAACGGCACCTCGCCCCCACGGACGTGGCCGCCATCGAACCGACGTACCTGCGCCGCTCCGAGGCCGAGGTCAAGATGGCCCTGGCCGACGCGGAACGCGCGCGCCGTCCGACGTATTGACCGTTCCTCCCCCGAAATGGGGACAGCCTCCGATTTCCCGAAAAAATGGTGTCTGTCCCCATTATTTCTGCTCCCGCCCCTCTTTTTTGACCGTTCCTCCCCCGTTTGACGTCAAACCTGCCGTTCTCTGGCCCTTTCCGCCGCGGCCTTGCTATTCTCCGCGCCGATTGGATGGAGGCGCCTCGTGGCAGGGCAACCCGCGAATCTTCCCCAGATCGCATCCCGCTTCGCCGAGCCGGAGTTCTACCAGGCCCTCGGCTTGAAGTGCGGGATCGAGATGCACCGGCAGGTCTTCACCCGGCACAAGCTGTTCTGCAAGTGCCCCGTGAAGCCGTACAACGATGTCTTCCACGCGGAAATCCTGCGCCACATGCGCCCGACGCTGTCGGAGCTGGGCGAATACGACCCGACCGCCCTGATGGAATTCAAGACGAAGAAGGAAATCGTCTACCGCCTGAACCGCGAAACGGTCTGCACCTACGAAATGGACGACGCCCCGCCGTTCGGCCTGAACCGCGAGGCGCTGGACCGGGCGCTGGTCATCGGGATGATGCTGAACCTGAACCTGGTCGACGAAATCCACATCGCCCGGAAGCAGTATCTCGACGGGTCGATCCCCACGGGGTTCCAGCGGACCTGCATCATCGGCATCAACGGCTGGATGAACGTCGATGGCCGCCGCATCGACATCCGCCAACTGGGCCTGGAGGAGGACGCCTGCCGCGAGGCCTCGGACCACGGCCACCGGCGCACCTACATCACGGACCGCCTGTCGATCCCGCTGATCGAGATCGTCACGGAAGCCCAGATGCACACGCCCGAGGACGCGGCCCGGGTGGGCAACGCGATCCGGCGACTGTGCCACCTGTCGGGGCAGGTCCGCACCGGCCACGGCCGCGCCCGCCAGGACGTCAACGTGTCGATCACGGGCGGCGACCGGGTCGAAATCAAGGGCGTGTCCAGCCTGCGGCTGCTGCCGGCCCTCGTGCACTTCGAGGCCCTGCGCCAGAAGGCCCTGCTGGACATCAAGGAGGCCGCCCGCGCCCGGGGCATCACGGCGAACGATTTCGACACCGAACTGGACGTCACCGCCCAGGCGAAGAAGGTTACCCACCCGGCGTTCCGGATGCCCTGGGGCGGCGGCACCACCGCCCGGGCCATCGTGCTGCGGAACTGCTCGGGCCTCCTGTCCTTCCCGACCGCGCCGCACCGCACGTTCGGCAACGAGATTTCGGACCGGATCAAGGTCATCGCCTGCATCGACCGCAAGCCGAACATGGCCCATTCGGACTGCCCGGAGTCGTTCACGCTGGGCGCGCTGTTCGACGAGGTCCGGCGGGCGACGAAGACCGGCGCCAAGGACGCGATCGTGATCGTCGCCGGCCCGGTCGGGGACGTGACGACGGCCCTGGGCGAAATCCGCATCCGGATGCGCGAGGCCCTGACCTGCGTCCCGCGCGAAACCCGCAAGTCCCTGCCGGACGGCTCGACCCTCTTCGAGCGCATGCTGCCGGGCCCCGACCGCATGTACCCCGACACCGACCTGCCGCCCATCGTGCTGGACGAGGACTGCTTCACCCGGGCCCGCGGCGCACAGCCCGAGCCGCTGTGGGAGAAGGAGGAGCGCTACGCCGCGCTGGGCCTGTCGAAGGTGCAGATCGAACGCCTGTTCACGCAGGACGCGTTCACGACGTTCGAGGCGCTGGACGGCCGCGTCAACGTCAAGCCCACGGTGCTGGCCTACCTGCTGCTGGACTGGATTCCGTTCCTGCAGGGGCGGGGGCTGGACGTGTCGGTCCTGACCGCGGAACGCACCCTGGCACTGCTGGGCGGCACGAACGGGAAGCCCCTGGACCAGAAGACGGCCGCGGCCCGGGTGGCGGCTGCCGTGGGCTTCGCGCCGCATTTCCTGACCAAGCCCGATCCCCGGGCGGCGGACCGGAGGGTGCAGGCATGAGCGTGGACGCCAACGACCGCTTCAAGGGATACCGGGGCGCCGGCCTGGAACTGCTGCAACGCCTGGACGTGGGCGTCTGGGAGGAAATCGACGTCAAGACGACGCGCGGCGCCTACCAGGGCATCCTGCTGCCCCGCAGCGAAACCGCCGACGACCGGCACATCGTCCTGAAACTGGATACGGGCTACAACATCGGCATCGCGGCGGACACCGTGACGTCGTTCGTCAGCCGCGGTCGCCGGGAAGCGCACTACGCGATCCCGGAACGCGAGTTCCCGTTCGACCCGGCGAAGCCCACGGTGAAGCTGCTGGGCACGGGCGGCACCATCGCGTCGCGCCTGGACTACCGCACCGGCGCCGTCATCCCGGCGTTCTCCCCGGGCGAGCTGTACGGGTCCGTGCCGGAACTGGCCGACATCTGCAACATCAAGACCGAAAAGCTGTACGCCGTGTTCAGCGAGAACATGGGCCCGGAGCAGTACATCGGGCTGGCCACCGCGGTCGCCCGGTCGATCGAGGAAGGCGCCGACGGCATCGTCATCGGCCACGGCACCGACACGATGCACCACACGGCGGCCATCCTGTCCTTCATGGTCCAGGACCCGCCCGTGCCGATCGTCATGGTGGGCAGCCAGCGGTCCTCCGATCGCCCGTCCTCCGACGCGGCCCTGAACCTGATGCACGCCACGCGGACGGCCGGCCACAGCGACATCGCGGAGGTCATGGTCTGCATGTTCGGCCCGACGTCCGACCAGTACGGCCTGCTGCACCGCGGCACCCGCGTCCGCAAGATGCACTCGTCGTACCGCTCCACGTTCCGGACCATCGGCGACATCCCCGTCGCGACGGTTTCCCGGGATGCCGTCAAGCCCCTGCGCGAGGACTACCGCCGTCGCGACCCGACCCGCAAGGTCAAGCTGGACGCCGTGTACGACGATCGGGCGACCATCCTGTACTACTACCCCGGCATGAAGCCCGACCTGATCGACGGCCTGGTGGACAACGGCTACCGGGGCATCATCATCGCGGGCACCGGCCTGGGGCACGTGAACAAGCCGCTGTACCCGGCCATCAAGCGGGCCATTGCCAAGGGCGTCCACATCTTCATGACGGTCCAGACCCTGTGGGGATACGTGCAGATGTACGTGTACGACACGGGGCGCGACCTGATGGAGATGGGCATCGT